>NZ_BAAGPS010000050.1:0-66526 GCF_054783935.1 Streptomyces pseudoechinosporeus
TGGCCTGCGGCCCCGGCAGCGGCCCCGGCACCGGGCGCACCCCGCCCGCCACTGCGGCCGCCGCCGGACGACGACGGCTTCGCCGCCGGACGCCCCCCGCGCCGCGTCTCGATCAGGCTCACGGCCCGCTCGGGCAGCCACGCGGACGCCGTACCGCTGTCGTCGGAGCCGGAGCCGAACAGATGCGGTGCGAGTTGGGCCTGGAGGTCGGCCGGGTTGGGGCGGGCGGTGGCCTCCATCTGCATACAGGACTCGATCAGCGGGCGCAGTTCCTCCGGGAGGCCTTCGAGGTCCGGGCCTTCCCTGAGCAGCATGAAGACGGTCTCGACGGGGTTCGCGCCGTGGAAGGGGGCGTGGCCGGTGGCGGCGAACACGAGCATCGAGCCGAGCGAGAAGACATCGCTCGCGCCGGTCACGCTGCGTGAGTCCTTGGCCTGCTCGGGCGACATATAGGCGGGGGTGCCCACGGCGACATTGGTCATCGTCAGCCGGGTGTTGGAGACACCGGACGCGATACCGAAGTCGATCACGCGCGGTCCGTCCTCGACGACGAGGACATTGGACGGCTTGAGGTCCCGGTGCACGAGCCCGGCGCCATGGATGGACTGAAGCGCCTCCGCGACGCCCGCCGCCAGCCAGCGCACCGCCTGGGCCGGGAGCGGCCCGCACTCGGTCACTATCTCCTCGAGCGAGGGCGCGGGCACGAACGCGGTCGCGAGCCACGGCACGGCCGCGCGCGGGTCGGCGTCGACCACGGCCGCCGTGTAGAAGCCGGAGACGGCCCGTGCCGCCTCGACCTCGCGCGCGAAGCGGACCCGGAACAGCTGGTCCTCAGCCAGTTCCGTACGGACCGTCTTGATCGCCACCCGTCGGCCCGAAGCCGAGCGCGCCAGATAGACCAGCCCCATGCCGCCGGCACCCAGCCGTCCCAGCACCTCGAACGGCCCGATCCGCCGCGGATCGTGCTGCGTCAGCTGATCCACCACTTGCCTGCCACCTCCCCGTACGCGGCTGTGTTTCCAGCCACTGCGCAGCGTCTCACCACCGAACCGCTCCGGCGGCACGCACTCCGATTCTTCCTGGCCCGGCCGTCGGTTGCGAACCCGGGGCCGGACCTGGATGTCTCGGGGCGTTCCGGGACAAAAGCATCCTCAGCGTTGGAGCACCGCGAAAGACGCCCCTTGATTGTCGGTGACGACCGCCACACTTCCGTACGACGTGTCGAAGGGCAGCGCCTGGATTCGGCCGCCCAGTCACCTCACCGTACCGAGTGCGACGTCACAGTCCTCCACCTGGAAGTGGACGAGGAAGTGGGGCGGCATCTCGGCCGGGAAGACGTCGGCGACGGGCGCGCGGCCGGGCTGAAGAGAGTACCGTGGAAGAGCTCGCCGGAGAAGCGCTTGCCCGCCTCCGCATCGGGGAGCCGGGCGTCGAGCCGGCAGGGGACGCCCTCCCCGAAACCGGCGTCAATGGCGGACGGCTCGGATTCGGCCATACCGCCCAAGCTAATCGCCTCCCGCACATCCCGCAGAGCAGTCACACCCCATTTGCAGTCGGCCGAATCGCGCCCCGATCACCCCTCGGTAAGCTGACGTCATGACAGGACAAGTGCGTACCGTCGACGGCCGGGTGGCCGGACGGCGTGGGCAGGCGACTCGACAGAAGCTGCTCGACTGCCTAAGCGAAATGCTCAGCTCGTCGCCCTACCGGGATGTCAAAGTCATCGACGTCGCGCGGAAGGCGGGCACGTCACCGGCGACCTTCTACCAGTACTTCCCGGACGTCGAGGGCGCCGTCCTGGAGATCGCCGAGCAAACGGCCGCGGAGGGCGCCGGGTTGACCGAGTTGCTCGAGGGACGTTCCTGGACCGGCAAGGCGGGCTGGCAGACGGCTCAGGAACTCGTCGACGGCTTCCTCGACTTCTGGCGCAAAAACGATGCCATCCTGCGCGTCGTCGACCTGGGCGCCGCCGAGGGGGACAAACGGTTCTACAAGATCCGTATGAAGATCCTGAACTCCGTGAACAACTCCCTTACGAACACGGTCAAGGAGCTCCAGGCCAAGGGCAAGGTCGACAAGGACGTGAGCCCGGCGGCGATGGCCGGTTCGATCGTCGCGATGCTCGCGGCGGTGGCCTCACACCAGAAGGGCTTCCAGTCCTGGGGCGTCAAACAGGCCGAACTCAAGCCGAATCTGGCCCTGTTGGTGCATATGGGCGTGACCGGCAAGAAGCCGACGAGATAGGTCACTCAGGCACGAGATAGGTCACTCAGATATCTGTTAGTTGTTAGTACGGTTTGGTACCCCCCACTACCCACCCCCCACGCTTTCGTAGGCCCAAATCCTGTCAGGCAGACGGCAGTTCACTTCGGAGTCCGCTCCGGTGGACTGCCGTCCGTCGCGTTACGGGCCCGTCGGCGTCGTACGGCCGACCCCTCAGCGTCGTACGGAGCCCCTCAGCGTCGTACGAGCCGGAAGAGCCGTATCTCGCGAGCGACCCGTGCCTGGTACGTCGCGTACGGCGGCCAGAAGTCCAGCAGCGCCTTCCACACCGTGTCCCGTTCCTCACCCCGCAGGAGACGGGCGGTGACCGGGATGTCCCTGCCCTTCCAGTTGATCTCCGCGTCGGGGTGGGCGAGGAGGTTGGCGGTCCAGGCGGGGTGATCCGTACGCCCGAAGTTGGACCCGATGAGAATCCAGGTTCCGTCGCTTTCCGGCATGCAGGCGAGTGGCGTACGCCGGGGCAGCCCGCTCTTCGCCCCGCGCGCCGTGAGGATGACGCCGGGCAGCAGCTGGGCGCTGAGCAGGACCTTTCCACGGGTGAGCCGGTGTACCGCGCGGTCGAGCGCGGGAACGACGCGCGGAGCGATCCGTGCGAAGGCACGCGTCGAGGACACCTTCTGCACCACCCGGACTCCCACGGAAACGGCCATCAGACCGCCACCTCCCCGCCGCCGAACAGCCGCGCCTCCTGTGCCGCGTACGCCCGCAGCCGGTGCACGGGCCCGAAGAGCAGCTCGTCGCCGGACGCCCGCTTGAAGTACAGATGCGCCTCGTGTTCCCAGGTGAACCCGATCCCACCGTGCAGCTGCACCCCCTCGGACGCGGTGGCGCGCAACGCCTCCAAGGCCTGCGCGAGGGCGAGCGGGCCCACGCGCTCGTCGCTCGCGGCCGTCGCCCAGGCCGCGTAGTAGGCGGCCGAGCGGGCCGCCTGGACCTGCACATACAGGTCGGCCAGCCGGTGCTTGACCGCCTGGAACGACCCGATCGCCCGCCCGAACTGCTCGCGCTGCTTGACGTATTCGACGGTCCGCTCCAGTACGCGATCAGCGGCGCCGACGGCTTCGGCGGCAAGGACAGCGGCGGCGGTGTCGCCGACGCGGGCCAACGCGGACAGCACGGACAGCACGTCTGCGTCCTCCCCGCCCAGCAACTCCGCGTCCACATCCCGGAGTTGGAGGCGGGCCTGCGGGCGGGTCGCATCGAGGGACGTCTGCCGCATGCGTACGAGCCCGTCGGCCCCTGCCCGTACGAGGAACAACAGCGTGCGGGACCGGGAGAACCCACCGCTGTGCGCGGCCACGACCAGCACCCCCGCACTGTGCCCGTCCAGCACCTGATCGACCTGCCCGTAGAGCCGCCAGGTGCCGTCTTCCGAGCGCTTGGCCTGTACGCCCCCCGCTCGGCCCCCGCCCGCCCAGTCGCCGTGGTTGTCGCCGGTCAGGCCGAGGGCGGTGGTGAGACACGTGCCGGGTACGGCGAGGGCGGCGGTGAGGGCGCCGGAGGCGATGCGGGGCAGCAGCCCGGCCCGCTGGGCGTCCGTTCCGAGGGCGAGCAGCAGGGGCGCGGCCAGGACGGCCGTCGCGAGCAGGGGCGAGGGGGCGAGCACCCGGCCCGTCTCCTCGCAGGCGAGGGCGAGCTCGGTCGCCGAGCAGCCGACACCTCCGTACGCCTCCGGAAGCGCGAGCCCGGGCAGGCCGAGCTGTTCGGCGAGGACGGTCCACAGTGCGGGGTCGTGCCCGGCCGGGGTGTCGACGGCGGCCCGCAGTTCCTCCGCACCGCAGCGCTTGTGCAGCAGCTCGCGCAGGGTACGGCGGATCTCGTCCTGTTCGGCGGTGAAGCGGGCGTCCATGGCCACCTCCGGGACGACGACCTACGAGTGATGTGATCTGACGGGCCGTCATGTTAGGGCGGCGGGGCGGGGATGCCCAGAGGCGCGACGCCTGCCACTTCCGACCGTATCTGATGTACCGTCAGATTCATGGTCATGGGAGCCCGGAGGAAAGTGGCCGTCGTCGGCGTGGCCCTCTCGGACTGCGGCCGCGTGGACGACGCGACCCCGTACGCACTGCACGCCCAGGCCGCCCGCCGCGCCGTGGCCGACGCGGGCCTGGACCGGTCACTCGTGGACGGCTTCGCCTCGGCGGGTCTGGGCACCCTGGCCCCCGTCGAGGTCGCCGAGTATCTGGGCCTGCGCCCCACCTGGGTCGACTCGACCTCGGTCGGCGGCTCGACCTGGGAGGTCATGGCGGCCCACGCGGCGGACGCGATCGCCGCCGGGCACGCGAACGCGGTCCTGCTGGTGTACGGGTCCACGGCCCGCGCGGACATCAAGGCGGGCCGTCGTACCGGGAACCTGTCGTTCGGCGCACGGGGTCCGCTGCAGTTCGAGGTCCCGTACGGGCACACCCTGATCGCCAAGTACGCCATGGCCGCCCGCCGCCACATGCACCAGTACGGGACGACGCTGGAACAGCTGGCCTCCGTGGCCGTCCAAGCGCGGGCGAACGCCGCACTGAACGACGAGGCGATGTTCCGCGCCCCGATCACGGTCGAGGACGTCCTGTCCGGCCCGATGATCGCGGACCCCTTCACCAAGCTCCACTGCTGCATACGTTCCGACGGCGGCGCGGCTGTTCTTCTGGCGGCGGAGGAGTACGTATGCGACTGCCGTACACCCCCCGTCTGGATCCTCGGCACCGGCGAACACGTCTCCCACACCACCATGTCCGAGTGGCCCGACTTCACGGTGTCCCCGGCGGCGGTGAGCGGAAAGCTGGCGTTCGAGCGAGCGGGAGTCCGCCCGGAGGAGGTGGACGTGGCCCAGCTCTACGACGCCTTCACGTACATGACGCTCGTAACGCTGGAGGACCTGGGCTTCTGCGAGAAGGGCGAGGGCGGCGCGTTCGTCGAGAAGGGCCGGCTGTTGGTGGGCGGGGACCTGCCGGTGAACACGGACGGAGGCGGGCTCTCCGCCCAACACCCGGGTATGCGGGGGCTGTTCTTGCTGGTGGAGGCGGTGCGGCAGTTGCGGGGGGAGGCGGGGGCGCGTCAAGTACGGCGGAGGGATGGGGAGTTGCCCCAGCTGGCCGTCGTGTCCGGCACGGGTGGATGGTTCTGCTCGTCGGGGACGGTGGTGCTGGGGCGGGGGTAAGGGGCGGGCGAGCTCCTCGTTCGGGTGAACCGGGGGGTGATCCACACTCCGAGGGTTACCGCGTGCACCAACTCTGCCCATGGCTCAGTCGGCACCCGGCCGAGTTGGACACGAGGGAGGGCAAGTGAGCACGGTCAGCTGGGAGGAAGTCAAGCGCAGGGTGGACGAGCAGCGGAAAGCTGCGGGGATCCCGGTGCGGTCGCCCGAGGAGAAGCGGGCCGACAGGGAGCGGCTCCTCGCCGAGGTGTGGGCCTACAAGCTCGCCGAGATCCGTCGTGAGCAGGACCTCACCCAACGGGACATCGCCGACTCGATGGGGGTCTCCACGCCTCGGATCTCGGCGATCGAGCATGGAGAGATCGACCGTACGGAGGTGGCCACTCTGCGCGCCTACGTACGGGCCCTGGGCGGAGAGCTCCGGGTGGTGGCGGACTTCGGGGGCACCGCTTACACGGTTGGCTGAGCCACGCCTCGTGCCATATGGGATCACTAGTCCATCAACCGCTGCCGGTGGGCGCCGGCCGTACTCGCCTATCTGCAGGCGCGAGCCGGCCGTTGCGGCGCGTCGCGCTGTCGGAATACCGACCAGTACGGGGCACGCTGGCTCAGAGGAGCATCGTCCGCATTGTCCGCATCCTGGAAGGCTGAAGGAGACCGACATGGCCCTGAGTCGCGAAGAGCGTGAGCAGTTCTTGGCCGAGCCGCACGTCGCCGCGTTCGCGGTGGATGCCGGGGAGGGACGGGGTCCGGTCACCGTGCCCGTCTGGTACCAGTACGAATCCGACGGCACCGTATGGATCCTGATCGGGCTCGATTCCCGCAAGAACCAGCTGCTCGGCACGGCGGGCCGGTTCTCCCTGCTGGTCGACCGGATCGAACCCACCATCCGGTACGTATCGGTCGAGGGCCCGGTCATCGACACGACCCCCGCCACCATCGAGCATCTCCGGGAACTCGCCGCCCGCTACCTCCCGGCCGACAAGGTCGACGGCTATGTCGACTTCGCCTGGAAGGAGCACGGCGAGCAGGTGATCGTTCGCATGCGCCCAGAGCACTGGCTGTCGTCGGACCTCGGTTCGGTCTGAGACGCGTCGCGCGGGACATCACGTACGGAACGTCACGTACGAAACGTGTGCACGGCGAAGTCCCGTACCGGCCGATAGCCGATCCGCTGGTACAGCGCGTTGCTGGTCGGATTGGCGAGGTCGGTGAAAAGCAGCACCTCGTCGGCGCCCGCGGCGAGCGCGGCGCGGCTGACCGCGGCGGTGGCCGCGCTCGCGTAACCGCGGCCTCGCAAGGCGAGCGGGGTGTAGACGGGCGCGACGCGGATCTGCCCGGCGACCTTCGGGATGGCGCCCGCCATCGCGACGGGCGTGCCGTCCGGCGTCTCCCAGAACGTGATGCCGCCGTGGGCGAGGCGGCCCTCGGCCCAGCGGTCCGGGTCGCGGTTGGCCTTTTGGCCGGTCGCCGCGCCGAACTCGGTGTACCACCGCGCGACCAGCCCGTGGTCGTCCCCGGTGGCGAGCCTCGCCCTGCCGGGCGGGGCCGGCTCGGGTGGTGTGAGCGTGCCGAGCCGGTAGAGCCGCTGGTTCGTCGTGAGCTGGGCGGTGGCTCCGGTACGGCGCTCCCAGGCGGTCGCGAAGGCCGCGACCGTGTCCGCAGGGCCGTTGACGCCGGGGAGCGCATGACCTGTCTCCGAGAGTCGGGCGGCGAGCGCGTCGGCGGCCTCGGGGGTGGTGGCGGTCAGGTTCAGTGGGTGCGGAGGTGTCCGCAGGGCGGTGGCCCGCACGGCACCGTCCCGGTCCGCGAGCCATGCGAAGTACGGCGGCTCCGGCCCGAAGGTGGCCGAGCCCCCTCTGCCCAGCGCGTCGGTGACCGTCAACTGCACGGTGTGCAGGGCGGGTTTCGAGTGCAGGAAGCTCCCGGCTCGGTCGAGGAAGACCTCGAGGTCACGGGTTAGATGCCAGTCGGGCGAAACGGAAGCCATACGCAATGGTCCCGTGGACCGCTCCCGCCACGCACGCGATTTACCTCGGGCCCGGCCTGGCCCGAACCGCCGCTTGCCGGGCATGCAGCCGCCCGCGACCGGCAGGATGCTCCGTCGGGCGATACTCGCCGTATGGAAACGGATCTTCACGAGCTTCTGCGTTCCCTGCGCGTGTGGGACACCGAGTTGCCCGTCTTCGACCCGGCCGAGGCGCCCGAGGAGCCGCTGCCCCTCTTCGCGCGGTGGCTCGCGGAAGCCGTGACGGCCGGGCAGACCGAGCCGCACACGATGTCGCTCGCGACGTCGGACGAGGACGGCCTGCCCGACGTCCGTACGGTGATGCTGCACGGCGCCGACGCGAACGGCTGGTCCTTCGCCACCCACGCCACCAGCCGCAAGGGCCGCCACCTGGCCGCCCGCCCCTACGCGGCACTCGGCTTCTACTGGCCGGCACAGGGCCGCCAGGTACGCGTACGCGGCCCGGTGACGCCCGCCTCACCGGAGGAATCCCAGGCAGACCTGCACGCCCGATCGACCGGCTCCCTGGCAGCGGCTCTGGTCGACCACCAGAGCGAAGTACTGGACTCCGTCGGGGAGTTGGCGCAAGCGTCGGAGTCCGCCTGGGAGCGGGCGCAACGGGAGCCCGAGGCCCAGGTCCCGTCCTGGACCTTGTACCGCGTCCGACCGGACGAGGTGGAGTTCTTCCAGGGTGACGCCCGGCGACGGCACGTACGGCTCGACTATCGCCGTACGGACGGGGGTTGGGCCAGGCAACTGTTGTGGCCGTGAGGACCCGGGAGGCTGGTTTGTAAAAGTGTGACACTTCGCGCCGAAGCGTCACACTTTTACAAACCAGCCCCCGCCTCCCCTCCCCGCAGCCGCAGAGGTGGGGCCGGGCGGACGAGACCTCACCGGTCAGATGGAGACCACGAGCACCGTGCCCTCCAGCCCCTTGAAGTCCTCAGAGTTTCGCGTAAAGAGCGGCAGGCCCCTCACCGAAGCGATAGCAGCGATCATCAGGTCCATGCGCCGTGGGCGGGGATCCCTCTTGGCAACGATGGTCAGCGCCACCAAAGTGCCGTATCTGGCAGCAGCGTCCCCGTCGAACGGCAGGGGGTCGAAGTCGGCGACCGCGGCTCCCAGCTTCTCCATGCGGGCCGCCCTCGTAGCGGGGTCCTTGGCCATGGCCACACCCTGCTGCAACTCGGCGAATGTCACGGCGGTGAGCTCCGGCGCAACGGGAAGGTCCTCCGGGCTGAGCACACCCAGATCGATGTAGGTACAGGTATCGAGGACGCCCTGGGGGTGACGATCAGCCACGCTTGCGCTCCCATGGGTCGTACTCGACGAGTTCATCGCTCCCGAAGACCTCGTCCGCCTCCGCGCGCATCTGCGCGTAGTCCACATGCGGCAGCGTCCGGTGCCGGGCAACGAGTTCCTCGGCGCTCAGCCGGCGCCGACGCGCCAGCGGACGCAGTTCGGCGACCTCTATGCCGTTACGCGTGATGTGGTACGTCTCGCCAGCCTCGACCGCGTCCATGACGGCGGCGGAGTTGTTACGGAACTCCCGCTGGGTGATCGTCTTCATGACGTAATTGTAGCCCGCCGTGTCTCACTGCGCTACAGGCCGGAATCGCGTGGAGATGGGCCGGCGCGCCATGGAATCCCGTACGTCCCCACGCCTCACACCCGGGGCCGGAACACCGGCACCACGACCTCCCCCGCGCCTTCTCCCGCCTCCCGAAACGCCACCTCAAGCCCCATCCCGACCCGCAGCGCACCCTCCTCGCACTCCACCACCTCGGTCATCATCCGCGGCCCCTCGGCGAGATCGACGACGGCAGCGACGTACGGCGTACGACTCCCGAAGGGCGGGAGATCGTTGCGGTGGACGACGGACCAGGTGTAGAGCGTGGCTCGCCCGCTCGCCCGCTCCCAGGCCACGTCCTCGCTCCAGCAGTACGGGCAGAACTCGCGGGGGTAGTGGTGGGCCCGCCCGCACTCCCCGCACCGCCGCACGAGCAACTCGCCACGGCCGGCCGCCTCCCAGTACGCACGCGTGAAGGCATCGACTTCCGGCACATCGAAGCGCGCCGCCCCCATCAGAAGAGCCCCAGCGCGCTGTCCAGCGACCACGTCTGCCACGACATCCCGAACAGGGCCACCAGGGAAATCAGCGCCATCATCGAGTTCTGCCCCTGCTCGGCCCAGTCATGGATCATGAGAACGAGGTAGAGGAGGTTGAGGAGCAGGCCGCCGACCAGGGCGATCGGTGTCAGGAAGCCGACGATCAGGCCCAGCCCCAGGGCGAGTTCCGCATACACGACGACGTACGCCATGGCCCGCGGCCGAGGCGCGACGACGACGTCGAAGCCGCTGCGCACGGCGGTCCAACGGTGCTTCGCCGCGACATCCGCCGCCCACGCGATCCCCGTCCCCCGCTCGAACCACCCCTTCTTGTCCTTGTGCCGCCAGCTCTCCAGCCACCACAGCCCGAGCCCGATACGCAGCACGGCGACCCATTCCGCACCGGTGAGCCAGATCGTGTCCATGGACTTCCCTGCGGTCGAAGGAATCTGACGATACGTCAGTTCAGCGGATGCACGGCAACCGCGCAAGACATGAGAAGCCGAGACCTCTTCCCATGGTCGGCCGAGGAGGGGCCCAGTTCGCCGGTGTTAGCGTTCGGCCGCATGGACGACGGCGTGTACGTGGGCAATGCGGGCAGAGACGCGGCGCTGGACCGCGGATGGCTGCTCGGGCACTTCAAGGGCGAGGGTGATCCTCGTCAGAGCGACGCGGTGGAGATCAAGTGGGGCGTCCACCCAAGTGGTGACCAGCGAGCGCAGTGGGTGCGGGGCGAGAAACGCACGGCCCTGCTGGTTCTCATCAGCGGTCGCTTCCGGGTCGAGCTGCCCGGCCGCAGCGTTCTGCTGGAACGCCAGGGTGATTACGTCGTATGGGGCCACGGAGTGGACCACTCCTGGATCGCGGAGGAGGAGTCGGTGGTGTTGACCGTGCGGTGGCCGTCCGTTCCCGGGTACGCGGTGCCGGAGAAGGAGCGCACGGCTTCGCGTACATGAGCCTCATCGATCGCACACTCTGAGGCGTCTGCGCCACGAATCCCACCCACTCCTCCCACAGCCGTGATCGATTCGCAATCGATTCCGGGCTTGACCGACACCCATCAAGTGACGCGGTGAATACGCTCAGGCACATGGCCGACTCTCCCGACGCGACGCGTTCCCCGGCGCACCACGCGGTGCCCTCCCACGAAGACCGACCCGTGTACGTCATCGGCGGCGGCCCGGGTGGGCTCTCCGCGGCGTACGCCCTGCGCGCCCAGGGCGTACGAGCCGTCGTGCTGGAGAGATCCGAGCACGTCGGGGCGTCCTGGCGGCGGCATTACGACCGGCTGCATCTGCACACGACCCGGCGGTTGTCGTCCCTGCCGGGCCTTGCGATGCCGCGCTCGTTCGGGCGCTGGGTCTCGCGGGACAACGTGGTGCGGTATCTGGAGAAGTACGCGGAGCACCACGAGCTGGAGGTCGTGACGGGGGTCGAGGTTTCCCGCGTGGAGCCCGCCGCGGACGGCACCGGCTGGCTGTTGCGCGCCACCGGCGGTCGTGAGCTGACCGGCAGCGCGGTCGTGATCGCCACCGGCTACAACCACACGCCCCACGTGCCCGACTGGCCGGGCCGCGACGCGCACAAGGGCGAGCTGCTGCATGCCGGCCAGTACCGCAACGCCGCCCCCTACGCCGGCCGCGACGTCCTCGTCGTCGGCATCGGCAACACGGGTGCCGAGATCGCCGTCGACCTCGTCGAGGGCGGGGCCGCGCGCGTACGGCTCTCCGTGCGCACCGTGCCGCACATCCTGCGCCGGTCCACGGCCGGGTGGCCCGCCCAGCGCACCGGGATTCTCGTACGGCGGCTGCCGGTCGGCCTGGTGGACCGACTGGCCGGGCCGGTGGGGAAGATCAGCGTGCCGGATCTGTCGGCCCACGGCCTGCCCCGGCCCGACACCGGGCTCTACTCGCGCGTGAACGAAGGCTCGATCCCGGTACAGGACGTCGGCCTGATCGACGCCGTACGCAAGGGGCAGGTCGAGATCGTGCCCGCCGTCGACGCTTTCGAGGACGGCAAGGTCGTCCTCGCGAACGGCGACCGGATCGACCCGGACGTCGTCATCGCCGCGACCGGCTACCGGCGCGCCCTGGAGGACATCGTCGGCCACCTCGGCGTCCTGGACGAACGCGGACGCCCGGTCGTCCACGGCGCCCGCACCCCGAAGAACGCCCCCGGCCTCTACTTCACCGGCTTCACCAACCCCATCAGCGGCATGCTCCGCGAACTCGCCCTGGACGCCCAGAAGATCGCGAAGGCGGTTGCCAAGGCGGGGGCGCGGAGGTAGCGGGCGCGGGGGTAGCGCCCGCGTCGGTGCGGGCGGCAGCCCGCACGGCGAGTGGCAGCGGGCACGGCGGGCGGCGCGACCCTCGCTTCCGGAGGGCTGCACCGTCCGGGACGTCCGGGACGAGCCGACCCAGCCGACACTCCGGTCGGCCCGCGCACCCGGTATCCGGGGCCGTCTGGCGCCCCGGATACCAACCCGCCACGTTCCTGTGACGACCGTGGCGGGTACCAACCACGTGTCCGCCACAAGTTCTTTGCGTGCAGGCCGGTTCCTGACGTGGCGTCAGTTCAGTAATCTGACACTGCGTCAGTTATTGGCAGTCACACAGGAGCGGGCGGACCGATGCTTGGATCAACCCACGGCACCCTCACCACCGACTCCCGCCGGGCCCGGGTCATCGCCTGCGGCGAGCAACCGGCGCCTGCCGTGCACGGCAGGCCCGCCGCCACCGACGACCTCGACGTCAGCGGCCGGCCGCTGTACGCCGGCGTACCCGACCTCGACCGTTTCTTCCGCCCCGAGTCCGTGGCCGTCGTCGGCGCCTCGGACGCCGAGGGGCGGCCGAACACCGGCATCACAAGGCAGTTGCTCTCCTGGGCCGAGCGGGTCGGCGCCCGGCTGCACCCGGTGCACCCCACCCGTCAGTCCGTCTTCGGCATCTCCTGCGTCCCTTCTGTCGCGGACCTGCCCGAACAGGTCGATCTGGCCGTGCTGTTGGTCTCCGATCCCCTTCCCGTGATCGAGGAACTCGCCGAGGCCAAGGTGAAGTTCGCGGTCGCCTTCGCCTCCGGGTTCGCCGAGACCGGAGCGGAGGGCGCCGCCGCGCAGGCCCGCCTCGCCGCCGCCGTGGAGCGCTCCGGGCTGCGGCTGCTCGGGCCGAACACCAACCTCAACGCCTTCGAGAAGTTCCGCGACGACCTGGACGGGCCGGCGATCGCGCTGATCACCCAGTCCGGACACCAGGGGCGTCCCGTCTTCACGATGCAGGAGCTGGGCGTACGGCTCTCTCACTGGGCGCCCACCGGCAACGAGGCCGACCTGGAGACCGCGGACTTCATCTCCTACTTCGCCGAGCAGCCGGAGGTCGGCGCCATCGCCTGCTACGTCGAAGGGCTGAAGGACGGCCGCTCCTTCATGCTCGCCTCCGACCGGGCCGCCCGGCGCGGTGTCCCCGTCGTCGCGGTCAAGGTCGGCCGCACCGAGACCGGCGCCCGCACGGCCGCCTCACACACCGGCAAACTGACCGGCGCCGACGCGGTGGTGGACGCGGCGATGCGGCAGTACGGCGTGATCCGCGTCGACGGGCTGGACGAACTCCATGACACCGCGGCCCTGTTGGCCCGCGCCCGTCCCTTGAGCGCCGATGGAGTGGTCGTCTATTCGATCTCGGGCGGCACGGGCGCGCACTTCTCGGACCTGGCGACCGAGGCGGGACTGCGTCTGCCCCGTCTGTCGGACGCCAAGCAGGCCGAGCTGCACCAGTGGATACCGGAGTACCTCGACGTCGCCAACCCCGTCGACAACGGCGGGCACCCCGTGGGCGACTGGCGCGGCCGCAAGATCATCGACTCGATCCTCGACGACCCGGCGGTCGGCGTGCTGATCTGCCCGATCACCGGGCCCTTCCCGCCGATGAGCGACCAGCTGGCGCAGGACCTGGTGGACGCGGCGGAACAGACGGACAAGCTGGTGTGCGTGGTGTGGGGATCGCCGGTCGGCACCGAGTCCGCGTACCGCGACACCCTGCTGGGCTCCTCCCGCGTCGCCACCTTCCGCACCTTCGCGAACTGCATCACGGCCGTCCGAGCCCATCTCGACCACGCCCGCTTCACCGCCTCGTACCGCTCCCCCTTCGACGAGGCGCCGCGCACGCACTCGCCCTCCTTCCGCAAGGCGCAGGCGCTGATGCGGCCGGGACAGCAGCTGAGCGAGCATGCGGCGAAGCAGCTTCTGCGGGCGTACGGAATCCGCGTACCCCGCGAGCAGTTGGTGACCAGTGCGGCGGCTGCCGTGCGGGCGGCCGGGCTCGTCGGCTACCCCGTCGTGATGAAGGCCTCCGGGGCGCAGCTCGCCCACAAGACCGAACTGGGCCTGGTGAAGGTCGGGTTGACCTCCGCCAGTCAGGTCCGCGACGCCTACCGGGAGCTGACCGACATCGCCCGCTACGAAGGCGTCTCGCTCGACGGGGTCCTGGTGTGCCAGATGGTCGATCCCGGAGTCGAGATGGTCGTGGGCGTCACGCAGGACGATCTCTTCGGGCCGACGGTGACGGTCGGGCTCGGCGGCGTACTCGTGGAGGTGCTGCGGGACACGGCCGTACGCGTGCCGCCGTTCGGCGAGGAGCAGACGCGGGCCATGCTGGGCGAACTGCGCGGGCGGGCGCTGCTCGACGGGGTCCGCGGGCGCCCCCCGTCCGACCTCGACGCGCTGGTCGAGGTCGTGCTCCGGGTGCAGCGCATGGCGCTCGAACTCGACGGCGAGCTGGCGGAGCTCGACATCAACCCACTGATGGTGCTGCCCAGGGGGCAAGGGGCCGTCGCGCTGGACGCGATGGCGGTGTGCCGCTGAGGCAAGCGGCCCTCGCCACCTCCACCGCCATGCCACCGTGCGAACGGCGCCCACGATCCCGCGAACGGCGCCCACGATCCCGCGAACGGTGCCCACGATCTCGCGTACGGCACCGTCCGTCCCCCGTACGGCGCCCTTCACTCCCCGTACGAAACGGAGTACCCCCATGTCCGACTCCCCCCGTGATTCCCGCGAACCCTCTGACACATCCCGGAGCGCCGGTCCCGACCAGCGCTCCGGCCCCGAAATTTCCCTCGAGTCATTGGTACGGCACGCCACTGACAATCAGGTCGCGTGGATCACGCTCAACCGGCCCGAGGCAATGAACGCCATCACCTCTGACCAGCGAGAACGCCTGATCCAACTTTTTTTCGAGGCCTCCGCCGACCCGGACGTACGGGCCGTCGTCCTCACCGCGACGGGCCGCGGTTTCTGTGCGGGCGCCGACCTGCGCGGTGGACCACTCGCCGCGGAACGGGTCGCCGGCGACGTGGCCCGGGTCATCCGTCTCGGCGCCCAGCGCCTCATCGCCGCCGTCCTCGACTGCGAGAAACCGGTGATCGCCGCGGTGAACGGCACTGCGGCGGGCATCGGCGCGCACCTCGCGTTCGCCTGCGACCTGGTGATCGCCGCCGAACCGGCCAGGTTCGTGGAGGTGTTCGTACGGCGCGGTCTGGTCCCCGACGGGGGCGGCGCGTACCTCCTCCCCCGGCTGATCGGACCGCAGCGGGCCAAGGAGCTGATGTTCTTCGGCGACGCGCTGGGAGCTGCGGACGCGGAACGTCTCGGGCTCGTCAATCGCGTCGTACCGGCCGAGGAACTGGAGAAGACGGCCCGCGAGTGGGCCGAGCGCCTCGCCGCCGGGCCGACCCGGGCCCTCGCCCTCACGAAGCAGCTCGTGAACGTGTCCCTGGACGTCGACCGTGCCACCGCGTTCGCGGCCGAGGCCGCTGCACAGGAGATCAATATGACGACGGCGGACGCGAAGGAAGGGGTGGCGGCGTTCGTGGAGCGGCGCGGGGCCGAGTTCAGGGGACGCTGAGGGTAGCGGGCGCTGAGGGTTCAGAGGGTTCCTATCTGACGGGTCGTCAGGTTCAATGGAGGGCGTGATGGGACATGCAGGGATGGCCGCCGCTGCCGTCCGCTACCTCAGGTCGGCCGGGGCCTCCACCGTCGCGGGGCCCGTGGAGGCCTTGCCGCGGCCGGATCTGCGCGCTGTCGGGGACGACGAGCGGGCGCCGGTCGATCAGGGCGAATTCCGGCGCGTACTGGGGAACTTCGCGACCGGGGTGACCGTTGTCACCGCACCCGCCGCCGACGGCGAGGGCGGCCCTGCCGGTTTCGCCTGCCAGTCCTTCTCCTCCCTCTCCCTCGATCCGCCACTGGTCGTGTTCATGGTCGCGCGTACGTCGACGACGTGGCCGCGGATCGCTCGCGCGGGCGTGTTCTGCGTGAACGTACTGGGGGCGCACCAGGGTGAGTTGTGCCGTGGGTTCGCGGTGAGCGGGGCGGACAAGTTCGCGGGGGTTGTCCATGACGCGACGCCGGTGTCCGGGTCGCCGCGGCTGGATGGGGTGCTCGCGTGGATCGACTGCACGATCCATGCCGTGCACACAGGCGGGGACCATCTGATCGTGGTGGGGCGGGTGCAGGCGCTGGGGACGAGCGGCGGCGACGGTGCGCCTTTGCTGTTTCATCGGGGGCGGTTCGGACGTTTGAGCGACTGATGCGGGGATTCTCCGGAAGCCGTTCATCAGTGCGAGTGATTCGTAAGACCAGGGCTGTCACTGTGCGCAGTGACTGGCTTACCGTCGAGGTGTGAATGAACCAACACGGATCGATATGTCCGAGCTCTCCGAACCGAGCCGGGTGTCCCAGATCGTCGCCGGACCGTACCCGGTGGAAATCACCGACCACGGCGAGGTGGTCCATGTGATCAGCGGCAAGTCCAAGGGGATCACGGCAGAAGAGATGATCGCGTTCTGGGAGTCGGGCGGCGGAATCGACCGCGCGATGCTGGATGAGATCGACGCGATGTTCTCCGACACGGACGAGTACACGGAGCACGGCAGCGAGGACCCTCGGTGATTGCTTCCACCGCCCTCGCGGACACCTCGTTCTTCGTCGCCCGAGAGACGGGCCGCCCCATGGCCACTGCGCTGCCGCGCACGACCATGGTGTCATCGATCACCCTGGCCGAGCTGTCCTTGGGCGTCCAGGCGGCCCGCGACAACGCGACGCGCGAGGCCCGATTGGCCACCCTCATGCTCGCCACCGACCGTGAGATTCTGGCCGCGGACCGCATCGTCGCTTCCGTCTGGGCTCAGTTGATGACGGAGATCGCCAGATCGGGCCGCCCTCTCCCCAAGGCCCGCGTCAACGACGCCTGGATCGCGGCGACAGCCCGCAAACACGACCTCCCCGTCATCACCCAAGACGCCGGTTTCACCGCCTTCCCCGGCGTCCAGGTCATCCGGGTGTGACCGCGAGGCCGGCCCCCGCGGTCGGCCTCCTCCGGATCACCAACGCCATCAGCGCCGCCACCGCGCACAGTGCCCCCGACGCGTACCAGACCACGTCGTACGAGCCGAAGGTGTCGCGGGCGAAGCCTCCGAGGAAGGCGACGAGGGCGGCGCCCACCTGGTGGGAGGCCAGGACCCAGCCGAAGACGATCGCGCTGTCGTCGCCGTACTGCTCGCGGCACAGAGCGAGGGTCGGCGGGACGGTGGCCACCCAGTCGAGGCCGTAAAAGACGATGAAGAAGACCATCGGGAGCTGCACCGAGGGCGCCAGCAGCATCGGCAGGAACAGCAGCGATACGCCGCGCAGGGCGTAGTAGACCGCCAGCAGACGCCGCGGCTCGAAGCGGTCCGTGAACCAGCCGGAGGCGATCGTGCCGACGACGTCGAAAACCCCGATGACCGCCAGCAGCGAAGCCGCCGCCGTGATCGGCATGCCGTGGTCGTGGGCCGCGGGCACGAAGTGCGTCTGGATCAGGCCGTTCGTCGACGCGCCGCAGATCGCGAAGGTACCGGCCAGCAGCCAGAAGGGGCCGGTGCGGGCCGCCGAGAAGAGGACGTTCACCGTGCGGCGGGCGGCGCCGGGCACAGGGGGCGGCTTCTCCACGAACTCCGGTGATCCGTAGGGCTTCAGCCCCACGTCCGCCGGGTGGTCCCGCAGCAGCAGCCATACGAAGGGGACGACGGCGAGGGCCGCCAGTGCCACCGTCACGGCGGCGGGACGCCAGTTGTGCTCCGAGATGATCCAGGACAGCAGCGGCAGGAAGATCAACTGACCTGATGCCGAGGCCGCTGTGAGGATGCCCGTCACCAGTCCGCGCCGCTCGGTGAACCACCGGTTCGTGACCGTCGCCGCGAACGCCAGCGCCATCGAGCCCGACCCCAGCCCGACCAGCAGACCCCAGCACAGCATCAGCTGCCACGCCGCCGTCATCCACACCGTCGCGCCCGAGCCGATCGCGATCACCAGCAGCGCGACCGCGACCACCCGGCGGATCCCGAAGCGGTCCATCAGCGCGGCGGCAAACGGCGCGGTGAGCCCGTACAGCGCGAGATTGACGGACACCGCGAGTCCGATCGTGCCGCGCGACCAGTCGAATTCTTTGTGCAACGGATCGATGAGCAGGCCCGGGAGGGAGCGGAAGGCCGCGGCGCCGAGGATCGTCACGAAGGTGACGGCCGCGACGAACCACGCGCGGTGCACGCGCGAGCGGCGCCGCTTTCTCGCCCCCTCGGACTGCCTCTCGGACGTCCTCGCGGAGTCCTGGACTGCTGAAGCTTCGGTCGTCTCAGTCACGTCATAGAGCTTCTGTGCTGCGATGACCGCGATCGAGTGGCCCGAAAGACAGTATTCGTTAGGATCGGGCCATGAGTGGTTCTCAGGCTCGGCACCGCGTCGTCGTCCTCGCCATGGACGGACTCCTCCCCTTCGAACTGGGCATCCCGCAGCGGATCTTCAGCCGCGCGAGGACCGCCGAGGGACGGCAGCTGTACGAGGTCGTCACCTGCTCGATCCGGCCGCCCGGCCCCGTGGAGACGGACGCCGACTTCGCCGTGCTCGTCGAGAACGGTCCCGACGCGCTGGCCACGGCCGACACCGTCGTGATCCCCGCCTCGTACGAGCTCGGCCCGGTCTTCGAGGAAGGCGTACTCACCGACGAACTGGCCGCCGCCCTCGGCCACATCCGCCCCGGCACCCGCCTCGTCTCCATCTGCACCGGCGGATACGTCCTCGCCGCCGCCGGATACCTCGACGGCCGCCCGGCGACCACGCACTGGTTCCACGCCGAGCACTTCCAGCGGCTCTTCCCGAAGATCAAGGTCGACGCGGACGTGCTCTTCGTCGACGACGGGGACGTCCTCACTTCCGCCGGTGTCGCGGCCGGGATCGACCTGTGCATCCATCTCGTACGGCGCGATCACGGCACCGCCGTCGCCAACGACGTGGCCCGCCGCACCGTCGTACCGCCGCACCGTGACGGCGGGCAGGCGCAGTACATCCAGCGGCCGGTGCCCGAGCCGCAGGTGGCGACCACGACCGCCGCTCGCGCCTGGGCGCTGGCCCGCCTCCACGAACCGATCCAGCTGCGCGACATGGCCGAGCAGGAGTCCATGTCCGTACGCACCTTCACGCGCCGTTTCCGCGAGGAGGCCGGCGTCAGCCCCGGCCAGTGGCTCACCCAGCAGCGCGTCGAGCGCGCCCGCCACCTCCTGGAGTCCACCGACCTGTCCATCGACCAGGTGGCCCGCGACGCCGGCTTCGGCACGGCCCAGTCGATGCGGCAGCATCTCCAGGCGGCGCTAGGAGTCACTCCGACCGCTTATCGGCGGACGTTCCGCTCCTGGAGCGGCCACGGCCGGGCCGTCGGCAGCGGGAACGACCGTATCGGCAGCGGCAGTTGAGCGTACGGCGGAGACCTTCGCGAGCCTGCGCTCCCCCAGCGCACCGATCGCCGTGAGCGCCAGCGTGAGGACAACGCCCGCGAGGATCGCCGTCGACGGGGCGACGAAGTTCAGCAGGGCGCCAGCGAGGGAGCCCGTCGCCGCGTAGCCCGCGCCGGCGGCCGCGTACATCACCGAGTACCCGGCGGCCAGGGCGCTCGGCGGGAGCGCCTCGCCCAGGGAGAGGTTGCGGGTGACCATCGCGCCGGCCTGGAGGACTCCGGCGAGGGCGAGCGCGGCGGCGATCCACGCCGTGTCGGGTATGAGGGCGACCAGCGTCACGCACGCCGAGACGCCGCACATCAGCACCACGCTCCGGGTGCGCAACTGGCCCGGCCAGGAGCGCAGCCCATACAGGAACGCGCCCGCCCCGGAGGCCAGCGCGAACCCGGTGAGCAGCGGTCCCGACCAGCCGACGCCCGTGCCGCGCTGCTCCAGGAGGGCGGGCAGCATGAGTTCGGCCAGGCCGAGGATGCACAGAGAGGCCGCGCCCGTCACGTACACCGGCCAGGCCCGGGCCAGGATGCGGAGCATCGACGTGCCGTCGCCCTCCGCCTCGTCCGCGTCCCAGCCCGCAGGCAGCAGCCACAGGCCCGCTACGGACGAACCCATGAGGACAGCGGCGAGCAGCAGCGGGACCCAGGGGGCGACACCGAGCGCGAGACCGGTGACCGCGGCCGGGGACACCGCCCATATGCCGGACACCAGCATCGACTCGGTGGACAGCGCCTGGGCGACGGCCCGCTTCGGGACGATGCCGGTCAGCAGGGCCCGCAGGCCTCCTGTGGCCGCGGCGGGGGCGGCGCCTGCGAGGAAGGCGAACGCGGCGAGTATCAACGGGTGCGCGTGCGGGAGTACGCCCAGTCCGGCGAAGCCGACCGCTCCGCACGCCAGGCCCGCGGCGAGCTGGGGGCGGGCCCGCTCGGGACGCGTCCGCATGCCCAGCAGCGGGGCGCCCACGATCTCACCGACCACATACGCCGCCGCCAGCGCCGCTCCCAGCGTGTAGCCACCCGGGCGCTCGCGGACCAGGAAGACCACCGCGAGTGGGGCCATGGCGACCGGCATCCGGGCACCGATGGATACGACGGCCCAGGCCAGGACCTGTTTGGAGGCGACATCGCGGTAGGTCATACGAGGACCGTAGGCGACGGGACTGACAGTGCCCCAGGGGATTTCCGGGCCTGTGGAAAACGTCGAACCCGCCCGCAACTCAGGGCATCAACCAAGCCCCGCCGTCAGAACGTCAGCACCCCCCGCGCCACCCGCCCCGCCTCAGCGTCCGCCTTCGCCTTCTCGAAGTCCTCCACCGGATACGTCTCCGTCACCAACTCGTCCAGCAGCAGGCGCCCTTCGCGGTACAGCTGGGCGTACAGGGCGATGTCCCGCTGCGGCCGCGAGGACCCATACCGGCAGCCCAGGATCGACTTGTCCAGGTACATCGACGAGACGCGGAAGGACGCCTCCGCGGTCGCCGGCGGGACGCCCAGCAGGACCGCCTGGCCGTGGCGGTCGAGCAGGTCGATGGCCTGGCGGATGAGTTCGACTCGGCCCACGCACTCGAAGGCGTGGTCCGCGCCCGTCGGGAGGATGTCCCGGGCGCCCTCCGTCGACGTCAGGAAGTGCGTCGCGCCGAACTGCCTCGCCGCCGCCTCCTTCGCCGGGTTCGCGTCCACAGCGACGATCGTCGACGCGCCCGCGATCCGCGCCCCCTGGATGACGTTCAGCCCGATCCCGCCCGTACCGATCACCACCACGCTGTCGCCGTGGTCCACGCGCGCGCGGTTCAGCACCGCGCCCACGCCCGTGAGCACCCCGCAGCCGATCAGCGCGGCGGAGGACAGCGGGATGTCCTCGGGGATGCGGACCGCCTGGACGGCCTTCACCAACGTGCGTTCCGCGAAGGCCGAGTTGGACGCGAACTGGTACACCGGCCGGCCGTCCCTCGAGAACGGCTGCCCCGGCCGCCCGATCGCCTTGCGGCACATCGTCGGCCGCCCCCGGTCGCACTCCGCGCAGGCACCGCAGTTCGCGAGCGTGGAGAGCGACACATGGTCTCCGGGCCGGACATGGGTGACGCCCGCGCCCACCGCCTCGACCACACCCGCGCCCTCATGCCCGAGCACCACGGGAACGGGGAACGGAATGGTCCCGTCCACCACCGAGAGGTCGCTGTGGCACAGCCCCGCCGCCGAGATCGCCACCAGCACCTCGCCCGGCCCCACGTCCCGTATCTCCAGGTCGTCGACGACCTGGGCCTGCTTCCCGTCGAAGATCACGCCCCGCATTTGGCCACCTCAGCCCTTCGGTTCCCTCGGCAGGCCGAGCACCCGCTCGGCGATGATCGTGCGCTGGATCTCGTCCGAGCCGCCGTAGATGGTGTCGGCCCGGCTGAACAGGAACAGGTGTTGCAGGGTGTCCAGTTCGTACGGCTCTGAAGGCGCCCAGTCCACCGGACCGACTGTCGCCTCCGCGCCCCGCACCTGCATCGCCAGCTCCCCGAGCCGCTGATGCCAGCGACCCCACAGCAACTTGGCGATACTGGGAGCCCCCGCGTCCCCGGGTGCCTCCGGCTCCGAACCGCCCCAACTGCCCAGCGTCCGCAACGCATTCCATCGCATCGTCCGCAGCTCGGCCCACTGCCGCACAAGACGATCACGTACGACGGGATCGTCCGCCGCCCCCGTGGCGACGGCCGTCTCCAGAACCCGCCCCAACTCCTGTGCGAAGCCCACCTGCTGGGCCAGCGTCGAGACCCCCCGCTCAAATCCGAGCAGCCCCATCGCGACCCGCCACCCCTGCCCCTCACCCCCGACAACGTGCTCCACGCGCGCGTGCGCCCCGTCGAAGAAGACCTCGTTGAACTCGCTGGTCCCCGTCATCTGCCGGATCGGCCGCACCTCGATCCGCCCCGGCTGATCCATCGGAACCAGCAGAAAGCTCAGCCCGTGGTGCCGCCGCGACCCCGGCTCGGTACGGGCCAGCACGAAGCACCAGTCCGCCTCATGGGCGAGGGAGGTCCAGATCTTCTGGCCGGTCACCCGGTAGGAAGTCCCGTCGCGTACGGCCGTTGTACGTACGCCTGCGAGATCCGAGCCCGCCCCCGGCTCGCTGTATCCCTGGCACCACAGCTCCTCACCCCGGGCGACCGGCGGCAGGAAACGGTCCTTCTGCTCCTGAGAACCATGCGCGAGGAGCGTCGGGGCCAGCAGGTTCTCCCCGACGTGCCCCGACCGGGCGGGGGCGCGGGAGCGGACGTACTCCTCGGCCCAGACGACCTGTTGGATGAGACTCGCGGTGCGGTTCCCGTATCCGCCGACGCCCCATCCGAGCCCGATCCACCCGCCCCGCCCGAGCTCCCGCTCCCACTCCCGCCGGGGCGGGTCGCCGGCAAGGTGCGTACGCAGCCAGGCTCGTACCTCACTCCGGAAGGCCTCGTCCTCGGCGCCGAACCCGAACTCCATAGTCCCCAACCCTCTTAGGTGTTGCCTCTTATGCGTTCGGCCGCGCCTTCTTCGAAGCCGCCCGGGCCATCGCCTCCAACTGCTCCAGCATCGGCATCGGATCCACCCCCACCGTCCCCGGCAGAAAGTCCGCGATCCGCTCCGGAGTCCAGCCCGCGCCCTCCGCGTACGCCGCCCGCAGCTCCCTCGGCTGCGCCCACACCGCGATCTTGGGCCCGGCGATCGTGTAGACCTGCCCGGTGATCCCTTCGTCGCGGGCACGGGCCGACAGCAGGTAGACGACCAGTGCGGCAACGTCCTCGGGTTCGCCGATCTCCTTGAGCTCCATGGGTACGTTCGCCGACATCCGCGTACGGGCGACGGGTGCCACGGCGTTGGCGGTCACTCCGTACTTGTGCAGGCCGAGCGCGGCGCTCCGTACCAGCGAGATGATCCCGCCCTTCGCGGCGCTGTAGTTGGCCTGGGAGACGGACCCCTGGTGGTTGCCGCTGGTGAAGCCGATCAGCGTGCCCGAGCCCTGCTTCCGCATCACCGCCGAGGCCGCCCGGAAGACCGTGAAGGTGCCCTTCAGGTGTGTGGCGAGGACCGGGTCCCACTCCTCCTCGGACATGTTGAACAGCATCCGTTCGCGCAGGATCCCGGCCACGCACACGACTCCGTCGAGCCGCCCGTACGACGACAGCGCGGTGTCGACGACGCGCTGTCCGCCCGCCATCGTCGAGATGTCGTCGGCGACGGCGACCGCGTCACCTCCGGCCGCCAGGATCTCCTTCACCACGGCATCGGCGATGTCGCTGGTCGGTGAACCGCCGTCCACGGAGACTCCGTAGTCGTTGACGACGACCCGCGCTCCCTCGGCGGCTGCCGCGAGCGCGACGGCGCGTCCGATGCCCCGCCCCGCTCCGGTCACGGCGACGACCTTGTCTGCCAAGAAGTTCCCCACACCGGCCCCTTCCCGTCCCAGAGTTTCTGACGGACCGTTAGATTCAGAATTCAGTGAGATTCTACGACCCGTCAGATACCTAGAGACAAGCCCCGGGGAGGACCCATGTCACTGCCGGCCGAGTTCCATGAGATCGCCAAGCGCGTGAACAACTGGGGCCGTTGGGGTACCGACGACGAGATCGGCACGCTGAACCTGATCACCGACGAGGTCGTACGCGAGGCCGCCGCGACCGTCCGCACCGGCCGCCGCGTCCCGCTCGCTCTCCCGCTCCAGCAGGACGGCGTGCAGACCGGGATGATCCCGGGGCGCGTCAACCCCCTGCATGCCATGGTGCAGATCAACCAGGAGATCTTCGGTCCGGGCACGGTGGCGTGCAGCGACGACGCCGTGACGATGGGGCTCCAGGCGGCGACCCACTGGGACGCGCTCACCCATGTCTCGCACTCGGGGAAGATCTACAACGGCCGCCCGGCCGACACCGTCACGGCCCACGCCGGCGCGGAGTTCAGCGGTATCGACAAGCCCCGGCACATCGTCTCGCGCGGCGTCCTGCTGGACGTGGCTCGCGCGCGCGGGACGGATCGCCTGGCGGGCGATCACGCGGTGACACCGGAGGACCTGGAGGCGGCCGAGGAGTTCGCGGGCACCCGGGTCCGCTCCGGCGACATCGTCCTCGTACGCACCGGCCAGATCCAGCTCTATCTGGCGGGCGACAAGCACGCGTACGCGTACCCCTCGCCCGGACTGTCCGTCCGTACTCCGGAGTGGTTTCACGCGCGCGATGTCGCGGCGGTCACGAACGACACCATCACCTTTGAGATGTTTCCGCCGGAAATAGAAGGGTTGTGGTTGCCCGTCCATGCCCTCGATCTCGTCGAGATGGGCATGCTTCAGGGCCAGAACTGGAATCTCGAAGAGTTGTCCACAGCCTGTGGACAAGAATCCCGCTATACGTTCCTGCTGTCGGCGATGCCCGAACCGTTCGTCGGCGGCACGGGAACCCCTGTGGCGCCGGTCGCCATCCTCTGAGTCCGCACCGATGTCACACTGATCCGATGTCGCGTCGATCGGCTGGCGGCGCGCTCCGCTGCCCCGAGCACGGCACTGCGCGCCGCCATCCGGCTCCGGCGCACCCGCCCTGCCCCTCGGACGACCCCCGCACGAGCGAGGACACCCCGTGGCCCTGTAGGAGCCGACGCCGAATCACGACCCGCACTCGTCGAGGGCTCCCCGTCACCGAAACCCTCGTCGTCCCCTCACGGCGAATCGCTGTCCACAAGCGTGATCAAACGGACACGTCACGTCAACACCTGCTCGGGGATTCATCACTTACGACCGTTTTGTGAGCCCACGCACGGAAGCATTGACCGGCGCACTCGGCCTCACCGTCCATCCGGATCCCGGATGACATGCCTTCCGTGCGCTAGACCGCCTCGTACGCCAGGTCCTCGTACGCCGTCGCGCCACCCCGGTACGCCGCCGCGCCGCCCTCGTACGCCGTCGGAGCCGCGTCGGACGTCGCCGTGTCCGCGCTACAGTGCGAACTGCGGTCCACCTCGCACCAGATGCGCTTGCCGGCACCCTCGGGGCTCCAGCCCCAGCGGTCGGCGAGGCCGTCGACGAGCGCCAGGCCGCGGCCGTTGGTCTCGTCGCCGTCCGCGCACCGGGGGCGCGGTGGGCGGGCGCTGGTGTCGGCCACCTCCAGGCGGACGGTGACGGCGGCCTCTCTGTCGGCCTCTCCCGAAGTGCCCTCCTCCGTCGCCGCGTCGCCCGCCGCACCCGGCAGTGACAGACGCAGTACGGCCGGACGGCCGGTGTGCACCACGGCGTTGGTGACCAGTTCGGAGACGAGCAGGATCAGCGTCTCGGCCAGCGGCTCATCGGCTCCTATACCGGACCCGGCGATCCGCGAACGGACCCATCTGCGGGCACGTCCCACCTCTGCGGGGTCGGGCCCGATCTCCAACTGCACTTGAAGCACCTGCACCGTTCACACCATCCGAACCGGCGGACACATCGCCTCGCGGCCAAGGGCCACGATCATGGGCAAAACAGGGGTCACGGATCGTGATTCCCTTGCGTGACAGCATGGTTGACGTACAGTCACCCCAACAAGCGCTTCGGGCATATTCCAGCGCGAAGGAGTATGCGTACGGCATACTGTGCGACGCTCGCCGTGGGGGGCCGAACGGGCTGGACCGGGACTTGATCCCGCCCTGCGAGGGCGGCGCATCGCCGGGTCCGGAGCCGCCTCAGGGGCAACACCGGGATGGCTCGGCCTCAGAACCACTCGCATCCCACACAAGGTACCGGAGCACGCCGCCGACTCCAGGCCGTGACGGATCACACCTCGGACACAACCCGGTATCGACGCACGGTAATTCCGGTATGCCACATTCCGCGGCATCAGTCCGTTTCGGGATGCCACGATCGGCGACAAAGGACTCGCGCGGAGGCCGTTCAAGAGCTCGCCTAACGCGCCGCCGAGGACAGCAGATCCTCGGCGAGTGCCTCCTCTGCGTCCGCCGCGCTGTGGCCTCGCCGGGCCCGCACCCAGGCCCGTTTCAGATGAAGGTGCACGTCGGACTCCCATGTGAAGCCCATGCCGCCGTGCACCTGGAGGCAGTCGCGGGCGCCCTGTTCGGCCGCCTCGTCGGCGAGCAGTCCGGCTGCCACGATGTCGAGCGGGTCAGCCGTGACGGCGGCCGCGTACACCGCGCCGCGTGCCACCTCCACGCGTACCAGCATCTCCGCGCACAAATGCTTGACCGCCTGGAAGGCCCCGATCGGCTGCCCGAACTGCTCGCGCGTCCGGGCGTGTTGCACGGCCAGCTCGCAGGTGCGGGCTGCCGAGCCGAGCTGCTCGGCGGCCGTGAGCAGGGCGGCCACGGGGTCGGCCGGGGCGGCCCGCGGCACCCTGTGGAGGGGTGTCAGCGGGTCCGTCGAGCGCATCGCGACGGCTCCCGTCACGTCCCCGCGTACGACGTCCGCCTCGTCCAGCCACTCCACGAGGGTGCCGTCCACGGCCGCGACGACCCGCTCGCCGGTGGCGGCTCCGGGGACCTCGCCGGCCGCCAGGTGCGTGGCCACCAGAGGGCCGGGCAGCAGGGCGCGGCCCGCCTCCTCGAAGGCCAGGACCGCCTCGGGGAGCCCGAGTCCGACACCGCCGTCCGCCTCGGGGAGCCGCAGCGCGAAGAAGCCCGCCTCGCCCAGCTCGCGCCACAGGGCGCGGTCGAGGCCCGGGGTGTCCACCGCGGCCCGGAGCTGTTCGCGTCCGAAGCGGCCGGTGAGCAGTTCGCGTACGCCTGCCCGCAACGCCCTCTGGTCCTCGGCGAGTTGGAAGTCCATGTCGCCAGGTCACCGCCCCTTCGGGAGGCCCAGGATCCGCTCGGCCACGATGTTCCGCTGGATCTGTGAGGTGCCGGCCGCGATGGTGTACGAGAGGGACGACAGCCGGTCCAGGGTCCACTCGTGGGACAGGTCCAGCGATTCCGGGCCGAGGACCTCGGCGGCGGCGTCGTACAGCTTCTGCCGCGCGTGCGAGTACCTCAGTTTGAAAACCGAACCGCCTATGCCCGGGACCCCACCGGTCCGTTCGGACTCGCTGACGTTCCACTGCGTGAGCCGCCACAGGGCGCGGAACTCGGCGTTCAGCCGACCGAGCCGGCGTCGGAGTGCCGGGTCGCCCCAGCGGCCGTTCTTCCGTGCCTCGCGGGCCAGTTCGCCGAGGACGCGACGGCAGGCCACGACCTCGCCGACGAAGGCCGTGCCGCGTTCGAAGGAGAGAGTCACCATGGTCACGCGCCAGCCGTCGTTCTCGGGGCCGACCCGGTTGGCCACCGGCACCCGCACCTCGTCGAGGAAGACCTCCGCGAACTCGGTGGAGCCCGCGAGCGTACGCAAGGGGCGGACCGTGATCCCCGGAGCGTCCATCGGCATCGCGAGCCAGGAGATGCCCCGGTGTTTCGGCGCCTGAGGATCCGTACGCACCAGCAGCTCGCACCAGTCGGCGACTTCCGCATGGGAAGTCCAAATTTTGGACCCACTCACTACGTAGTCGTCGCCGTCCCGCCACGCGCGCGTGCGCAACGCCGCGAGGTCCGAGCCGGCGTCCGGCTCGCTGAACCCCTGGCACCACACCTCCTCGCCGCGCAGCACGGGCGGCAGCCAGCGCGCCCGCTGTTCGTCGGTGCCCTCGGCCGCGATCGTCGGCCCGGCGTGCAGCAGACCGACGAAATTGGCCCCTACGTAGGGGGCGCCCGCCTTTTCCGTCTCCTCCAGGAAGATCAGATGCTGCGTCGGGGTGGCTCCCTGGCCTCCCGCGTCGACGGGCCAGTGCAGGCCCGCGTACCCGGCGTCGTACAGCATCCGCTGCCAGCCGAGGTCGTACGCGCGCCGGGCCGGCCAGTCGTCGGGGGACGGCTTCGGGGGCAGCGTGGGGAGCACCTTGCCCAGCCACTCACGCAGCCGCGCCCGGAACTCCTCCTCTTCGGGCGTGTAAGCGAGATCCATTACTTGGCGCGGTCCAAGTCAAGGCCCAGCATGCGGATCGCGTTGCCGCGCATCAGCTTGTAGACCGTCTCGTCGTCGAGGCCCTTCACATGGTCGAGGGCGACCTCCTTGGTGTGCGGGAAGGTCGAGTCGACGTGCGGGTAGTCGGTCTCGAAGGTCGCGTTGTCGCGGCCGACCACGTCCAGCGAGGCGACGCCGTGCTTGTCGCGGAAGAAGCAGCAGAAGATCTGCCGGTAGTAGTACGTCGACGGGGGCTCGGGGATCAGGTCGCGCACCCCGCCCCAGGCGCGGTGCTCCTCCCAGACGTCGTCGGCACGCTCCAGGGCGTACGGAATCCAGCCCATCTGCCCTTCGGAGTAGGCGAGTTTGAGCTGCGGGAACTTCACCAGGACGCCGCTGAACAGGAAGTCCATCATCGAGGCCATCGCATTGTTGAAGCTGAGCGAGGCCTGGACGGCGGGGGGCGCGTCCGGGGAGGCGGCGGGCATCTGGGAGCTGGAGCCGATGTGCATGTTGACGACCGTTCCGGTCTCCTGGCAGATCGCGAAGAACGGGTCCCAGTAGCCGGAGTGGATGGACGGCAGCCCCAGGTAGGTGGGGATCTCGGAGAAGGTCACCGCCTTGACGCCGCGCGCCGCGTTCCGCTTGATCTCGGCGACCGCGAGGTCGATGTCCCACAGGGGGATGATGCACAGCGGGATGAGCCGGCCGCCGCTGTCGCCGCACCACTCCTCGACCATGAAGTCGTTGTACGCGCGCACACAGGCCAGGGCCACTTCCTTGTCGTGCGCCTCGGCGAAGGTCTGCCCGCAGAAGCGCGGGAAGGTCGGGAAGCACAGGCTGGCCTCGACGTGGTTGGCCTCCATGTCCTTGAGGCGCTCGACCGGGTCCCAGCAGCCCGGCCGCATCTCCGCGCGCGTGATGCCCTCCAGCGTCATCTCATCGCGGTCGAAGCCGACGGCGGCGATGTTGCGCTTGTACGGGAACTTGAGGTCCTCGTAGATCCACCAGTCGGTCGGCGGTCCTTCCGGGTCCATCGTGATCTGGTACTTGCCGCCCACGTACGCGAGCTCCCCGATGCCCGCGGTCAGCGGCTTGGGCCCGCGGTCCTGGTACTTCTTCGGCAGCCAGGTCTCGAAGAGGTGTGCGGGCTCGATCACGTGGTCGTCGACGCTGATGATCCGAGGCAGTTCGGTCATGGGTCCAGTCCCCTCCGGCGGGCGGATGCGACAGCCCGTATCTGATGGGGCGTCAGAAAGAAGGCTAGCTCCGCACCTCTGGACCGACAAGGCGGCGCGGCCTACGCTCCTGCGTACGATCTGACTAGTCGTCAGTTTTAGGCCTCTTGGGGGAGCCGTCGTGACTGCTGATACCGCGCATGCCCTCGGTACCTCGCGCACCTTCTGGGAGCTCGTCGAGCGTCGTGCCGCGCTCACACCCGGCCGTCCCGTCCTCCTCCAGGACGACCGCACCCTGACTTTCGAGGAGCTGCGTTCGGGGGCGGAGAGGGCCGCTGCGGGTCTGTACGGCCTGGGGGTGCGCCCGGGCTCGGTCGTCGCCTGGCAGCTGCCCACGCGGATCGAGACGGTGCTGCTGGCGATGGCCCTGGCGCGGCTCGGGGCCGTGCAGTCTCCGGTCATCCCGTTCTACCGGGACCGTGAAGTCGCCTTCGCGCTCCAGGAGTCGCAGGCCGCGCACTTCGCCGTGCCGGGCGAGTGGCGCGGCTTCGACCACACGGAGATGGCGCACCGCATCGGGGCGCGGGGCGTCTTCGAGGCGTACGAGACGCTGCCCGACGGCGATCCTGCCGTACTGCCTCCGCCACCCTCCGTCGGCACGGACGTGCGCTGGATCTACTGGACCTCGGGCACGACCTCCGACCCCAAGGGCGTGCTGCACACGGACCGTTCGCTGATCGCGGGCGGGTCGTGTCTCGCGCACGCGCTGCATCTGTCGGCCGAAGACGTCGGCTCGATCGCGTTCCCCTTCGCGCACATCGGCGGCCCGGACTATCTGGTGATGCTGCTGCTGTACGGGTTCCCGGCGGTGCTCTTCGAGAAGTTCGCGCTGCCGGAGTCACTGGAGGGGTATCGCAAGCACGGGGTGACGGTGGCGGGCGGGTCGACGGCGTTCTACTCGATGTTCCTCGCCGAGCAGCGCAAGCAGCCCGGCACTCCGGTCATCCCGACGCTGCGGCTGCTCGCGGGCGGTGGAGCGCCGAAGCCGCCCGAGGTGCACCACGCCGTCGTACGCGAGATGGGGGTCCAGCTCACGCACGGGTACGGCATGACCGAGGTGCCGATGATCACGATGGGGTCGCCGGACGACACCCCCGAGGACCTCGCGACGACCGAGGGGCGGCCTCCTGAGGGCATGGAGATACGGATCGTGGACGGCGAGGTGCGGCTGCGCGGGGAAGCCGTCTGCCAGGGCTACCTGGACGCGGCGCAGACCGCCGAGGCCTTCGACGAGGACGGTTTTCTGATCACTGGGGACCTCGGGCATCTCACGGAGAGCGGCCATCTGGTCCTCACCGGGCGCCTGAAGGACGTCATCATCCGCAAGGGCGAGAACATCTCGGCCAAGGAGATCGAGGATCTGCTGCACCGGCATCCGGACGTCGGCGACGCCGCGGTGATCGGGCTGCCGGACGCCGAGCGCGGGGAACGGGTCTGCGCGGTGGTCGAACAGCCGCCGGGGGCTTCGGCGTTGACACTGGAGACGGTGACTTCGTATCTCCGCGCGGAAGGGCTGTCCGTGCACAAGCTGCCGGAGCAGCTGGAGGTGGTGGACGCCCTTCCGCGCAACGAGACGCTGCGGAAGGTCCTCAAGTACAAGCTGAGGGAGCGTTTTTCGGGCTCTACAGGGGACGCGTCTTCTCCAGGGACCGCATCAGGGCGTACGGCCTCTACGGAGGCGACGAAAGCTACTCCGGCACCGTGAAGTAGCGGGCGAAGGCGGTCACGACCTCCGGCTCGGTGATGCGGCCGTCGGTGTCCGTGTCGAGTGCGCCGGCCGCGGTGGCGGCGATGTCCTCGGGTACGCCGAGGACCTTGAGAACGCGCGCCGTCTCGTCGACGGTCATCGCGCCGTCCTGGTCGCTGTCGGCCACGGCGAGTACCGCGTCCAGGAACGGGCGGGCGATCTCGGCGAACCGGTCCGGGTTGTCGCGCAGCCGCTTGACGGCGCCGTTCACGAACTCCTCGCGGGTGATCCGCTGGTCACCGTCCCGGTCCGCGATCCCGGCCATGCCCTGCCAGAAGGCCTCCGCGCCGACATAGAGGGCCTGTCCTCTCTCGGACCGGGCCGTCGTATCGAACTCGGCGAGCAGCGCCTTGGCCGCCGCGCTGAAGTCCTCGCGGTCTATATAGCCGTTGCCGTCCTGGTCGAAGGTGGCGAACCGGGCGGCGATCCGTCGCTCGTACTCGGTGCTGACCATGTCTTTTCAGGCCGCCTTACACATCAGATGGGGTGCGTCTGGCAGGGAGCGTACGACGCCGGGGGCTCCCGAGGAGCGGAAAACGACGCTTGTACCAAGACCGGGGTAATTCCGCGACAACGGCGTCGCGATGTCTCAAGGGCGATCAACGTTGGCGCGTGACAGAGATCACGCCGACAGGAACCGACCGGAGTGGATGGGTCCGGCAGGGATCGGCCCTGAGGGAATCGTTCCGAAGGGGTTCACGCCGACAGTGGGCTCGACTCGTCGTCCACGGCCGCGCCGACGTCCGGGTAGACGTCGAAGAGGCGGCGGACGCCGAGAGCGCCGAGGACGCGGTTGACGTGCGAGCCGTCCACAGCTCCCTGGGCGGGGAGGATGAGGCGGAGGCGGCCCTGGCAGGAGCGGATCAGCCGGCGGGTGGCTATGAGCACGCCGACGCCGCTGGAGTCGCAGAACAGCACTCCGGAGAGGTCGAGTACGAGGCTGCGTCGGCCGTCGGCCACGGCGTCGTGCACCCGCTGGCGCAGTACCGGTGACGTCACCAGATCCATCTCGCCCGACACCTGGAGCACGGCCCAGCCGCCCTGCTCGCCGTCGGTCACCCTGAGCGTCACGCGCCTGCCTCTCCCTCGACGATGCTGATCTCCCCTTGAGCCCGGACCGAGCCCCAAAAGGTCCCGATAGGTCCGCGAAGACCTGGGAAGGGAAGCGGAAGCGGTTCCTACATTTCCCTGGGTGCGCGGCTGCCCCGCCCTCGCTCCGCGAAACTCTCGGATCCCGAAACGAATTGCGTCCCGGGCGCCCTGTTTCGGTCGTACTCGGTCTACTTCGATCCTGTCTGATCAGACCGAGAAAGGGTAGGCGCATGCACAGCGTGAGGAGGTCACTACCATCCGCGGCCCTCCCAGGGGCGCGCATTGCGGCAAAGGGGCGTGCGCTGCCAGGGGCGCCGACTACATTCGAGAGTATGCCGGAGACAAGAATCCGGTGAACAAGGGACAGGTGCCGGGCACGACCGGGGGTGAGGGGGCCGCATGGCCGACAGGGACGCGCCGCCCCGCTGGGACCGCAAGATGCAGCAGCGGCTCGCACGGGGAGAGGCTGCCGCGCTCGGCGAGCTTTACGACCGCTTCTCTTCACTTGTGCACGCACTTGCCCATCGCGTACTCAATGACGAACAGGCCGCCGACAGCATCACCCGCGAGGTCTTCACCCACGTCTGGGAGGACCCGGAGGCGTACGACCCCAGGCAGGGCCCCCTCCGCTCCTGGATCGCCACGCTGACCCACCGCCTCGCCGTGCAGCGCCTGCGCCAGACCGAGACCGCCGCCCTCGCCCGGGGCGGCGGTGGCAGCACGGAGGAGTTGGAGCGCAAGGTGCGCCGCGCCTCGGTGGCCGCCCGCGCCGACTACATCGTCACGGCCATGCCCGCCCCGCTGCGCGCGGCTCTGGACCTGGCGTACGTCCAGCGCCGCGACTACCGCCAGGCCGCCGCCGACCTGAACGTCACCGAGGACGAGGCCCGCCGCCGGCTGCGTCTCGGCCTCCAGTTGCTGGCCACCGCCCACGACAGCGGACCGTCCGGGGCCCCGCCCGAACACGGGGGTGGACGGTGAACGACGCGGACCACTTCGGGGCGCACGACGGCGACGAGAAGGACGACGCCCACGACGCGCCCGGGGAGAAAGCGAAATCGGAGGAGGAGCACCACGGCCCTGTGGGTGCCCAGGGCAACGGCCCACCCGGCCGGGACGGTGGGGATGGCCGGGACGGCGGGGACTTCGGGAACGGACCGCAGGGACCGGGCGACGCCAAGGGCCCCGGCAGCGGTCAGAAACCCGACGGGCCGCCGCGCATCCCCATGCCCCGTTCCTCCGTGGAGGACACCGGGCTGCCGCTGCCCGATCCGCCGCCGACGCCGCTCCTGCTCGAACACCGGGTGCTGAAGTCACTGCTCGGCGCCTGGGCGCTGGCCGCGTGCTCGCCGCAGGAGACGGCGGCCGTGGAGGAGCACCTCGGCGTCTGCGGAGCCTGCGCGGACGAGGCGCTGCGGCTGCGCGAGGCCGTCGGGCTGCTGCACAAGCCGGAGAGCCTCGACCTGGATCCGACGCTGCGCACCCGGGTCCTCGAGGTCTGCCTCGGCCGGCGCCCGCCCCGTATCCCGGTGCCCGAGTGGGCGGCCCCGTACGACGCGGAGGCCGCCCGGCTCGACGCGCTGCTCCAGGACTTCGGCGACGCCGAGTGGCACGCGCCCGTACGGCTGCACTGGTTCGAGGGCGACAAGCCCACGAACCGGCGTACGACCGTCGCCAAGGTCATCGCCCACCTGCTGGCCGTCGACGGCTTCGTCGCCCTCGCCCTCGGCCTCGACGACCCGCTCGGCGACATCACCGCCCCCGCGCAGAACCCGGCGGGCCGCACCGAGGCCTTCTGGCACGCGGCACACTTCCCGCACACCCGTTCCGTACGCGGACCGTGGCGCGAGCAGAGCCACGACCTCGTGCGTACGGTGTCGTTCGCGGCCGGAGGTTCCGGGCAACTGTCCGTGCCGTACGGCGACTTCGAGCTGCCGCTGCGGGACGCGATGCTGGACCGGGCCTTCGAGTGCTGGGTGCACGCGTGGGACATCGCGGAGGCCGTGGACTATCCGTACGAGCCGCTCGCCCCGCGGCAGTTGCACCGCATGATCGACCTCGGGGCACGCATGCTGCCTGGGGCGCTGGCCGCCCGCCGGCGGGCGGGGCTCGCCAGGCCCGGCCGCGCGCGGCATCTCGTCCCGGCCGGTGCGCCGGGCCGCAGCCTGCGTCTGGAGATCGAGGGTTCCGGCGGCGGCGAGTGGCTCATCCCGCTCGACTCCCCCGGCGCGCTTCCCTCCGCCGACCACGAAGTGGCCCATGTGGCGCTCGACGGGGTCGAGTTCTGCCGTCTGGCGGCCGGCCACGTCTCGCCCGAGGAGGCGGCGGCCGGGCAGAACGGGGACCGGGCGGCGATCAGGGACGTACTGTTCGCGGCGGCTTCGATGAGCCGGATGTAGGGCGCGTACGCCCAATGGTCAGGCCTCAGGTCGCTTCTGAAGCGCGCTGAGCGGACTTACCGAAGTCCGGTGCTATCGCGCCCCGTAAGGGGCGCGGGGCTGTATCGATTTGCGGCTCCGCCGCGATGGGGGTCCCCGCTCGAGCGAAGCCGAGAGTGGGGAGGAGCCGAGAATGGGGGAGCGACCAGCCACGACGGACCCGCAGCTTCGAACCGCATTTCCAGCGGAGCGCTTACGCGAACACGACCGTCCGCCGCCCGTTCAGCAGAATCCGGCGCTCCGCATGCCACTTGACCGCCCGTGCCAGCGCCTGGCACTCCACATCGCGCCCCACGGCGACGAGTTGGTCCGGCGTGAGTTCGTGGCCCACGCGCTCGACCTCCTGCTCGATGATCGGCCCCTCGTCGAGGTCGGCCGTCACATAGTGCGCGGTGGCGCCGATGAGCTTCACCCCGCGCGTGTGCGCCTGGTGGTACGGCTTCGCGCCCTTGAAGCTCGGCAGGAAGGAGTGGTGGATGTTGATGATCCGGCCGCTCAACTGCTTGCACAGGTCGTCGGAGAGGACCTGCATATAGCGGGCGAGGACGACCAGCTCCACCCTCTCCTCGCGCACGATCTCCAGGAGCTGCGCCTCGGCCTGCGGCTTGTTGTCCCTGGTGACCGGGAGGTGGTGGAAGGGGATGTCGTACGAGGCGACGAGTTCGGCGAAGTCGGTGTGGTTGGACACCACGGCGGCGATCTCCACGGGCAGCGCACCGGTCCGGGCGCGGAAGAGCAGGTCGTTCAGGCAGTGGCCGAACTTGCTGACCATGAGGACGATGCGCATCTTGTCCTCGGCGCGGTTGATCTGCCAGTCCATCTGGAAGGAGTCACCGATGGCGGCGAAGCTGGCGCGCAGCTTGTCCAGGCTGACCGGCGGTTCCGCGGAGAAGTGGACCCGCATGAAGAACAGTCCCGTGTCGTGGTCGCCGAACTGCTGGCTGTCCTCGATGTTGCACCCGGTCATGAAGAGGTAGCTCGACACGGCGTGCACGATCCCCTTCCTGTCCGGGCAGGAGAGGGTCAGGACGTACTGGTCGGCGGCGGGCTCGGCCCCGCGGACGGACTGCTCGGTCATGCAGGCCAGGGTCCCATACCGGTACGACGCGGAGAGCGCACGTCCCACTCCACGGACGTACGGCCGGACGTACGGTCAGGCCGACCGCGTCATGATGCGGAGCACCTCGAGCGTGCGCGGTGGTGCGTCCGGGTCCTCCCCGTCGCTCGCCGCCATCCGCACATGCGCGTCCCGGGCGGCCCGCACGGCCTCCGGCCACGCCTGGTGCTCGAGGTACGCGGAGACGGGCGCGTCCGGCCCCACCTGGTGCATGATCCGCAGCACGCGCAGTACGGCGCTGTCGACGAGCGCCGCCTCCTGCGAGTCCCGGAAGATCGTGCCGACGTATTTCTCGGCGGACCAGTTGTCCAGCCAGGTGTCCTCGACGAGGCGGTAGACGGCGTCGGTGACGTCGCCGTATCCGTCCACGCCCGCGAGCCAGACGTTCTGCTGGAAGCCGGGGTCGGAGAGCATGTGCAGCGCGGAGCGCACATTGCTGCGCCAGCGCCACCACGGCATGTCGTTGAGTGGCATGCCGCCCATGGTGGATGAGCGGCGGCCATGACGGGAAGAGTTCTCCGAACCTTGCACAGTCACCGATCGTACGTTCCCACCCGAATCCATCCGCGTGGACCCCTGCTATTCACCTTGGCGTCACCGAATGTTGAGCAAGGATCACACGAGCATTTGGAATGTGGCGGAATCGTGCGTGTTCATGACCGGCAGGCGTAGCACCCCCACCTCTCTCCGCCCCCGAAGCATCAGGGCCACCATGCTGTCCGCGGGCGCGCTGGTGGCGTGTGCGTCCCTGGCCGTTGGTTGCGGGGTCGTCTCCGGGGTCACGGGGGGCTCCGGAGACGACCCCGTGACCGTCATGACCATGGCCCCGGAGAAGACCAAGGCGACGAACAAGCCCGGTATGCCCGCCATGGCGAAGACCTACGCACGCTGGGTCAACAAGGGCGGCGGCATCAACGGCCGTGAGCTGAACGTGATCACCTGCAACGAGCGCAACGACTCGGTGGGCGCCGCCGAGTGCGCCCGGCGCGCGGTCGAGGAGGACGTCGTCGCGGTCGTGGGCTCGTACAGCCAGTACGGCCGTTCCTTCCTCTCCCCGCTGGAGGCGGCCGGCATCCCGTACATCGGCGGGTACGGCCTCACCGACGACGAGTTCACCAGCCCGCTCTCCTATCCCGTCAACGGCGGCCAGCCCGCGCTGCTGGCCGGCCTCGGCCGGGAGCTCGCCAAGAACTGCGGCCCCGTCACCCTCGTACGCCCGGACACGATCGCCGGTGACGAGCTGCCGGTGCTGCTCGACTCCGGGCTCTCCGCCGGAAAGCACGCGGAGGCCGCCGACCTGCGGGCCGCCGACGACGCCACGGAGTACTCACGGCATGCCGAGCAGGCGATCGAGCGGGCTTCGTCCGACCCCACGGAGAAGGGGTGTGTGGTGCCCGCGCTCGGCGACCGCACCAGCACCTTCATGGACTCCTTCCGGCGCATCACCGACGACTACCCGGCGGTGCGGACCGCGACCGTGCTCGGCAGCGTCGACCAGTCGGTGATCAACGCCACGGGCCGTACGTACGAGGGGTCGTACGTCACCGGCTGGTACCCCGCGTCGAGTGACGCGCGCTGGGATGCGATGCGCGATGTAATCCAGAAGGAAGCCTTCGGCGACAACCGGATCGACGCCTCGGACGCGGGCGTGCAGACCACGTGGATCGCGTACACCGTCCTGAGGAAGACGATCGAGTCTCTGGGCGACGGTGAGGTGTCCGCGCGCACGGTGCGGCGGGCGCTCGATGACGGGCTGAAGATCGAGACGGGCGGGCTGACGCCGACGCTGAGCTGGGCCTTCTCGGATCTGATCGCGGCGAGCGGGTTCCCGCGGGTGATCAACTCGAACGTGACCTTCCAGGTGGTGCGCGACGGTCAACTGGTCGCGGCTCGGAAGGGGTTCACGAATGTGTCTCGGATTCTGGAGAACGCGAGTTAGCTCCGCTGGTTGTGCGGTTTTTGGGTGCGGGTGCGTTGTGGTTGCTCGCGCAGTTCCCCGCGCCCCTGGGTGCGTGGTGGGTCGGGGCCGTGGGCCGGTGCGTCAGCCCGTCGCAGGCCGGGCGTACGGCCCTTTGCTGGTACAGGGTGCGGGTGGCCTGAGACAGAACCTACGCGACGGGCATACGACGCACCGGCCCACGGCCCCTCCCGCCGGTGGGAGGCTGCGGGTAGTTGGGGGTGCGGGCTTGTTCGGGGCGCGTGCTTTTCGGGGCGCGGGTAGCCGCAGGCTTTTTAGGGGCGCGGGGAACTGCGCGACAAGCCACGACGGGCCTGCAGTCGCCCATGGACCGAACCCACCCACCCCGGTAGGCGCCCCCGTCAAAGCTGGGTCGGCTGGCGTTCTGTCAGGCCGTAGGTCTGGGCTATGGCGTTCCACAGCGGAGCGGCCTTCGCCTTCTGGGTGGTTGCGGTGCCGCTTTCGCGGTTGCCTGCGCGAGTCTGGGGCGTGGTGCGGGCCTGGCCCTTGGGGCAGCCCTTCTTGGCTGCGACCTGGTCGGCCCAGGCCGCGTAGTGGGTGTCCGCCGAGGCGGAGGCCTTCCAGGCGCTGTTGAGCGCGGCGGTCAGCTGGGCGTGGTTCGGCAGCTTGTCGACGGGGAGGCCCGCGAGGCTGGTGACCAGTCCGTTGCGCTGCTTGGCGGCGTTACGCAGGTCGGTGGCGGCCTGGCCGAGGTTGGTGCACGCCCGTACGTTGGATACGGCCCTGATCACCGCGTCACGGCTGTCGTTGCTGTCCGCCAGGAGCTTGTCGAGAGCTACGGCTTGCGCTTTGGCCGGGTCGGCGGAGGCGGACGAGGATGCGGACTCCTCGGCGGTGGGGGCGGTGGCTGCCACGGTCTTGTTCTCGTCGCCGCTGTCGTCGCCTCCGCCGCCGCTGAGCAGGGCGCCCGCTCCGATGCCGAGCACGGCGATGCCGACGCCTACGGCGGCGATGAGGGGTATGCGACCGCGGCTGCTCTTGCCGCCGCCGTTGCCGTGGCCGCTGTCTGCCGCCTCGCGCTCGCGCCTGGCGGCGCGTCCGCCGGGCGCCGACTGCAGGTCGAACTGCGGCAGCTGTTGCGTGGCGTCCGGGCCGTCCGACGCCTCCCGGAAGAGGTTGTCGAACTCGGCCGGCGGCTGCCGGTCGCCCGGCGCGCCTGGGCGTATCCCGTACGCCGCGCCTCCGCCTCCGGGCTGCGCGGGAATCGGCGGGATGTACTGCGTGGCCTGGGCGTCCGGGTCGGCGGCCGGAGGCATGGGCCCGGCGCCCGCCCCTGCGGCCGTGGCTCCTGCGGCGGGCATCGGCCCGGGACCGCCCTGCCGAACCCGGCCGAGGAACCGTGTCGCCTCGGCGTCGGAGGGTGCGGGGGCCTCCGGCGGCAGAGCACCCGGGCTCACGGGAGGGATGTACTGGGTGGCGCCCTCATCCCCGGACGCTCCGGTCGGGACGGGCGGCAGGTATTGGGTGACGCCTTCGTCTCCACCGGCTGCGGGAGGCAGGGGCGCGGAGTGCCTGCCCTGCCCGGAGGGCTGCGACTGCGGCTGCGCCGCGCGCTCGGCCGGGGGAAGGGGCGCCGCGTGACCGGCTGAGGGCTGGGAGGGGCCGTCGTACGCGGCTGGCGTCCGGGAGGCTGCGGGGTCGCCGACCCCCTGTGGGGTGGCGTAACCGCCTTGGGCCTGTGGGGCAGCAGGACCGGCGGGCCCCTGCGGGGCACCATGCCTGCCGGATCCCTGCGGGGTCGCTTGGCCGGCGAAGTCCGGTGAAGCGCCGTATCCGCCCTGCGCCTGCGGCCCTGCGGAGCCACCTGGCGCCTGCGGCGTGCCGAATCCGGCCGTCCCCTGCGGCGGCCCGAATCCGTTCGTCCCCTGCGGCGCGCCGTACCCCTCCGCCCCCTGTGGTGGCGTGGTCGGGCCCTCCGGGGGGAGCCCTCCCGTGTCAGGCGACTGGTGCGGTTGTGGGGCCGGTGCGTTGGCCGGAGGGGGCTGGTGGCCCTCTCCTCCGCTCGGCGCCGACGGAGCGCCCCACTGGGGCGGGGCGTCGGCGCTCTGCGTGCCGTACTGGGGTGCCGTGGCGGAGCCCTGCGCTCCGTACCCCGTGCCCTGGTCGCCGTTCCAGCCGGACGTGGGGTCGGGCGGTGTGCCCCAGGACGGAGCAGGGGCATGCCCGTCTTGTGCCGGATCCTGCCAACCCTGGCCCTGGCCTTGGTCCTGGCCCGGCGGAGCCTGCGGTGGCTGGCCAGGGCCCCAGGGCTGGTCCCAGGACTGGCCGCCCGCCGGCGTCGTGTGGTCCGGTGGGGTGCCCGGCAGGAGGGGTGCGCTGCCGTCGGACGGCAGCACGATGCCTTCGCGCGCGGGGCGCGGCGAGGGCTCCTCGCCCTGTCCGTTCTGCGTCACCGGGACTCCTACTAATGGGGGACCTACGGAATCATCGGTTCACGCTACCGGGTCCCCACAACCCGATGCCACGCAGCTCAGGACGTGACTCTCGCCCCACCGCGCGCGCGTAACAGAATCGCCGCGCGGGACGCTGTTAATGGCCCCGTTACGCCGCGGCCTGTAGATCCAGCCGCGCCCCGAACTCCCGTACCACCGGCTCGTCCTGGTACGGCTCCAGCCGCTGCTGGAAGTCCTCCAGGTACTCGGCGCCACGGTTGGAACGGAGCGTGTTGAGGAGTTCGACCGCCTTCATCCCCGTATGGCAGGCCTGTTCCACCTCACGCTGCTGCACCTGCGCGGTGGCCAGCAGGACGAACCCGATCGCGCGCCGCCGCGCGCGCGACTCCGGATGCCCGGCGAGGGACTCCTCCGCGCACCGCGCCGCCGCCTGAGCCTGCCCGAGGTCCCGATGACAATGCGCCAACTCATCGGCCAGATACGCCTCATCGAAGTGCGCGATCCACCGCGGATCGTCCCCGGAGGCACCGTCGGCCGCCTCCATGGCGTTCACGGCCCGCCCCGACGCCACCTGGGCCGCCCGCGCGTCGCCCATGAGCGCGTGCCCGCGCGCCTCCGCGGCGTGGAACATCGCCTCCGCGCGCGGAGTGACCCGCCCGCGCGCGCCTTCCTGCGCCGCCCGCGCCAACTGCGCGATCTCCCGCGGATTCCCGAGCTGCGCGGCCAGGTGGCTCATGGACGCGGCCAGTACGTATCCGCCGTATCCGCGATCCCCTGCCGCCTGCGCGAGCCGCAGCGCCTGGATGTAGTAGCGCTGCGCGAGCCCCGGCTGCCCTGTGTCGACGGCCATATAGCCCGCCAGCTCCGTCAACCGCGCGACCGCCGCGAACAGTTCGCGCCCGACGGCTTCCCGGTACGAGCCCGCCAGCAGCCCGGAGACCACGCTGTTCAGGTAGTGCACGACCACCGGGCGTACGTGCCCGCTGCCGTACTGGTGATCCAGATCCACCAGCGCCTGCGTCATCGCCTTCACGGCCGCCACGTCGGCCGACCCGACCCGCGGCCCCGTCGAGCGCGCCACCTGTGCGTCCGGCGAGGAGATCAGCCAGTCGCGGCTCGGCTCGACGAGCGCGGAGGCGGCGACGGACGAGCCGGACAGGAAGTCCCGCCGCCCCACGTCACTGCGCCACAGCTCGCAGACCTGCTCTATGGCGCCGAGCACGGTCGGCGAGAACTGCAGGCCCACCCCGGAGGCGAGGTTCTTGCCGTTCGCCATCCCGATCTCGTCGATCGTGACCGTCCGGCCCAGCTTGCGGCCCAGCGCCTCGGCGATGATGGCCGGCGCCCGCCCGCGTGGCTGCTGTCCGCGCAGCCAGCGCGCCACGGACGTCTTGTCGTAGCGCAGATCGAGACCGTGTTCCGCGCCGCACATGTTGACCCGGCGGGCCAGCCCGGCGTTCGAGCAGCCCGCTTCCTGGATGAGCGCTTGCAGCCGTTCGTTCGGCTGCCTGGCGACGAGAGGCCTTGCGGCCATGGCGTACCCCCTGTGGCTGCGGTGCCTGCCCACGCACCGAGTTGATGTGTCCTCAGCGGCCGGAACCTCCTCCGGCTTCCGTGAAAGGAACGAAAAGATCCGGCCTCGAAGAGCAATGCCCCGCGGACATACCGAAGATGCGAGACATGCGAGGATTGCCGGGGTAAGAACTGTTGCCGTACCCCACACCTGGCTACCCAGCCCCCGCTGCCGTTGCCCGTGCGCGCCCCCACCCATGCATCCATGCGCCCCACATGCGAAAACGGTGCTCCCCCACCGCGCACGTCGGGGCCGTAACGCCGGGTGGGTGCGGGAGTTGAGTTGTGCATGGAAGAGACCATCACCAGCACCGAAGCCGCGCGGATCCCGAAGCAGCGCGGGGAAGCACTGGAAACACTGCAGGACATCGCCGTGCGCTATGCCGAAGAGCGCCACTGGGACGTGTTTCCCGGCACTTGGCTGGAAGCCGTCGACGGGGTGCAGCGCTGCTCGTGCGGCGAGCCCGCGTGCGCCGCACCCGGCGCGCATCCGGCACGTGAGGACTGGCCGACGCAGGCCACGGGCAGTGCGACCGTCGCGCGCCGACTCTGGGCGAAGCAGCCGGCGGCGTCGATCCTGCTGCCTACGGGGCGTACGTTCGACGCGATTTCCGTCCCGGAGACCGCGGGGTTTCTTGCGCTGGCCCGGCTGAAGCGGATGGAGCTGTCGCTGGGGCCGGTGACCTGTACTCCGGATCGGCGGGTGCAGTTCTTTGTGCTGCCGGGGGCGACTGCGAAGGTGCCGGATCTTGTACGGAAGTTGGGGTGGTTGCTTGCCTCACTTGATCTGGATGTGCTCGGGGAGGGGGCGTATGTGGCTGCGCCGCCCACGCGGTTCGGGGCGCACGGGCGGGTTCAGTGGGCCTGTCGGCCCACGCCCGCTAATCGGTGGCTGCCTGATGCGGAGGAGTTGATCTCGCCGATCGCTTACGCGTGTGGGCGAGACGTTCGCCGTTCGCTCCGCGGGTAGGCGGTACGAAGCGCTCCGCGGGTAGGGCGGTACGAAGTCTGCGGGTTTGTATGTGGCTGGTCGCTCCCCCACTCTCGGCTCCTCCCCCACTCTCGGCTTCGCTCGAGTGGGGGGACCCCCATCGCGGCGGAGCCGCAAATCGACAACAGCCCCGCGCCCCTACGGGGGCGCCTCCCCGTATCGTGCCCCCCTATGACGGAGGGAGCCGACGTGGGCGCTGTTGCCGTGCGCGTGCAGGGGTTGTGGAAGCGGTTCGGGGAGCAGGTCGCCGTCGCGGGAATCGATCTGGAGTTGCCCGCGGGGCGGTTCATCGGGCTGGTCGGGCCGAACGGGGCCGGGAAGACCACCACCCTGTCGATGGTGACCGGTCTGCTGCGGCCCGACCAGGGGTCCGTCGAGGTCGTCGGGCATGACGTGTGGCGTGATCCGACTGAGGTCAAGGCCCGTATCGGTGTCCTGCCCGAGGGGCTGCGGCTGTTCGAGCGGCTTTCGGGGCGGGAACTCCTCGCGTACACCGGGCGGTTGCGGGGGCTGCCCGGTGCCGAGGTCGACAAGCGGGCCACCCAGCTCCTGGACGTACTCGACCTGGCCGGTGCCCAGCACAAGCTCGTCGTCGACTACTCGACCGGGATGCGGAAGAAAATCGGGCTCGCCTCCGCGCTCCTCCACAACCCCGAAGTCCTCTTCCTGGACGAGCCGTTCGAGGGCGTCGACCCCGTTTCCGCGCAGACGATCCGTGGCGTCCTGGAGCGCTACACCGCCTCCGGCGCCACCGTCGTCTTCTCCTCCCACGTCATGGAGCTGGTCGAGTCGCTGTGCGACTGGGTCGCCGTGATGGCCGCGGGCCGTATCCGCGCCCACGGCACGCTCGCCGAGGTGCGCGGCGCGGAGCGCTCCCTCCAGGAGGCGTTCCTCGAACTCGTCGGGGCGAACGGCCGCGACACCGCCTCCGACCTCGACTGGCTGGGCGGCGGCGCCCGATGAGCACGGCCACCTCCGTCGGCTCGGTCACCCCCGTCGTCGTACGCCTGAAGCTGTCCCTGCTGCGCAACGGTCTGCGGCAGTCGGCCGGGCGGCGGGCCGCGTACGTCGCGTCGATCGTCGTCGTCCTACTCTTCGCCGCGCTCCAGCTCATCGGCCTGATCGCGCTGCGCGGCAACACGCACGCGGCGAGCGTCACCGTGCTGCTCACCGCCATCCTGGCGCTCGGCTGGACCGTGATGCCCCTGTTCTTCGCCAGCGGGGACGAGACGCTCGACCCCACCCGACTGGTGATGCTGCCGCTGCGCCCGCGCCCGCTCGTGCGTGCCCTGCTGGTGGCCTCGCTGGTCGGTATCGGGCCGCTGTTCACGCTGTGCATGTTCGCCGGTTCCGTGATCGCGATGGCGCACAGCACGGCCGCGTACGTCACCGGGGTCGTCGCGATCGTCCTCGCGCTGCTCGTCTGCGTGGCCCTCGCGCGTGCCGTCGCGACGGCCAACATCCGGCTGCTGACCAGCCGTAAGGGCCGCGATCTCGCCGTACTCAGCGGACTGGTGATCGCCGTGGGCGCCCAACTCGTCAACTTCGGGGCGCAGAAGCTCGGTTCCTCGGGCCTGTCCACGCTGGACCCGGCAGCCGAGGTGCTGCGCTGGGTGCCGCCCGCCTCGGCGATCGGCGCGGTGGACTCGGTGAACGAGGGTTCGTACGCCACTGGAGTCGCCCAACTCGCCCTGAGTGCCGGGGCTTTGGTGGCCCTGCTGGCCCTCTGGCAGCGGAGTCTGACCCGGCTGATGACCTCGCCGGACGGCTCAACGCTCCAGGCCGCCGAGCCCACGCGGGACAAGGCGGGCCGCTCGTCCGGCCTGTCCCGGCTGCTGCCCGCGGGACGCACGGGCACAGTCATGGAGCGCAGCCTGCGCTATGTGTGGCGCGACCCGAAGACGAAGGCCGCGTGGGTGACGTCGCTCGCGATCGGGCTGATCGTGCCGGTGTTCAACGCGCTGCAGGGCACCGGCTCGATCTACTTCGCCTGCTTCGCCGCCGGGATGCTCGGGATCCAGATGTACAACCAGTTCGGGCAGGACACGTCCGCGTTCTGGATGGTCGCGCTGACCATTTCGTCCACGCGGGACGCGTATGTCGAGCTGCGGGGGCGGGCGCTGGCGCTCCTGCTGATCACGCTCCCGTACGCGACGCTCGTGACCGTCCTGACGACGGCGATGCTCGGCGACTGGCCCGCCCTGCCCGAAGTCCTGGGCCTGTCCTTCGCGTTGCTCGGCGCGATGCTGGCGACCGGGGCCTGGTCCTCCGCCTGCTTCCCGTACTCGATCCCGCAGGAGAGCTACAAGAACGTGGGCCCCGGGCAGGCGGGCCTGGCCGGGTTCTCGATCTTCGGCGGCATGGTCGCGGCGGCCCTGCTGTGCGCACCGGTCATCGCGATCGCCATCTGGCTGCATGTGTCGGCAGGCGGGGAGGAGTGGACCTGGCTGCTGCTGCCGCTCGGGACCGCGTACGGCGCGGGGATCACCCTGCTGGGGCTACGGCTCGCCGCACCGCGGACGGCACGGCGGCTGCCGGAGATTCTGGCGGCGGTCAGCAAGGGGTGAACCCCGCGAGAGCGTGTCTCGCGGGTGAGCCTCGCGGGTTCGGGTGCTCGGCGCTCGCTTTTCACCGCGCCTCCGGCGGAGCGAGCCCGTCCAGGAACGGCTCGATCGCCGCCCGCCAAGCGTCCGGCTGGTCGTAGTGCACGAGGTGGCCGGCGTCGGCGACCTCCGCGTACTGGCCCTGGGGCAGGACGCGGACCATCTCCTGGGACTCGGCGCGACCGAGCTCGCCGTCGAGGCCGCGTACGACGAGGGCGGGGCAGCGGACCTGGGCCAGCTCCTCCCAGTGGGCGTCGTACACCCAGGTCTCGCGGGACTTGAGCATCTGCTCGGGCTCGAAGACGGGGCGCCAGCCGTCGTCGGACTCGGCCATGACCTCGGCGTAGAACTCGCCACGGGAGGGGTTCGGGCGCTCCACCCAGGGGTCGTCCTCGCCGAACCACTTGCGGACGTCGGCGAGCGTGGCGAAGGGGACGGGCCAGGACTTGAACCACGCCTCCCATTCGCGCTGTGAGGCCGCGCCGAGTGCGGAGGCCCGCATGTCGCAGATGATCAGGCCGCTTACGAGGTCGGGGCGCTTGGCGGCGAGCTGCCAGGCGGTCAGCGCGCCCATGGAGTGGCCGATCAGGACGGCGGGGGCGAGACCGAGTTGTTCGAGCGCGGCCTCGGCGTCGTCGACGTACGCCTCACGTGTGTACGGGCCCTCGGGGGGCTTGTCGCTCTGGCCGTGGCCGCGCTGGTCGAGTGCGACGGCGCGATGCCGCTCGGAGAGCCAGCGGGCGGTGGACGCCCAGTGTGAGGCACGGCCCATCAGGCCGTGCAGTAACAGCACGCCCGGCGTCCGCTCGACCTCCCCGGTCTTGGGAGGATCGGCGAACTCCCAGGCGGCGAGGCTTACGCCGCCCGCTCCGGTCACGTCGATGCGCCGCACCATACGTTGGCACCCCCCTTGATCCACTCGGCCCGCTCGTCCCGCACGAGTCGGCCGTCGCGTTCGTACTGGCTCGTCGTACCGCTGCTCCTGCTGGTTGTTGCCGCTGCTGTGCTCGCTGGTTGTGCCTGTTGAATGTTCCTGCGTCCTGTGCGGTGGTTCCGTCACTCCTACATTATCGAATGCCCGTTCGAAAGCGGGGTCCTTGCACGGTAACACCCCTCGTTCGAGTGACCTCCTTCAGGGATTGATCGCCGCCGCTGAGGGGAGATCTTCAACGGGAGGCGGGCCGCTCGGGGAAATCGGTCCGAAGGGGATGACCCTGGGAGCTCGGGGCTCCGGGTCAGCACAGGGGAGGACAGGCCCCGGCGCCGCAGGGCGCCGGGGCCCTCGAACGTTCCGCGATGCATATGCCTCCCCCTCCCAGGGACAGACTTACACGCAACCCGTGAATTCGCTGCGCTTCGGATTGGTCAACTGCCCGAAAAGAAAGGCGAGTTGGCAGTCGGGTCATCGATGGCTTCGATGAACGTGGTGCGTCCGGTCACCACAGTGGCCGGGGTGAGAGACCGGGCCCCGCACCTCCCTGATGGGCGCCCGGGGCAACCGCCCCATGCCGGAGTCGCCCCTTCGACGACCCCTGCAAGGAGGTTGGAACCCTAACCCGCCCGATCACTCGCCGTCAGCGCTTCGCTACGAAAACATGTGAGGCGGTGTCCGCCTCCAGCTCTGCCGCCTCGCCGCCGCTGCCCACCAGGACGCCGCCCGCCGACTCCGTCACGCTGACCACCGAGCCGGGCTGCACGCCGGCCCGCCGCAGCGTGTACATCAGCTGGGCGTCCGTCTGGATGGGCTCGCCGATGCGGCGTACGACGACCGTCTTGCCGTCCATCCCGGGGTCCAGGTCGGCGAGCGAGACCATGCCCTCGTCCAGGAACGGGTCCGCGCCGTCCTTCTCGCCCAGCTCCTCCAGACCCGGGATCGGATTCCCGTACGGCGACTCGGTCGGGTGGCGCAGCAGCTCCAGGACGCGGCGCTCGACCGCCTCACTCATCACGTGCTCCCAGCGGCAGGCCTCGGCGTGCACCTGCTCCCACTCCAGACCGATCACGTCGACGAGCAGGCACTCCGCGAGACGGTGCTTGCGCATCACGCGCGTGGCCAGCCGACGGCCCTCCTCCGTGAACTCCAGGTGCCGGTCGCTGGCGACCGCCACCAGGCCGTCGCGCTCCATCCGCGCCACCGTCTGGCTGACGGTCGGCCCGCTCTGGTCGAGCCGCTCGGCGATACGGGCGCGCATGGGGACCACACCTTCCTCTTCCAGCTCGAGGATGGTGCGGAGATACATCTCCGTGGTGTCGATCAGTCCGGACATACGTGCCCCTCGATGAGATCTGCCGGAGGCTGAGTGGCTCACCGGCGTGTGCGCTGGCCCTGACGTCAATTCTGACGCATCCCGGTGACAACCGTGCCGCGCGGCAAGAACCCATGACGGAACCGCCCCACCGCAGTACTGGGACCGCCTCCGAGCCCGCCCCCGTGGCCGTATTGACAGCGCACTGGTCCAGACCGCAACGTGATCCGCGGCACGACGGGAGTACGGCTGGGGCGGGGCGCCGGTTCAGTGGCTCCCCGAAGGGTTCACCGACGCGACTTCGAAGGGGCTTCGCCGATGAGCGGGAGCGAGCTGGCCGGGCGGTTCTTCGACGCCGCGATCGGCCTGCTGGAGCGGGTGCGGGACGAGGAGGCCGAGGCCATCACGGCCGCCGGCACGCTGATCGCCGACACCGTCGCCGCCGAGGGGCGACTGTTCGCCTTCGGCGCCGGGCACTCCTCGCTCGCCGCGCAGGACGTCGTCTACCGGGCGGGCGGCCTCGCGCTGATGAACCTGCTCGCCGTACCGGGTGCCGTCGGCGTGGACGTCATGCCCGCCACGCTCGGCTCCGCCCTGGAACGCGTCGACGGCCTCGCGACCGCCGTCCTCGATACGAGCCCCGCGCGCGCGGGCGACGTACTCGTGATCATCTCCCTCTCCGGCCGCAACGCCCTCCCCGTCGAGATGGCCCTGCACGCCCGCGAACTCGGCCTCAAGGTCATCGGGGTCACGTCCGTCGCGTACGGCTCCGAGACGAAGTCCCGGCATTCCTCGGGCACGTACCTGAAGGACCACTGCGACGTCGTACTCGACTCGAAGATCGCGGTCGGCGACGCGGAACTCACCCTCGACACCGTCCCCGCCCCCTTCGCCCCCGCCTCCACGGTCGTCACATCGGCCCTGCTCCAGGCGATGATGGCCACGGCGGCCGGCACCCTCGCGGACCGTGGCATCGAGCCCCCGCTCCTGCGCTCGGGGAACGTCGACGGGGGCCACGAATGGAACGGCCGCGTCTTCGAGGAGTACGCGGACCGGATCTTCTATCGGCAGTAGGGGCACCGGCGGTGACGTACCAGCGGTGAGGCGGGCGGTGGTGCGCCGCGGCTTCTGGATGGCGGCGCGGCTCAGCCCTGCTCCCGCCGCTCCTCCGCCAGGTCCAGCAGCGTGGCGATCCGTACCGCCACATCCTCCGCGTACATCGCGTCGGCCCGCTCGAACTGCGTACGGCTGGCGCCCCGCAGGAACGTCACGACGCCCAGAGTCCGGCCCCGGCTGCGCAGGACCGTGCACAGGGCGTGCACCGCGTCGGCAGGCCACTGCCGGGCGATGGCCCACTCGCGGATCTGCTCGGGATCGGACGCGCCCGCGCTCGCCCGTACGGGACCGATCCGCTCCACGCACTGGAGGGCGGGATGCCCCTCGGCGTACCGCACGGGCAGTCCGGCGCGTCCGTCGGCGGGCAGGCTGGGGCCCGGGGCGCCCGAAGGCGTGGCGGCGACCCGTACGAGCCGTACCGTCCCCTCGCCGTCGGGCACGGTGGCACCGGACACCCGGTCGATCAGCGCATGGTCGGCGAACCCGGCCAGCGAGAAGTCCAGGTGGACGACCGCGGCCTCGGCCGGGTCCTCGCACTCGGCCGCCGCGCGCGCGGCACGGTGCAGCTGGTTGGCCCGGAACCGCAGCTGCGACGCCTCCTGCTCGCTCTGCTTGCTCTCGGTCACGTCCTGGAAGAGCCAGCCGACACCGAGCGGAACGGGCTCTTCCGCGAGCGGCGAGGACAGCCGCAGGAAGCCGCTCCGCCAGCACCGCCGCTTCTCGCCCTCCGGCGTGCGCACGGCCACCCACATCTCGGCGGGCGCGGGCGGCGCCCCCTCGGCGAGCACATGCGTGAGCGCGCTCTCCAGCTCCTCGACACCCTGCGCGAGCAACTCGCCCAGGGGACGCCCCAGTACGGCCGTACGCCCTATGCCGAGCGCGCGAGCCGCGTGGGCGTTGACGACGGCGGGCCGCAGATCGGCGTCGACGAGCACGACACCCCAGGACGCGTCCTCGAGCAACGCCTCGCTCAGGGCGATCGACCGCTCCAGATCGATCTGCGCGTGCACCTCGCTGAAGGCGCAGTAGACGCCCGCGGGCTTCCCGTCCGGTCCGCGTACGGCCGCGGACTGGGTTCGTACGAGGACCCGTCCGCCGTCCTTGGTGAGCAGCGCGAACTCGTTCACCTGCCGGCCCGGGGCGTGCATCACCGACATCAGCCGGCTCTCGACCTCCTCGGCGTCCGCGGTCCGTACGGCCCAGCCGGCGAACCCGTGCCGCCCGACCGCTTCGTCCGCGCTCCACCCGAGAATCCGCTCCGCTTCACGGTTCCAGTGGGTCACAACCCCGTCGGCGTCAAAAGCGCACAACGCGGCGTCCATCCCGTCCAGCAAAGCGGCAAGCAGATCGGACCCGTCCCGCTCGGGCTCCTGCGGCCCCAGCTCGTCCGTGGTCCCACTACGCCGGGAAGCACTCACCTGGCACCCCCTGCAGGCCGTGTCGGCGTGTCGTGCGCGGTACACCCGCGCGTCAGTTCCCTCACTGCGAATCACTCACTAGGAATCATTCAACTCGAACGTGACGCAGCACACACCGGGTTCCCACAAGATTGAAGAAAATCGTTGCACGCCAGAAACGGAAGCGCTCCGCTGGGAGGGCAGTTCGAAGCTGCGGGTTCGTTGTGGCTGGTCGCGCAGTTCCCCGCGCCCCTTCGGGGCGCTGCCGAACCGCACCGGACTTCGCCGGACCCACTTATTAGGTCGAGTCCCCAAGCCGCCGCTGCCACCACTCAGGCGCCTCCGAAGCGGCCCACGTCCAGTACAGCCCCAACTCGTCCGCCAGCCACTCCGCGAGGTTCTCCCCACCACAGGCCCACACCTCCTGCAGCCCGACCACATCCGGCCGCAAGTCCCGCAGCACGGCCAAGATCGCCTTCCGCCGCTGCTCCCACGGCCCGAACCGCCACCACACGTTCCACGTCACCACGCGCATGCGCTGCCCGCCTTCCAAGAGTCCGCAGATTCGTGGCGTCCCCAAAAACCGGTTGAACGAAGTCCGACCGGTTCCTAGGGTGTGGCTAATCCAGAAGGGAGGTGGTTCGGCAGATGTATCAAAACCGGACAGGAGAGGTGGCTGCGGGCTAGCGGCCCGTCACCACACCCAGTGCGGTGCCGGACCAGCGCGGGATAGATACGCGCAGCCGGCCCAATCTCAAGCAGTCACCCGACCCGCGAGCTCGCCGGTAAGTCCGGCCGGCTCCCTCCTCGGAGGGGACCAGAGCTCGCGGGTCGTCTGCGTTCCAGCGCTCCAGGTACGCGAGGGCTCAGTGCGCGATGTCCTCGTAGCCCTCGATCTCGCGCGGGTCGCGCGTGCCGGGGCCCACGTAGCGGGCCGATGGGCGTACGAGGCGGCCCGTGCGCTTCTGTTCCAGGATGTGTGCGGACCAGCCGGCCGTGCGGGCGCAGGTGAACATGGATGTGAACATGTGGGCCGGGACCTCGGCGAAGTCGAGGACTATGGCGGCCCAGAACTCGACGTTTGTCGCCAGGACGCGGTCGGGGCGGCGGGCGTGGAGTTCGGCGAGGGCGGCCTTTTCCAGGGCTTCGGCGATTTCGAAGCGGGGGGCGCCGAGTTCGCGGGCGGTGCGGCGGAGGACTCGGGCGCGGGGGTCTTCGGCGCGGTAGACGCGGTGGCCGAAGCCCATGAGGCGTTCGCCCTGGTCGAGGGCCTGTTTGACGTATGCCTCGGCGTCTCCTGTGCGCTCGATCTCCTCGATCATGCCGAGGACGCGGGAGGGGGCGCCGCCGTGCAGGGGGCCGGACATCGCGCCGACCGCGCCTGAGAGGGCGGCTGCCACGTCCGCGCCCGTGGACGCGATCACGCGCGCCGTGAAGGTGGACGCGTTCATGCCGTGTTCGGCGGCCGACGTCCAGTACGCGTCGACCGCGGCGACGTGCTTGGGGTCGGGTTCGCCGCGCCAGCGGATCATGAAGCGTTCGACGACGGACTGGGCCTTGTCGATCTCGCGCTGCGGGACCATGGGCAGGCCCGGGCCGCGGGCGGACTGGGCGACGTAGGAGAGGGCCATGACGGCGGCGCGGGCGAGGTCTTCGCGGGCCTGCTGCTCGTCGATGTCCAGTAGGGGTTTCAGGCCCCAGACGGGCGCCAGCATGGCGAGGGCCGACTGGACGTCCACGCGGATGTCGCCGGAGTGGACGGGGATCGGGAAGGGCTCGGCGGGCGGCAGGCCGGGGTTGAAGGCGCCGTCGACGAGTAGGCCCCAGACGTTTCCGAACGAGACGTGGCCGACCAGATCCTCGATGTCGACGCCCCGGTATCGCAGGGCGCCGCCCTCCTTGTCCGGTTCGGCGATCTCCGTCTCGAAAGCGATGACTCCCTCGAGTCCGGGTACGAAGTCGGACATCAGGCGGCTCCTCATGATGTGGGCGACAGATTGGCGGGGGTGCGTTGTGGGGGTTGCGTTGTGGGGGTGTGCGTACGTCGGTGATGGGCGGGGGCCGACGTGCGGTTCCACGGTCGCTGGTGGACTCGCGGTCCGCACGTGCGTGCGTACCCCCGTGATGCCCGGTCCGGCGGGCGGTCACCCGTTTCAGCAGCAGGACGATATCCCTTGGTGCCATCTTTGGGGAGAGTTCGCGGCACTCAGTGCCACGTGTGACGAAGCACACGCCCGCCGGGTAACCCTCGGTATGCGGCGATCGGGATACGGCAAGATGACCGCGTGACCGACCATGACCATGACCCTGTCCTCGACCCGGCTCTGATGCGCAAGCAGTACCGGGCCGAGGGACTCGACGAGACCGAGCTGGCCGACGGCCCGATGGAGCAGTTCGCGCGCTGGTTCCGGCAGGCGGCGCAGGCCGCGCTGCAGGGCGCGGTGTACGAGCCGAACGCCATGGTCGTGTCCACGGCGGACGCGGAGGGCCGGCCGAGTTCGCGGACGGTGCTGCTGAAGCAGTACGACGAGCGGGGCTTCGTCTTCTACACGAACTACGAGTCCCGCAAGGCGCGCGACCTGGCGGAGAACGCGTACGTCTCGCTGCTGTTCCCGTGGCATGCGCTGGCCCGCCAGGTCGTCGTCAGTGGTGTCGCGCGGCGTACGGGGCGTGACGAGACGGCGGCGTATTTCCGGACCCGCCCGCACGGCTCCCAGCTCGGCGCCTGGGCCAGCGCGCAGTCCGCTGTGGTCGCCTCGCGGGCCGAACTGGACGCGGCGTACGCCGAGTTGGCCGCACGTTACCCGGAGGGTGAACAGGTTCCGGTGCCGCCGAACTGGGGTGGTTTCCGTGTCGAGCCGCAGGCGGTCGAGTTCTGGCAGGGGCGGGAGAACCGGCTGCACGACCGGCTGCTGTATGTCGCGACGCCCGGGGGCGGGTGGCGGGTGGAGCGGCTCAGTCCCTGAGCGGTCGAGGTCTGTGAGCGGTCGGGTCCGTCCGCGGTCGGTCAGTCCAGTACGTCGTCCAGGAGCTTCGCCCACTGCGCGACGATCCGCTCCCGCCTCACCCCGTCGTCCGTGAGCAGGTTCGCGAGGCCGAGGCCGCGGGCCATGTCGAGGAAGCCCTGGACGGTTTCGCGGACGCCGGGGCGGGATTCGTCGGCGCCGAGGAGGTCCACGGCGATGTGGTGGGTCTCGCGGCCGACGCGGGCCTCCAACTCTGTGACGCGGGGGCGGAGTTGGTCCTCGTTGGAGGCGGCGACCCAGAGGTGGAGGGCAGCTCGGAAGAGTGGGCCCGTGTAGAGGTCGACCAGGGCGCAGACGACGGCGCGGCGGTCCGCGGGGCCGTCGGGGAAGAGGGCGCGCAGGGCGGTGGAGCGCTGTTCGGCGACGTACTCGACCGCTGCTGTGAAGAGGTCCTCGCGGGTCGGGAAGTGGTGCTGGGCGGCGCCGCGTGAGACGCCGGCGCATTCGGCGACGACGGAGACCGTGGAACCCGCCCAGCCGTGCTCGGCGAGACAGGCCACGGCGGCTTCGAGCAGGCGTTTCCGGGTGGCGCGGCTGCGGTCCTGCTTGGGGGCGCGGTCCACGACGCCGGTGTTCACAGCACCCATGCGGGATCCCGTCGTTCGAGGAAGGCCGTCATTCCCTCGCGGGCGTCGGCGGAGGCGAACAGCCGGGCCGAGAGCCTGGCCAGTTCGCCCGCCTCCTGGTCGAAGGATTCCAGCACCTTAGCCGTGAGCAGCCGCTTCGTCTCCCGCAGACCTTGGGGGGAGGCACGGCGCAGGCCGTCGAGGACGGGTTCGAGCACCTCGTCGACGTCGCTGCCGGCTGCCGTCAGCAGGCCGATGCGGGCCGCTTCGGCTGATCCGAAGTCCTCGCCTGTGAGGTAGTAGCGGGCCAGGGCGCGCGGGTCGGTGCGGGGCAGGAGCGGCAGCGAGATGACGGCGGGCGCGACGCCGATGCGTACCTCCGTGAAAGCGAAGGTGGCCTCGGCGGAGGCGACCGCGATGTCGCAGGCGCCGAGCAGGCCGAGGCCGCCCGCCCGTACGTGCCCGGTGATCCGGGCCACGACGGGTTTGCGCAGCTCGATGATCTGCCTGAGCAGCCGGACCAGCGCCTTCGGTTGTGGAGGGTCGCGCAGGTCGGCGCCCGCGCAGAAGGTGTTCCCGGTGTGAGTGAGGACGGCGGCGCGTACGTCGCTGTCCTTGCCGCACTGCTTCAGCGCGTCCGCCAGTTCGGCCACGAGGGCGGCCGACAGGGCGTTGCGGTTGGCCGGTGAGTCGAGGGTGAGGGTGGTGATGCCGCGCTCGTGCGAGCGTCGCACGAGGGTCATGCGCGCTCCCTCAGTTCGCGCCGCAGGATCTTCCCGGAGGCCGCCCTGGGCACGCCTTCTATGAAGTCGACGTGCCGGATCTTCTTGTACGGGGCGACGCGTTCGGCGACGTACTGCATGACCTCACCTTCGGTGAGGTCGCCTGCCGACGGCTGGCGCACTACGTAGGCGTGCGGGACTTCGTTGTTGTCGGAGTCGTAGACCCCGATGACGGCGGCGTCGGCGATGCCGGGGTGCGTCAGCAGGAGGGCCTCGAGTTCGGCGGGGGCCACCTGGAAGCCCTTGTACTTGATGAGTTCCTTGACGCGGTCGACGACGAACAGCCAGCCCTCGGCGTCGACGTAGCCGACGTCTCCGGTGTGCAGCCAGCCGTCCTCGTCGATCATCGCGGCGGTGGTCTCGGGGCGTTCCAGGTAGCCCTTCATGATCTGCGGTCCGCGGATGGCGATCTCGCCGCGCTCACCGACGCCGGCGTCCTTCGCGGGGTCGTCCAGGGAGAGGATGCGCATCTCCGTGTTGGGGATGAGTTTTCCGACGCTTCCGGGAGGCGGGTTTTCGGCGTCCAGGGGCACGGCGTGGGTGCCCGGCGAGAGTTCCGTCATGCCGTACGCCTGGCAGACGGGCGGCAGCCCCAGCCTGCGCGAACAGGCGGCCGCCAGTTCGGCGTCCAGGGGTGCCGCGGCGCTGACGATGTACTTCAGGGACGACAGGTCGTAGCCCTCGACGGCCGGGTGCTTGGCGAGGGCGAGGACGATCGGCGGGGCCACGTACAAGCTGGTGATGCGGTGCTTCTCGATGGCCCTCAGGAAGGTGTCGAGGTCGAAGCGGGGCAGTACGACGACGGTGGCTCCCTGCCTCAGGGGCGCGTTCATGAGAGCGGTGAGCCCGTAGATGTGGAAAAACGGCAGGACGGCCAGGATGCGGTCGTCGGGGCCCATCGGCAGGAGCGGTTCGAGCTGCGACAGGTTGGTGGCGATGGACCGGTGGGTGAGCATCACGCCCTTGGGGACGCCGGTCGTCCCGGAGGAGTACGGGAGGGCCGCGACGTCCTCTACGGGGTCGATGTCCACGTCGGGCTCGGGGGCCGTGGAGCCGAGCATGTCGAGCAGCGAGTGGTGCCCTTCGGCCTGGTCGCAGACGAAGATCTCCTGTATGCCGCCCGCGAGTTCGGCCGCCGTACGCGCCGTCTGAAGGAGGGGCGACACGGTGACGATCCAGCGGGCGGCGCTGTCCCGCAGCTGCTTGCCGAACTCCTCGGCCGTGGCGAGCGGATGCACGGTGGTGACCGACGCCCCCGCACGCGTGGCGGCGTAGAACGCGGCGGGGTAGGCGATGGTGTTCGGGCTGTGCAGGGCCAGTACGTCCCCCTTGCGGACGCCCGCCTCGGCGAGCCCGGCGGCGATCCGCCGGTGGAACGTGTCGAGTTGGGCGTACGTGAGGGTCGTACCCTCCACGCCGTCGATGAGGGCCGGCGTGTCGCCCCGTTCGGCGGCACGGCCCAGTACCGCCTCGTGGATGGGCTCTTCGACGGCGGGGACGTCTGCGTACTCGCTGCGGAACATGGTTCCTCCTGGGGCGGCGTTGTACGGCGCTGTACTGCCTGACAGGACTGTTGCACGGCCTAATAGGACTTGGGCAAGCCCAGGGTCTGGTGGGAGACGTAGTTGAGAATCATCTCCCGGCTGACGGGGGCGATCCGGGCCACGCGGGACGCCGTGATGAGCGAGGCGAGGCCGAACTCGCTGGTCAGGCCATTGCCGCCGAGGGTGTGCACGGCCTGGTCGACAGCCTTCACGCACGCCTCGCCGGCCGCGTACTTCGCCATGTTGGCGGCCTCTCCGGCGGCGGTGTCGTCGCCCGCGTCGTACAGGGCGGCGGCCTTCTGCATCATCAGGCGGGCGAGTTCGAGGTCGATGTGGGCCTGGGCGAGGGGGTGCGCGATGGCCTGGTGGGCGCCGATGGGTTCCTTCCAGACGGTGCGCTCGCGGGCGTATTCGACCGCCCTGGAGAGCGCGTAACGGCCCATGCCGATCCCGAACGCGGCCGTCATGATGCGCTCCGGGTTGAGCCCCGCGAAGAGCTGGAGCAGGCCGGCGTCCTCGTCGCCGACGAGGGCGTCCGCGGGCAGGCGTACGTCGTCGAGGGTCAGCTCGAACTGGTACTCCGTGGTGTGGAGTTCCATGTCGATACGGCGGTGTTCGAAGCCGGGGGCTTCGCGCGGGACGATGAACAGGCAGGGCTTGAGCCTGCCGGTGCGCGCGTCCTCCGTGCGGCCGACGATGAGGGTGGCGTCGGCCTTGTCCACTCCGGAGATGAAGACTTTGCGGCCGGTGATGAGCCAGTCGGTGCCGTCCCGGCGGGCTGTGGTGGTGATGCGGTGGCTGTTGGAGCCGGCGTCGGGTTCGGTGATGCCGAAGGCCATGAGGCGGGTGCCGTCTGCCAGGCCTGGCAGCCATTCCTGTTTTTGGGTGTCTGTGCCGAAGCGGGCGATGACCGTGCCGCAGATCGCGGGCGACACGATCATCATGAGGAGGGGGCAGCCTGCGGCGCCCAACTCCTCCAGGACGATGGAGAGTTCGGCTATGCCGCCGCCTCCGCCGCCGTATTCCTCGGGGAGGTTGACTCCTAGGTAGCCGAGTTTGGCTGTTTCTGACCAGAGTTCGTCAGGTGTGTGGTTTCGGCCGTGGCGTTTGCCCAGGGCGGATACGGCGGTGCGGAGGGCCTGGTGTTCTTCGGTTTCCGTGACGGGGGGCATGGGGCTCCTACGGGGTTGGGTCCTCACGTGTGCTTTCTACGACGACCAGCAGGGTGCCGAGTTCCACCTGCTGGCCTGGGCTCGCGTGCAGGGCGCTGAGCGTTCCTGAGACGGGCGCGGAGATCTTGTGTTCCATCTTCATCGCCTCCAGCCACAGCAGGGGCTCTCCGGCCCGCACAGGGGATCCCTCGGCGAGCCCTTCGGCGACCCGTACGACCGTGCCCGGCATCGGTGCGAGCAGGGAGCCCGGCTCCTGCTGGGTCGTGGGGTCGGGGAAGCGGGGCAGGACGGTCAGGGCCGTGGCGTTCACGTAGATCTGGTCGCCGTACCGCGTCACCTCGAAGTTCCGTCGTACGCCGTCCACTTCGAGTACGACCAGGTCGGCGGCGGTGTGGAGCACCCGTACCCCTTCGGCGGTCGGGCCGTCCCGCGTGTGCCGGTAGCGGACCTCGTGCTCGGTGCCGGTTGCCTCAGCGCGGTAACGCTTGGTCTGCGGCTGGGAGGGGAGGTTGCGCCAGCCGCCGAAGCGGGAGCGGCCGTGGGCGTCGGCGAGGGCGGCTGCCAGGGCAACTAGAGGTGGTCGCGCAGCGACTCCGTTGAGGGCGGTGGTGGGAGACGGGTGGGCGTACGGGTCGCCCGTCCCAAGGCTGGTCAGCTCGGGCAGGTGGCGGTCGTAGAAGCCCGTGTCCATGTGGGCCGATGCGAACTCTGGGTGCCTGAGCGAACGTACGAGCAGGTCCCTGTTGGTGACCGGGCCGTGGATCGTCGCTCTCTCCAGGGCGCCCGCCAGCTTGCGCAGGGCCTCCGCGCGCGTGGGGGCGTACGCGATGGCCTTGGCGAGCATCGGGTCGTAGTGGACGCCGATCTCGTCGCCACCGGAGTAGCCCGTGTCCAGGCGGACGTCGGGGACGGTGAGGCGGTGCAGGGTGCCGGTTTGCGGGGTCCACCCGGCCCCCGGGTCCTCCGCGTACAGGCGGGCCTCGATCGCGTGGCCACGCGCGCGTGGCGGGTCGTTTTCGAGGGCGAGGCCCTCGGCGATCCGGATCTGGAGGGCTACGAGGTCGAGGTCGTACACCGCCTCTGTGACGGGGTGTTCGACCTGGAGGCGTGTGTTCATCTCCAGGAAGTGGGCCTTCGCCCCGGCCCCATGGTCAGCCGCAAGGTCGTCGGCGACGAGGAACTCGACCGTTCCCGCGCCCACGTAGTCGACCGCACGGGCGGCGCGTACGGCCATCGCGCACAAGGAGTCCGTCAGTTCGGATGCCAAACCCGGCGCCGGGGCCTCCTCGATCACCTTCTGATGGCGGCGCTGGAGGGAGCAGTCGCGGGTGCCGAGCGCCCATACCGTGCCGTGCGCGTCGGCCAGGATCTGGACCTCGACGTGCCGTCCGCCCTCCACGTAGGGCTCGATGAACACCTCGTCGTCTCCGAAGGCGTTCAGGGCCTCGGCTCGCGCTGCCGCCAACTCGCCTTCCAGGTCGGCGAGTCGGCGTACGACTCGCATACCGCGCCCGCCTCCGCCCGATGCCGCCTTCACCAGGACAGGCAGATCGTCCTCCTTGACCTCGGTCGGCGAAGCGAGCCCCATCAGCTCCTTGGCGCGCGTCTTGGAGGCCATCGCCTCGATCGCCTCGGGCGGCGGCCCGATCCAGACGAGGCCCGCGTCGAGGACGGCTCGCGCGAAGTCGGCGTTCTCGGAGAGGAAGCCGTAGCCGGGGTGCACGGCGTCCGCGCCCGCGCTCAGCGCCGCCTTCACGATCAGCTCGCCGCGCAGATACGTCTCCGAAGGCGCCGCACCCGGGAGACGTACCGCCGCGTCGGCCACGCGCGCGTGGAGGGCGTTTTCGTCGGCGTCCGAGTACACGGCGACGGTTCGGATCCCCAACTCACGGCAGGTGTGGAAGACGCGGCAGGCGATCTCGCCCCGATTGGCGACCAGCAGACTCGCGATCACGGAATCCCTCATCCCTCACATCCGGAAGACGCCGAAGCCACCCCGTACGCCCTCATAGGGCGCCGTGTGGATCGCGGACAGGCACAGGCCGAGGACGGTGCGGGTGTCGCGCGGGTCGATGACCCCGTCGTCGTACAGCCGCCCGGACAGGAACATCGGCAGGGACTCGGACTCGATCTGCTGCTCCACCATGGCGCGCAGTGCCGCGTCGCCCTCCTCGTCGTACGGCTGCCCCTTGGCGGCGGCCGACTGCCGGGCCACGATCGACAGGACCCCTGCCAGCTGCTGAGGCCCCATGACGGCCGACTTGGCGCTGGGCCAGGCGAACAGAAAGCGCGGGTCGTACGCCCGCCCGCACATCCCGTAGTGGCCGGCCCCGTACGAGGCCCCCATGAGCACGGAGAGGTGGGGGACTTTCGAGTTGGACACGGCGTTGATCATCATCGCGCCGTGCTTGATGATGCCGCCCTGCTCGTACTCCCTGCCGACCATGTAGCCGGTGGTGTTGTGCAGGAACAGCAGCGGAATGTCGCGCTGGTTGGCGAGCTGGATGAACTGGGCCGCCTTCTGGGACTCCTCGCTGAACAGCACCCCCTGGGCGTTGGCCAGCACGCCCACCGGATAGCCGTGGAGAGTGGCCCACCCGGTGGTGAGGCTCGTCCCGTAGAGCGGTTTGAACTCGTCGAAGTCGGAGCTGTCGACGATACGGGCGATGACCTCGCGCGGGTCGAAGGGCACCTTCAGGTCGCCGGGGACGATCCCCAGGAGCTCGTCCTCGTCGTACTTGGGAGGCGCGGCGGGCCCTGGATCGCCGTACGCCTTGCGGTGGTTGAGGCGGGCGATCACGCGGCGCGCCTGGCGGAGGGCGTCCGGCTCGTCGACCGCGAAGTGGTCCGCGAGACCCGACACGCGCGCGTGCATCTCGGCGCCGCCCAGGGACTCGTCGTCGCTCTCCTCGCCGGTGGCCATCTTCACCAGGGGCGGCCCGCCGAGGAACACCTTCGCCCTCTCCTTGACCATGATCACGTGGTCGGACATACCGGGGATGTACGCACCTCCCGCGGTCGAGTTCCCGAAGACGACCGCCACGGTCGGGATCCCGGCGGCGGACAACCGGGTGAGGTCGCGGAAAATCGCGCCCCCAGGGATGAAGATTTCCTTCTGGGAGGGCAGATCGGCACCACCGGACTCGACCAGGCTGATGCACGGCAGCCGGTTGGTGAGCGCGATGTCGTTGGCCCGCAGGGCCTTCTTCAGGCTCCAGGGGTTGCTGGCGCCGCCGCGTACGGTCGGGTCGTTCGCGGTGATCAGGCACTCCACGCCCTCGACGACACCGATTCCGGTGACCAGCGAGGCGCCCACCGTGTAGTCGCTCCCCCAGGCGGCGAGCGGGCTGAGCTCCAGGAAGGGCGTGTCCGGGTCGAGCAGCAGCTCGATGCGTTCGCGGGCGAGCAGCTTGCCGCGCTCGCGATGCCGGGCGACGTACTTCTCGCCGCCGCCCGCGAGGGCCTTCGCGTGCTCGGCGTCGAGTTCGGCGAGCTTGGCGAGCATGGCCTCGCGGTTGGCCGTGTAGTCGGGGCCGGTGGTGTCGAGCGCGGACGCCAGGACGGTCACAGGAGGGCCTCCGGGATGTCCAGGTGACGGGAGCGGAGCCATTCGCCGAGGGCCTTGGCCTGCGGGTCGAAGCGGTGCTGCGAGGCGACGCCCTCGCCGAGGATGCCTTCGACGACGAAGTTGAGGGCGTGCAGGTTCGGCAGGACGTACCGGGTCACTTTCAGCTCGCGGCTTTCCGGGATCAGCTGCTGGAATCTGTCGGCCGTGAGCTCGTGCGCGAGCCAGCGCCAGGCGTCGTCCGTCCGCACCCAGACGCCGACGTTGGCGTTCCCGCCCTTGTCCCCGCTGCGGGCACCTGCGACAAGGCCGAGTGGGACGCGTTGCGTGGGCCCGGGAGGCAACGGCTCCGGCAGGGACGGCTCCGGAACGTCGTCGAGTACGGCGGTGTCGTGGGCCGGCGGCACAGTGATCCGGCGTCGGTCGTGGAGGACGGCCACATGATCGACGGCACCATGAGGGACGTACGCACCCTCGAAGACCCCATAGGGCGTGCCCTTCCCCGGTGGCGCCAGCACATGGAAGCCGGGATAGCTGGCGAGCGCGAGCTCCACGGCGGCTCCGCTCAGCACCCGTCCGACGTTCTCCTGGACCGGGTCCCGTACGACCAGCCGGAGCAGCGCGCTCGCGGTCTCCTCGGTCGAGGCGTCGGGCCGGTCGGTGCGGGCGAGGTACCACCGCACCTCGGCGGGACGGGACTTGGCGAACGCGTCCCGCATCTGACTCCGTACGAGGGCTGCCTTGGACTCGATCTCCAGCCCGGTCAGGACGAAGACGACCTCGTTGCGGAAGCCCCCGAGACGGTTGACGCCGACCTTGAGGGTCGGGGGCGGGGCCTCGCCCCGTACGCGGTCGACCCGGACGCGGTCGGGGCCGTCCTGCGTGAGTCGTACGGTGTCCAGGCGGGCGGTGACATCCGGTCCCGCGTACCGGGCGCCCGCCGTTTCGTACAGCAGTTGGGCCGTCACCGTGCTGACGTCGACGAGGCCGCCGGTGCCGGGGTGCTTGGTGATGACGCAGGTGCCGTCCTCGTGGAGCTCGGCGAGCGGGAAGCCGGGGCGCATGGCGCCGCCCTCGCCGAAGAACGCGTAGTTGCCGCCGGTCGCCTGTGCCCCGCACTCCAGCACGTGCCCGGCGACGACGGAGCCCGCGAGCCGGTCGTACTCGCCGGGCTCCCACCCGAAGTGGGCGACGGCGGGCCCGGTGACCAGGGCGGCGTCCGTCACCCGCCCGGTGACGACGATGTCCGCGCCCTCCCGCAGACAGGCGGCGATGCCGAAGCCGCCGAGGTAGGCGTGGGCGGCGAGGCTGTCCGGATACCGACTGTGGAGGTCGTCGCCCTCGACATGGGCGACGCGGACCGGGACACCGAGCCGGTCGGCCAACTGCCGTACGGCGTCCGCCAGTCCGGCCGGATTGAGGCCGCCCGCGTTGGCGACGATCCGGACGCCCCGCTCGTGCGCGAGCCCGAGGCACTCCTCCAACTGTCGCAGGAAGGTCTTGGCGTAGCCCCGTTTTGGATCCTTCAGGCGATCGCGTCCCAGGATGAGCATGGTGAGTTCGGCGAGATAGTCGCCGGTGAGGACGTCCAGGGGGCCGCCGGTGAGCATCTCGCGCATCGCGTCGAAGCGGTCGCCGTAGAAGCCGGAGGCGTTGCCGATGCGGAGGGGCGGGCTCTCTCCCGGGCTCACCCGGCGGCCCCCTTGGCCTTGGGCTCGCGCCCCGCGCCCGGCGGTCCCGCGAAGGCCTGGGCGATGTCCAGCCACCGGTCGGCGTCCGGTCCTTCGGCATGTACGGCGAGGTCGGCGCGGTGGGCCCGCTGGGTGACCAGCAGGCAGAAGTCGAGCGCGGGTCCGGTGACGCGCTGGGGTGCGTCTTCGGGCCCGTACGTCCATATGTCGTCGCCCCCCGACGGCGCCACGAGCTCGACGCGGAACTCCTCTTCCGGCGCGCTCAACCCCCGTACGGCGAAGGCGAAGTCGCGCGCCCGGACGCCGATGCGGACGACGTGGCGGAGCCGGGCGGTGGGGGTGCGTACGACGCCGAGCGCGTCGGCGATGTCCTGACCGTGGGCCCAGGTTTCCATGATCCGCCCGGTGGCCATGGAGGCGGTGGACATCGGCGGCCCGAACCAGCCGAAGCGCGCGCCGGGCGCTGCCGCGCGGAGCGCGACCTGCAGGAGCGCCCGGCTCTGCCGCCATCGGGCCAGGAGTTCGGCGGGCGGGAGTCCGGCGTCCTCCTCGGCTCCCTCGTCGACGAAGGTGTCCGGTGAGGCGAGGGCCTTCTTCGCGTACGTCGCGAACGCCTCGGCGTCGGTGACGGCGAGCAGCGCGGCCCGGTCGGTCCAGGCGAGGTGCGCGATCTGGTGGGCGACGCTCCAGCCGGACGCGGGTGTCGCACGCGCCCACTGCTCCTCGCTCAACTCCCTTACGAGCCGGTCGAGTTCGTTGCCTTCCTCGCGGAGGTCGTCGAGTACGGGCGTCGGGTCGGACACGGGGGGCTTCCCTCCGGGGACGGCGTTGTTGTGCTGCGCGGTGTGCTCTGGAGCATTGCAGTGCCCGCAAAAACAAGCAAGCGTGCTTGGAAATCTTTTGCGAGGGCGCTCCGCGGGGCGGGTGGTTCGAAGGTGCGGGTCCGTTGCGGCTGGTCGCGCGGTACCGCATCAGGCCTCGGCGACCGGCAGGCTCCGGGGGCGCGCGAGGGCCCGCACGCATGTGGCGTGCGGGCCCTCGCGCTCTGTGCCGTACGACGGCTCAGGTGACGTTGCGGGCCTTCCCCCGCCCGACCTGCGTCCGTATCGCGCCCATGCTCGCCGCGATGACCAGGCCGATCGCGAGGGACTCCGTCACGGTGAGGGTCTGGCTGAGGATGAGGAAACCAGCGATGGCGGCGATGGCCGGTTCGAGACTCATCATGATCGCGAAGGTGGAGGCGGGCAGGCGGCGCAGGGCGACGATTTCGAAGGTGTACGGGAGGACGGAGGAGAGCATGGCCACGGCGGCGGCGAGGGCGAGCGTGGTCGGGTCCAGGAGCTTTGCTCCCGCCTCGACGATGCCCAGCGGGAGGAAGAGCACCGCTCCGATCGCCATGGCCAGCGCGAGCCCGTCGGCCTGGGGGAACCGGCGGCCCGTACGCACGCTGAAGATGATGTACGCGGCCCACATCGCCCCTGCGGACAGGGCGAAGGCGACTCCGGCCGGATCGAGTCTGTCGAAGCCCCCGCCGCCGAGAAGGAAGACGCCCGCGAGGGCGAGACCGGCCCAGAGGAGGTTGATGGCGCGGCGGGAGGCCAGTACGGAGAGCGCGAGGGGGCCGAGCACTTCGAGGGTGACGGCGGGGCCGAGGGGGATGCGGGCGGCAGCCTGGTAGAAGAGCCCGTTCATGGCGGCCAAGGTGATCCCGAAGAGGACGACGGTCCCCCAGTCGGCCCGCGAATGCCCGCGCAGCCGGGGCCGGCAGACGACGAGCAACACGAGGGCGGCGACCACAAGCCGCAGGCTCACCACCCCGAGCGCCCCGGCCCGCGACATCAGGCTCACGGCAAGCGCCCCACCGAACTGAACGGACACGCCTCCGGCCAGCACCAGTCCGACAGGGCCGAGGGAGCCCGGTCGCCGCCTCGGGCCCGGTCCGCCTCCGGGCGCCGCGACAGCCTCCGGCGGCTTGGCGGCACCCGGGGCCACTTCAGCTGACGGGGAGCGGTCTGAACGGGGGGAATTCACAAGGGCCATCCAAGACGAGACTGTTCAGCATGCTGCACTTCGAGGTACAGAGTAGTGACCCACGCAAGGAGCGTAAACGTATTTAGCAGCTTACGAACAACGTCAACCGGAGGCAGACCGACCTCGCGGCCTCTGGGAAGGCAACGGCATTCGTGCCCGAGTTGTGAAGGCCGCTCCCGAACCTTCCCAGTACGATCACGAACTCCCATATAGTGACCGCCAGTTGAGCACCAGGTGTCGCATCCCGCCCAGGACACGACCGAGGACACGATTCATGACCGCGCCCATCACTCCAGCGCGCCCCAGCACAGATCGGCCGTCCCTCGCGCACCCCAGAGGCGAACGTCCCCGCCTGCGTGCCGTCGCGCCCGCGCCGCTGATCACCGCCGTACCGGCCGCGCTCGCCGTCGTCGGCGCGGTCGTCGCGGCTCCCGACTCGTTTCGCTTACCCCTCGCGTGGGGTGCGGGCGCCGCCGCCCTGCTGCTGTGCGCGGTCGTCGCGCTCGCGAGCCACGCCACGCAGAAGTCGCGCCTGTTGCGTCGCCGCCTCGAAGCGGTCACCGACGATGCCGGACGGCTGCTTCAGGAGCGGGCGCGTATCGCGGAGGAGGCCACCCGCGAACACAACCGCCTGGCCGAGGAGTTCGAGCGTGAACTGATACGCCGGGCCGAGCAGTTCACCCAGGAGAAGGCACGCCTGAGCGCCGAACTCGCCCGGGAGCGCACCCGCCTCGGCGCGGAGAACGACCGCCTGGCCGAGCAGTTGCGCCAGGCCAGGACCGAAGGCGCCGCCGCAGTCTCGGCCGCCGCCAACTCGGCCGGCCGGATGCAGGCGCTGGCCACGAGCATGCTCGCCGATTTGCGGGCCATGGAGGAGAAGCACTCCGACGAGGAGGTACTCACCGACCTCCTCCACCTCGACCACCGCACCGCGCAGGCGGGCCGTCTCGCCGACTCCGTCGCCGTCCTCGCGGGCGCGCGCTCGGGGCGCCGCTGGGCGCGGCCCATCGTGATGGAGTCGATCCTGCGCGGCGCGATGGGCCGGATCGGCGGCTATCAGCGCGTACGCCTCCACTCGTCCAGCGAGGCCGCCGTCGCCGGGCACGCCGCCGAGGGCGTGATGCACGCGCTCGCCGAACTCCTCGACAACGCCGCGAACTTCTCGCCGCCCACCGCCGAAGTGCACGTCTACGTAGAGGAGGTGCCGGCCGGCGTCATCGTCTCCGTCGAGGACGCGGGCCTGGTCATGGGCGACGTACAGCTGCGCCGCGCCGAACGCGCCGTCTCCGGCGAGAACGCCGGACTCGGCGGCCTCACCGGCACCCGTCTCGGCCTCGCCGTCGTCGGCCGCCTCGCCCGCAAGTACGGGCTGAAGATCTCCTTCCGCCCCTCCGCACGCGGCGGCACGGGCGTCCTCGTCCTCATCCCCCAGGACATCCTCGCCGGCCCGACCGCCCCGGAGCCCGCACCCGCCCTGCCACAGCCGAAGTCGAAGACGCAGCTGAAGCCCCAGCCCGGGGTCCAGGCCCGGATCCCGGGGTCGTACGCCACCGCCCGCGCCCTTCCCGACCTGGACCCGGACCCGGTCCCCACCCACGAGTCCCCGGACCGCACCGGCGGGAGCAGCAGCAACAGCGAGCGCGACACCACCAGCGGCCTCCCCAAGCGCCGCCGCGGCCGCACCCTCGCCGAAGCCGAGTCCCAAGCCCAAGCCCAGGCCCAGGCCGAACGCGCCCGCCCCGCAGCCGCCACCCCCCAACCACGCCCCACCCCCGCCGAAGACGCCCGAACCCGCGCCGCCCGCTTCAGCAGCTTCCGCCAGGCGGTACGGAGCACGGCGCGTTTCGAGCCCCCGCCGGCGGACGAGGCCGTACGAGCCGACGCCGCCGATCACCTCGTACGAGACACCACGCCCGCTCCCGAGCCGACCACCCC
>NZ_BAAGPS010000050.1:66578-230996 GCF_054783935.1 Streptomyces pseudoechinosporeus
GCCCACGCGACCCCCCACCCGGAAGGCGACCCCACCCCATGACCGGCACCACCGCGACCGTGACCGCCGACGAGAAGCTCAGCTGGCTCATCGAGGGCCTGCTGGAACGCACTTCGGGCGCCCGGCACGCGCTCGTGCTCTCCCGCGACGGGCTGAAGCTGTGCCGTACGGGAGGGCTCACCGTGGACCAGGCCGATCAGCTCGCCGCGATCGCCGCCGGGATCCAGTCGCTGACCCATGGGGCGTCCGTGGAGTTCGGGGACGGCAGTGGGGGCGTCCGGTCGGCGATGGCCGAGTTCTACGGCGGGGTCCTGTTCATCGTCGAGGCGGGCTCGGGCGTACACCTCGCCGTGGTCACCGACGAGGAGGCGGACGCCGGGGTCGTCGGGCACAACATGAGCGAGTTCGTGGAACAGCTCGGCGGACATCTGAGCGCGCAGCCGCGTACGTCATGAGCCGCCCGGGCAGGGACGACAAGCCCGATCGGCTCTACACCGTCACCCAAGGCCGCAGCCGGCCCGCGCCCGACACCCCGTTCGACCTGGTCACGCTGGTCGTCGCCGAGTGCGATCCGGTGCCGGGCATGCAGTCCGAGCACGCGGCGATCCTGCGGCTGTGCGAGCGGCCGACGGCGGTCGTGGAGCTCGCCGCCATACTGCGGCTGCCGGTGAGCATCACCCGGATCCTGCTGTCCGACCTCCTCGCCGCGGGCCGCGTCAGCGCCCGCCATCCGCGTACGGGACTCTCCTCCGGCGTCCCCGATCCCGACATCCTGGAGCAGGTGCTCGTTGGACTCCGTAACCTCTGACGGTCGTACGCCCATCGGCGCCGACCCCGTTCCCCTCGGCGGGCCCCGGTTCCAGACCGAACCGGCCGAGCTGTACCGCGAGATGCGGCGCGAGCACGGTGCCGTGGCGCCGGTGCTGCTCGACGGTGACGTACCGGCGTGGCTCGTCCTCGGCTATCGCGAGCTGCACCAGGTCACCGGCGATCCCGTGCTGTTCAGCCGGGACTCCGACCTGTGGAGCCAGTGGCCGCACATCCCCGACGACTGGCCGCTGCTGCCGATGATCGGCCGCAAACAGCCGTCGATCCTCTACACGGTCGGCGAACGGCACCGCGAGCGCGCCGCGATGATCAGTGACGCCCTCGAAGCCGTCGACCCCTTCGAACTGCGCGGCCACGCCGAGAAGTTCGCCGACGAACTGATCGACGCGATCTGCGCCAAGGGCGAGACGGACATCGTCGCGGACTACGCGACGCTGCTGCCCGTGCGCGTACTGGCGACCCTGTACGGGTTCGCCGACGAGCAGGGCCCCGGTCTGGTCACCGCCCTCAACGACATGATCAACGGGCGCCAGGACGCCATCGCGGGGCAGCAGCATCTCGCCTCGTCCATGGCGCGGTTGGTGGCGGACCGCGCGGAGCGGCCCGCGGACGACGTGGTGAGCCGCATGCTCGCCGACAGCTCCGGCTTCACGCACGAGGAGATCACCCAGGACCTCATGGTGATGATGGCCGCGGGCCATCAGCCGACGGCCGACTGGATCGGCAACTCGTTGCGGCTGATGCTGACGGACGACCGCTTCGCGGCCTCGCTGTTCGGCGGCCGGCACAGTGTCGCCGAGGCCATGAACGAGGTGCTGTGGGAGGACACCCCCACCCAGAACGTGGCCGGCCGCTGGGCCTCCCGCGACACCCAGCTCGGCGGGCGCCGTATCCGCGCGGGCGATCTGCTGCTGCTCGGCCTCCAGGCCGCCAACAGCGACCCGCAGGTACGCGTCGACGGCTCCGCCCTCACCGGTGGCAACAGCGCGCACTTCTCCTTCGGCCACGGCGAGCACCGCTGCCCGTTCCCGGCCCAGGAGGTCGCCGAGGTCATCGCGCGTACGGGCATCGAGGTGATCCTCGACCGGCTGCCCGACCTCGACCTGGCCGTACCGGCCGAGTCCCTCACGCGCCGTCCGTCCCCGTGGCTGCGGGGGCTGACGGAACTGCCCGTGCGGTTCTCCCCGATCTCTGCCCTTGGAGGCACGCCCGCATGACGACTCGTATCGCCCTGGATCCCTTCGTCACCGATCTCGAGGGCGAGAGCGCCCGGCTGCGTGCCGCGGGGCCGCTTGCCGCCGTGGAGTTGCCGGGTGGGGTTCCGGTGTGGGCGGTCACGCATCACGCCGAGGCCAAGCAGCTCCTCACCGATCCCCGGCTGGTGAAGGACATCAACGTCTGGGGCGCCTGGCAGCGCGGCGAGATCCCGCCGGACTGGCCGCTGATCGGGCTCGCGAACCCCGGCCGTTCCATGCTCACCGTGGACGGTGCGGACCACCGTCGTATGCGCGCCCTTGTCGCGCAGGCGCTCACGCCGCGGCGCGTGGAGCGGATGCGGGAGCGGATCACCAAGCTGACGACCGATCTCCTCGACGCGCTTCCCCAGGGCGCCGGCGAAGTCGTCGACCTGAAGGCGGCGTTCGCATACCCGCTTCCCATGTACGTCATCGCGGACCTCATGGGCATCGATGACTCCCAACTCCCCCGCCTCAAGGAGCTGTTCGAGAAGTTCTTCTCGACCCAGACGCCACCGGAGGAGGTCATCGCCACACTCACGGAACTGGCGGGGATCATGGCGGAGACGGTCGCGGCGAAGCGCTCCGCTCCCGGCGACGACCTGACCAGTGCGCTGATCCTGGCCTCCGAGGACGGCGACCACTTCACCGACGAGGAGATCGTCTCCACCTTGCAGTTGATGGTGGCGGCCGGTCATGAGACGACGATCTCCCTCATCGTGAACGCGGTCGTGAACCTGTCCACGCATCCCGAGCAGCGCGAGCTGGTGCTCGCCGGGGCCGCCGACTGGCCGTCGGTGATCGAGGAGACGTTGCGCTGGTCGACGCCCACGTCCCACGTCCTGATCCGTTTCGCGACGGAGGACGTGCCGGTCGGCGACAAGATCCTCCCGGCGGGCGACGCCCTGATCGTCTCGTACGCCGCGATCGGCCGTGACGAGAAGGCCCACGGGCCTTCGGCCGACGAGTTCGACATCACGCGCGTCCCGGAGAACCGCCACATCTCTTTCGGCCACGGCCCGCACGTCTGCCCCGGCGCGGCACTGTCCCGCCTGGAGGCGGCCGTCGCACTGCCCGCGCTGTACGAACGGTTCCCGGACCTGGACCTGGCAGTCCCGGTGAAGGAGCTCCGCAACAAGCCGGTGGTGACGCAGAACGATCTGTTCGAGCTGCCGGTGCGCTTGGGCCGGTGAGGTCCGCCTGGGGATGCGGTCGGGCGGCGCCTCGGGAGGGGTCCCAGGACCGGCGGTTTACAAATGCCGGGCGGGAATCCCCCCAACCAGGAGGTCCAACTGATGAGTACCGGTATGCGCAGGCGAGCCGCGACCACTGCCCTGACGCTGACCACGGCGGGCGCGCTGGGCTTCGGCCTGATGGCGCCGGCGGCGTACGCCGCACCCGGGCCCTGCTACGACGGGCGGTGCAAGACCACTGTGTCGGCACCCAAGACCATCAACGTCAAAAGCAGCAAGTTCGGGTTCGGGAAGCTGAAGATCACGTCCATCAGCTCCCGGTCCGTGAGGATGTCGGCCGCCGGCGGGGCACTCACCGGCAGCACCAGCCCGGGCGGCGTCGTCCAGTTCAACAACCTGAAGATCTGGGTCAAGTCGGTCTCCGGCAGCAAGGCCAAGCTGCAACTGTTCCCGACGCGCTACTGACCCTGCCTGACTCTGTCTGGCCCTGTCCGGGCCTTTCGTCGAACCCCGGCGCGTTCGTCTCGCGTCGGGGTTCGTCGTCTCACCCGACGGACGACGTTTCGCCCAGGTTTCCGGGAGCGGATAGGCTCCCGTCGTGGCTGAGATCCAGATTCCCGCTGACATCAAGCCCGCCGACGGACGATTCGGCTCGGGCCCCTCCAAGGTGCGGACGGAGGCGCTGGACGCGCTGGCCGCCACCGGTACATCCCTCATGGGCACCTCCCACCGCCAGGCCCCCGTGAAGAACCTCGTCGGCAAGGTCCGCGAAGGCGTGCGCGATCTCTTCTCCCTCCCCGAGGGGTACGAGGTCATCCTCGGCAACGGCGGCTCCACCGCGTTCTGGGACGTCGCGACCCACGGGCTGATCGAGAACAAGTCGCAGCACCTGAGCTTCGGCGAGTTCTCGTCCAAGTTCGCGAAGGCCGCGAAGCTCGCCCCGTGGCTGGCCGAGCCGGCCGTCATCGCGAGTGACCCGGGCACCCACCCGGACCCGCAGGCCGAGGCGGGCGTCGACGTCTACGCCTTTACGCACAACGAGACCTCCACCGGCGTCGCGGCCCCCGTCAAGCGGGTCGAAGGTGCCGACGAGGGCTCCCTCGTCGTCGTGGACGCGACGAGCGGCGCCGGCGGCCTCCCCGTCGACATCGCCGAGACGGACGTCTACTACTTCGCCCCGCAGAAGTCCTTCGCCGCGGACGGCGGCCTGTGGATCGGCATCTTCTCCCCGGCCGCCATCGAGCGCGCCGAGCGGATCCACGCGTCCGGCCGCCACGTCCCGGAGTTCTTCTCGCTCCCGACGGCGATCGACAACTCCCGCAAGAACCAGACGTACAACACCCCGGCCCTCGCCACCCTCTTCCTCCTCAACGACCAGTTGGAGTGGCTCAACGGCCAGGGCGGCCTGGACTGGTCGGTCCGCCGCACCGCCACCTCCGCCCGCACCCTCTACGGCTGGGCCGAGGACCTCAAGTACGCGAACCCCTTCGTCACCGACCCGGCCAAGCGCTCCCAGGTCATCGGCACGATCGACTTCTCGGACGAGGTCGACGCCGCCGCCGTCGCCAAGGTCCTGCGCGCCAACGGCATCGTCGACACCGAGCCGTACCGCAAGCTCGGCCGCAACCAGCTCCGCGTCGCGATGTTCCCAGCGATCGACCCGGCGGACATCGAGGCCCTCACGAAGTGCGTCGACTACGTCATTGAGCGGCTCTGACCACTCAAGTTCGTACTCAGGGACTCGGGTACGCGGATATCGGTCTCGTACGTTGATGGGGGCGCCCGGCACTTTCCCCGTGCCGGGCGCCCCCATTTCCGTACCGCCGAAATCACCTGCTGAGCTTCTGGAACCTGCGTACCGCCAACGGCAGGAAGATCGCCGTCAGGATCACCGGCCACACCCCGGACATCAGCAGCGCGTGCTGCTCGACCCAGGAGTCGCCGCTGCCGACCGGCGTCCCGAACAGTTCGCGCGTGGCCGCGGCCGTCGACGAGATCGGGTTCCAGGCCGCGACGAAGCCCAGCCAGTCCGGCATCAGCTGGGGCGCGACGAAGATGCTGGAGATCATGGTCAGCGGGAAGGCGACCGCGAACAGGCCGCCCGCCGCCTCCGGGTTGGGCACCAGCAGCCCGAGCCACACGCCGAGCCAGATCAGCGAGAGCCGCAGCCACAGCAGCAGGCCGAAGGCGAGCAGGAAGTCCAAACCGCCGTTCGGACGCCAGCCCATGGCGACCGCGGTGAGCATCAGGATCGTCAACTCCGCGCAGGCCACGATCAGATCGGTGACACCGCGCCCGGCGACGACCGCGGACGGCGCCATGGGCATGGAGCGGAAGCGGTCGATGACGCCGTTCGTGGAGTCGTACACGACGACCGTCGCGGTGTTGATGAAGCCGAAGGCCATCGTCATCACGAACATGCCCGGCATCAGGAAGTCCTTGTAGTCCCCGCCGCCGGGCACCTGCATCGCGCTGCCGAAGACGTACCCGTAGAGGAGGACGGAGAGGATCGGGAAGCCCAGCATCCAGGCGATGTTGACCGGTTGGCGCTGGTAGTGGGTGAGGCCGCGGCGCACGATGTTCCAGCAGTCGGCGAGGGCCCAGTAGGCACGACCGTGGCTGCTCTGTCCGGTCGTCAGGTCGAGCGCGCTCATGCCGCCGCCCCTTTCTTGGAGTCCTGGGGGTTCTTGGGGTTCTTGGGGTTCTTGGAAACGTCCGTACGGTGTCCCGTCAGGCGCATGAAGACGTCGTCGAGGCTCGGCCTGCGCAGCCCGATGTCTTCCACCTGGATCCCCTCGTCCTGAAGGGTGCGTGCCACCTCGGTGAGGGCGAGCACCCGGTCGGTCACCGGTGCGTGCACCTTCAACTCGGTCTCGTCCGTCTCCGGTTCGCCGTCTGCGACCCGGGCGACGACCTTCACAGCGCGCGGGATGTCGGCGCGCTCGGCGAGGACGACCTCGATACGGTCGCCGCCGACCGTGTTCTTCAGCCCGTCCGGGGTGTCGTCGGCGATGGCGCGGCCCTGGTCGATCACGGTGATGTGCGAGGCAAGCTTGTCGGCCTCCTCCAGGTACTGCGTGGTCAGCAGCACCGTGGTGCCGCCGGTCACCAACGCCCGTACGGATTCCCAGACTTCACCGCGACCGCGGGGATCGAGCCCGGTCGTCGGCTCGTCCAGGAACAGCACGCTCGGCGTGAGGATCATCGAGGCGGCGAGGTCGAGGCGACGCCGCATGCCGCCGCTGTACTTGCCGACTCCCTTGTCGGCCGCGTCGACCAGATCGAACTGCTCCAGAAGCTCACCGGCCCGCAGCCGTGCCCGCTTCCCGCCCAGGTGGAACAGCCGGCCGAACATCTCCAGGTTCTGCCGCCCCGTCAGCACCTCGTCCACAGCCGCGTACTGACCGGTGAGGCCGATCCGCGCCCGTACCTCCCGCGGCTGCCGTGCCACGTCCAGGCCCGCCACCTGCGCCTGTCCGCCGTCGAGCCTGATGAGCGTCGACAGGATGCGGACGGCGGTGGTCTTGCCCGCGCCGTTCGGCCCGAGCAGGCCGTGTACGGTGCCCTCCCGCACCGCCAGGTCGAAGCCGTCGAGGGCGCGCTTCTCCCCGTACCTCTTCTCGAGCCCTTCGGCCCGGACCGCGTAACCGCTCATGTGCACCCCTCCCGTGAATCCCGAACCACCCTGAAATCCCTGCGGCAACCCAAAACTGAGTACGCCGTACTCTTTTGAGAGTACACCGTACCCAGTTTCTGGTCCAAGGGATTATCCTGAAGCACATGGCGAGCACGTCGGGTCCGGACACCAGTGGCAGCGGAGACATCGTCCGCACCCTCGAACTGCTGTGGGACACGGGCCGCCGGCCCAGTCGTGGCCCGAAACCGGGCCTGACGCTCGACCGGATCGTGGAAGCCGCCATCGGGCTCGCGGACGCGGAGGGCCTGGAGGCCGTCTCGATGCGCCGGCTCTCCACAGAGCTCGGCACCGGCACGATGTCCCTGTACCGCTACGTCCCCGGCAAGGGCGAGCTGCTCGACCTGATGCTGGACCGCGTACATCGCCCGGCCGGGGACGACTCCGTCTTCGGTGAGGGCTGGCGGGCGGCTCTGGAGACCATGGCCCGCGAGACTCTCGCCCTCTACCGCCGCCATCCCTGGCTGCTCCAGGTGAACCAGTCCCGCCCGGTGCTCGGCCCGAGCGCCGTCGAGGGCATGGAGAAGGTACTCGTCCGCATCAAGCCCACGGGCCTGTCCGACCCCGAGCTGATCTCCGCGATCGTCATGATCGACGGGTACGTCGTCGGAGCCGCCCGCACGCAGCTGTACGAGAAGGAGGCGGAACGGAAGTCGGGCCTGACGGACACGGAGTTCTGGTCGGCCCAGGCCCCGGTGCTGGAGAAGGTCATGACCAGCGGCCGCTACCCCGTCCTCGCCTCGCTCGGCGAAGAGACCTTCGGGTCCGGCTTCGACCACTTCGAGTTCGGGCTGCAGCGCATGCTGGACGGGCTGGAGTCGTTCATCGCCCGACGCAGCAAAGAGTGACAAACAGGGCGGTCGGTGCCTCTATGGAGGCATGAGCATTCCCGTCACGCGCCCCGAGCTCGTCCCCTTCGCCAGGCAGTGGGCCGTGCTGCTGACCACCCACAAGAAGGACGGCACAGGCGTGGGTACTCCGGTGAGTCTCGTCGTGGAGGGCGACCACGCGTACTTCCGTACGCCGGGCAAGGCGTCGAAGGTCAAGCGGCTGCGCCGCGACCCGGAGGTGGAGCTCGCCCCCGCCACCCCGCGCGGCGCCCCCGTAGGGCCGCAGATCCACGCCCGGACCCGGCTGCTGGAGCACGGCAGCGAGGAGGACCGGCACGCGGCGAAGCTGCTGCGCCGTAAGCACCCGTTCCTGCAGGGCGTCCTCGTGCCGATCACCCACAAGGTGATGCGGACGCCGACGCTGCACTACGAGGTGCGGCCGGTGGGGAAGTGAGATGCGCGGCGGGGCTGCTTCTTGGCCTGAGTCGCCGGTGAGCCGGTCAGCCGGTCAGGACCCGCGCCTCAGCAGCCGCTTGAGCCCGTACAGGACGGCGAGCCCGGCGGCGAGAGCGATGGCGGCCATCTTGAAGTCGCCGTTCGACCCGTCACCGGCACTGTCCCCGTCGGCCGCCGAACTCCCGTCCTCCGAAGGGGACTTGCTGTCCTCCGCACCCGGTACGTTGCCGGGCTCGACGGAACTCTCCGTTCCCTCGCTCCCGAACAGCAGCGTGGACCCGTCGGGGGTGTAGGCCACCGACTCCCCCTGCCTCTGGAGCGGCACGCTTAGCCGCCCCTGCCTCTTCGGCTTCCCGCCGTTCCACTCGTACGCGACCCCGCCGAAGTACGCGCGCAGGGCGAGCTGTTCGCCGTCGGGCGCGAAGGCGCCGTCGGTGACCTCCAGGTCGATGTCGGCGATACGCTTGAAGACGTTGGTGCCGCTGGGGCTGAGCGTCGCGGGCTGCTCGTACAGCCCGCCCCCCTGCTCGTTCTTCGAGGCGATGTAGACCTTCCCGGTCTTCGGATGCACCATCAGCGCCTCCGCGTCCCGGGCTCCGTCCGCGTACTTCACGACGTACTGCGTGGCACGGACACTCTGGTCCCTGAGCTGCCCGGGCTCGGGCAGCTTGTAGATCCAGACGTACTCCCATGTGCCGCCGAGGTTGTCCCCGATGTCGCCCACGTAGAGGTCTCCGTCGGGCCCGATGGAGATGGCCTCTACGTCTCGGGGGGTGCCCACGCCCGTCATGGTGATCGTCGCGACGGTGTCGCCGGTCTTGCTGTCGATGGCGTAGAGGAAGGCACCCTTGTCCTGGTCGTTGTGGGTCCAGTAGATCCCCGGGTGGGCTCGGGAGGCGACGAGGCCGCTGGACTCGGTAATCCTCGGGTCCTTGATCGTGAACCCCTCCGAGCCGTCGTCCCCGTCGGCAGCGGTGGCGGGCGCGCCGAGCGCGAGGACGAGCAGGGCTGAGGCGAGGAACGACAACGAACGGCGCATGCCCCCAAGCGTGCCATCCCCGCGAGACGTTCACGCCCGCGAGGCGATCACGACCGCGTGTCCGGCCTCACACCCCAGCTCGGGCCTTGGCGAAACCTGCTTGCGCCTTGATCAAGGATGATGAGCGGATGCTCAGGTTCATGCCCGTAGGCGACTCCCAGACCATCGGCAGCGCGGGCGAACACACGTGGCGTTACCGGATGTGGCAGCACCTGCGCGCGACGTACGGCGGCCCGTTCCGCATCGTCGGCCCCCGCGAGACGCTCTACGACAAGGCGACGGACACCGCCGACTCGTACGAGTACGCCGACCCGGACTTCCCCCGCTCCCACCTGGCGGGCTGGGGCGAGGGCTGGCACCACATGACCCCACTGATCGCCGAGGCGGTACGCACGCAACGGGCGGACGTGCTGCTGGTTTCGCTGGGCCTGATCGACCTGGGCTTCTACACGGACGCGAGCCGGACGGCGGCGAACGCCCGCTCCTTCATCACCGAGGCCCGCTCGGCCAACCCCCGCGTGGCGATGGTCTTCCTGCCGGTGATCCCGAACGTGAGGGCGGATTCGGACGCGGATTTCGCCACCGAGGTCGCCCGCTTCAACGAGCTGCTGGCGAAGGCGGTGGCGGACCTGGACGAACCGTCGTCCCCGCTGTTGCTGGCCTCGGCCCCGGAGTCGTACGACCTCAACCTGGACACGGACGACGGCACGCATCCGAACGCCTCGGGCGAGCACAAGATCGCGGCCGCTTTCGCCGAAGCGATGTATCAAGCTTGGGACTTGGGGGAGCCGTACGAGGTCTGACGCCCTCCTCGTACGACCCTGCGTGACCCGGTCACCGTGCGTATCGTTGTACTGCGCGGCTGTACTCGACCGAGGGGCAGCCGGGGAGGAGCGCCACGATGACCGTCCTTGAAGACAGGATCAAGATGGCCGACATCAACGAACAGACTTTGGACGAGCTGTTCGACCGGATGAACGTCCCCGAGGGCTACAAGGCCGAGATCGTCGAGGGGACCTTCTACATGTCGCCGCAGCGGGACGTTCACTGGGAGACCATTCGCGCGATCATCTGGGCGCTCGAGGATCGCTTCGGCAGGCGCGCGAAAGTGTTCTCGGACGTCCGCATCGACTTCCCCGGCCATGAGAACGGCTTTGCCCCGGACGTGGTGAAACTGCGCGACGGCTCCGAGAAGGACGACGAGGGCCGCTGGCGCCACGAGGACGTCGAGTTCGTCGCCGAGGTCATTTCCAAGGGCACCGGCATGAACGACTACGGCCCCAAGAAGAAGGCCTACGCGCTCGCCGAAGTCCCTGTCTACCTCATCGCCGACCCCTACGTGGGCAAGTGCCGCCTGTTCACCCAGCCCAAGGACGGCGACTACGACAGCGACCTCTCCATCACCTACGGCGGAGACGTCGACATGACCGCCACCATCCTCGGCCTCACCCTCAAGACCGACGAGTTCCCGCGCGATTAGCGAGCCGCCCGCGTTCTCCGCCGCGTGATGCCAACCCGGGCGGCAACAGCGACCTGCCCGAGTGATCTCGTCCTCAGAACATCGTGTTGTCGTTGGCGGAGTTCTCCGGTACGTCCTGGATCACGTCCCAGTGCTCGACGATCTTTCCGTTCCGCACCCGGAAGAGGTCGATGATCGCCTGGCCCCGCTCCCCCGGCGCGTTCACGTAGTGGCTGTGGACCGCCACCAGGTCGCCCTCGGCGACGACCCGCTTCGGGGACACCTTCAGCTGCGGGAACGCGTCGAAGTACGCGCCCAGGCCGGACTTCACGCCCGTCACACCGTCGGCGATGGCCGGGTTGTGCTGGTGGTACTCGGGGCCCACGTACTTGTCGACGGCGGACAGGTCCTTCTCGACCAGGAGCTGGTCGACGTACGCCGTGACCAGCTTCTTGTTGTACGCGGTGAGCCGGCGCGGGCCCGGCTTGTTCGTGCGGGGCCAACTCTCCGTGGAGAACATGTCGTTGCCGTTCGCCGTGGTCGCCGGCACCTCCTGCCCCGTGTCCCAATGCTCGGCGATCTTCCCGTCCTGGAAGCGGAAGATGTCGAAGACGGCGCTGCCGCGCGTACTCGGCGTCAGGACGACGTTGGAGTGCACGAGCACCAGGTCGCCCTCGGAGATGACCCGCTTGATGTCGTACTTGGCGTCCGGGAACTGCTGGCTGAGGGCGGTGCCGAGGTTCTTGAGGGTCTCGGCGCCGTCGGGAGCGAGCGGGTTGTGCTGGATGTAGTCGGGCCGTACGAAACGGTCGACGACCGACGTGTCGCCTCGCTCGAACACGCCCTTGAGCACCTGGACGGCGACGGACTTCTGGTAGCCGAGGCGGGCGGAGTCGCCGTAGGCGACCTGGTGCGCGGGGGTGGCCGAGGAAGGAGCCGCGGCGGCGGGCACGACGGCCACAGCGGTGAGGGCTGCGGCGGCCATGAGCGCGGTGGCGAGGGTACGGCGGGCGGGTGCGGTGGCGGTCATGGGGTGCTGATCTCCGGTCCTGTGGGGGAGGAAAGCGGGAGGCATGGCATGCAGAGCATCTAGACATTGAAAGTTCAAGATCTTGCTCACCGAAGGAAAGCACTAACCGGCAGTTAGTGTCAAGATCGGTCCCAGCACCGGCCTGCCCTTGCGTAGAGCGCACTCCAAGCTCTTGGCTTAGCAGTCATGAAGTACACGCAGCTCGGACGCACAGGACTCAAGGTCAGCCGACTCGTCCTCGGCACCATGAACTTCGGTCCGCAGACCGACGAAGCGGACAGCCACGCGATCATGGACGGCGCGCTGGACGCGGGGATCAACTACTTCGACACCGCCAACGTCTACGGCTGGGGCGACAACAAGGGCCGTACGGAGTCGATCATCGGCAGCTGGTTCGCCAAGGGTGGCGAGCGGCGGGACAAGGTCGTGCTGGCCACCAAGGTGTACGGGAACATGGCGCCGGACGGCAGCACCGTGTGGCCCAACCACGACAAGCTGTCCGCGCTCAACATCCGGCGGGCGGTGGAGGCCAGCCTGAAGCGCCTCCAGACCGACTACATCGACATCTACCAGTTCCACCACATCGACCGGCGGACCCCCTTCGAGGAGATCTGGCAGGCGATCGACGTCCTGGTGCAGCAGGGCAAGATCCTGTACGCCGGATCCTCCAACTTCCCCGGCTACAAGATCGCCCAGGCCAACGAGATCGCCGCCCGGCGCGGCGGCACCATCGGCCTCGTCAGCGAGCAGTGCCTCTACAACCTCGCCGAACGCCGCGCCGAGATGGAGGTCATCCCGGCCGCGCAGGACTACGGCCTGGGCGTCATCCCCTGGTCCCCGCTGCACGGCGGCCTGCTGGGCGGCGTCATCAAGAAGGAGGTCGAGGGCGGGCGGCGTGCCTCCGGCCGGTCGGCCGACGCGCTCGCCAACACCGCCGTACGCGCCCAGATCCAGTCGTACGAGGACCTGCTCGACAAACACGGCATCGAGCCCGGCGAGGCGGCGCTGGCCTGGCTGCTCACCCGGCCGGGCGTGACGGGCCCGATCGTCGGCCCGCGCACCGCCGCTCAGCTCGACTCGGCCGTAGCGGCGGTCGACCTGGAGCTGTCGGAGGAGCTGCTGACCGGCCTGGACGAGATCTTCCCGGGTCCGGGGCCGTCGCCGGAGGCCTTCGCCTGGTAGCACCAGTGGGCCCAGCAGCACCGGGTGCACGCCTGCGCGCGTACGCATCCACGTACGCGTGCGGGCGGCAGCGGTCGACTACATGCCGAGCGCTGACGCCAAGGCCACCACCACGAACATCAGCACAAGTACGCCGGCCATGATCCGGTTACGTGTCTTCGGGTCCACGTGGTCGAGCGTAACCGCACGGCCTCAGATGCCCGAGCCGAGGGTCCAGCGGGCGAACGTCTCGTAGCGGGGGCGTTCGCCCGGTACGCCCGACTTGGGGAGATTGCTGCGGACCAGGCACAGCTCGGCCACGGTCCACGGGCGCCCGGCGAAGTCGTTCAGCAGGGCGGTGTACGGGGCGAAGTCCGCCGGGCCCCGGCTCCGGGCGACGGTGAGGTGCGGACGGTAGCGGCGGTGCTCCTCGATCGGGACGCCCGCCTTGCGTGCCGCCGCCTCCGCTCGCTCGGCGAGCAGCCGCATCGTGCCCACGTCCCCGGTCGCGCCGATCCACAGCGCCCGGCCGCCGAAGTGGCCTCCGGCCCGCAGTTCCAGCGCGAACGGATCCGTCCGGTGCGCCGCCCGCTCAAGCCTCGCCGACAGATCCGGTACGAGTGCGTCGTCGACCTCGCCGTAGAACGCGAGCGTGAAGTGCCAGCCGGGCCGGCCCGTCCAGCGCAGGCCCTCGGCACCCGGCAGCTTCCTCAACTCGTCGACGGCCGAAGCGAGTTCAGCAGTCACATCCTCCGGCGGCAGCACTGCGGCGAAGAGTCTCATGGAGCCAGTCTCCCCGCCGTGCGCCTTCGCGCCGGAGCGTCCGGGCTCCGGCCCGCCGAACGGCCGAGGCGCCCCCGCTCTACACCACCGTCGCCAACTCCCGCTCCCGCTTCCCCTCCCGCGGCACGAAGCGGACCCGCGGATGCCCGTGGTGCCAGCCCACCGACAGCCGCAGGCCGCCGACTCGGGCGAGGATCAGGCCCACCGTCGCCGCCGCCAGGAGCGAGATCAGGCCGCCGAACGCGAAGCCGGTGCGGGCGCCGAACGTGTCGGTGATCCAGCCGACGATGGGTGCCCCCAGCGGCGTACCGCCGACGAAGACCATCATGAACAGGCTCATGACGCGGCCGCGCATGGCGGGGTCGGTGGCCATCTGGACGCTGGCGTTGGCGGTGGTGTTGACCGTCAGGGCCGCCATGCCGGTGGGGATCATGAGCAGGGCGAAGAGCCAGTACGACGGGGACAGTGCCGCCGCGATCTCCAGTACGCCGAACAGCAGGGCCGCGCCGACCAGGATCCGCAGTCGCACCGAGCCGCGGCGGGCGGTGAGCAGGGCGCCGGCGACCGAGCCGACCGCCATGAGGGTGTTGAGGAAGCCGTACGTACCGGCGCCCGCGTGGTAGACCTCGTCGGCGAACGCGGTGAGCCAGATGGGGAAGTTGAAGCCGAAGGTCCCGACGAAACCGATGAGCACGATCGGCCAGATCAGTTCGGGCCGGGAGGCCACATAGTGCAGACCCTCGCGCAACTGGCCCTTGCCGCGCGGCACCCGCTCCACCTTGTGCAGTTCGCTCGTGCGCATCAGGAGCAGGCCGGTGATGGGGGCGAGGAAGGCGAGGCCGTTGATCAGGAAGGCCCAGCCGCTGCCGACCGTGGAGATCAGGACGCCCGCGACGGCGGGGCCGATGAGGCGGGCGGAGTGGAAGTTGGCCGAGTTGAGGCTGACGGCGTTGCGTACCTGGTCGGGGCCGACCATCTCGGAGACGAAGGTCTGCCGGGTCGGGTTGTCGACGACGGTGACCATGCCGAGCAGGAACGCGATCAGATACACGTGCCAGACCTGCACCTGGCCGCTGAGCGTGAGCACGGCGAGCGCGAGACCGCACAGGCCGAGCGCGCCCTGGGTGAAGAACAGCATGCGGCGCTTGGGGTAGCGGTCGGCGATGACTCCGCCGTACAGGCCGAAGAGCAGCATCGGCAGGAACTGCAGCGCGGTCGTGATGCCGACCGCGGCCGAGGAGCCGGTCAGGCTCAGCACCAGCCAGTCCTGGGTGATACGGGACATCCAGGTGCCGGTGTTGGAGACGATGGCTCCGGTGGCGAAGAGCCGGTAGTTCCGGATCCGCAGCGAGCTGAAGGTCGACGACTTGGCCGATTGGGCCGTTGGGGTGGTGGCGGTGGGGGAATCGGGGGTGTTCGGTCCGGGGGCGGAGTCTGCTCCGGGTCCCGTACTCAACAGGGTTCGCCTCCTTTGACTAGGGGTGCGGCCCGAAGGGCCTCGGTTGAGGGTGGTGGTGGGAGACGGGCGGGATCACGACGACATGGGCTGCGTACGGTTGTGCCTGCCCGTACGGCTACAGGTGCGCCAGCTTCTCCAGGACGGGCGCCGCCTCGCGGAGCTTGGCCCACTCGTCCTCGTCGAGGCCGTCGACCAGTGAGGCCAGCCACACGTTCCGCTTGCGGCGGCTCTCCTCGAGCATCGCCTCTGCCCGCTCGGTCTGCGTGACGACCTTCTGGCGCCGGTCGTCGGGATGCGGCTCCAGCCTGACCAGGCCCTTGGCTTCGAGCAAGGCGACGATGCGGGTCATCGAGGGCGGCTGCACATGTTCCTTGCGGGCGAGCTCGCCCGGCGTGGCGGTGCCGCAGCGGGCGAGGGTGCCGAGCACCGACATCTCGGTCGGGCTCAGCGACTCGTCGACCCGCTGGTGCTTGAGTCGGCGCGACAGGCGCATCACGGCGGATCGCAGAGAGTTCACGGCGGCAGCGTCGTCGCCATGGGTGAGGTCAGGCATGTTCTTTAGCGTAACTCATTACTCTCGCTAAAGACCACCCGAACGACCATTCTTGCCCGTGACCCCGGCCACCGAAGCCCGCCTTGATCCATATGAGTGAGATAGGGCCGAAACGTGATGCGCGACACAGCCGGCGGCGGCAACCCTCGTACCCTCGTGCCCATGGGGACCAGCGTGCTCAGTCTGCGGATGGACCGGGAGTTGCTCGAACGGCTCCGGGGCCATGCGGCGAAACGGGGAATGAGCGTCCAGGACTATGTCGTCCAGACGCTCATCCGGGATGACTTCGACGAGCGGTTCCAGGCCGCGGTCGAGGAGACGGAGAAGTTCTACGGGGTCACGTGACCCTCACTCCGCCGCGGCGGAGTGGAATCGGCGCCGGCATCCGTCCGGGCATCGATGTCGGCCTCGGCCGCGACGCGCTTGATCGCCGCGTCCCACCTGCGTACGTACCAGATGCCGATCAGCCCGAGTCCGGCACCGGCCAGGCAGGTCCACAGCCACCACAGATGCCCGTGGTCGTCGAACCAGCCGTAGAAGGGAAGCTGCGCCAGGAAGAGGACGAACCAGAGGATCGTGCCACCCGTGACGGTGGCGACAACGGGCCCTTCAAGGGGTTCCGGTGCCTCGTGCCTGGGTGTCCACTTCGCCATAGGGACAGCTTACGGGGGTTACGGAGGCGGCCCCCGTGCCCCGGGCGCCCCGTACAACTACGGCACCATTTACCGGCGTTCCCGTCCTCCCCTGGTCGGATCTTTACCGCACCCGGCGTGTGAAGCCCCAAATCCCCCCGTACCGTCGTCTGCATGACGCACATCGACGCGGGCGCCGAACTCGATCCCGTGCATCCAGTGCCGGCTCCCCTCACCTGGGCGAGAGGCCTGACCACCGCCGAGGTCGCCGAGCGGGTGGCCCGGGGCGAGGTCAACGACGTACCGGTACGCAGCAGCCGCTCCACGGTCGACATCATCCGCGCGAACGTCTTCACCCGCTTCAACGCGATCATCGGCGTCCTCTGGGTGATCATGCTGGCCGTGGCGCCGATCCAGGACAGCCTGTTCGGCTTCGTGATCCTCGCGAACACGGGCATCGGCATCATCCAGGAGTGGCGCGCGAAGAAGACCCTGGACTCGCTCGCGGTGATCGGCGAGGCACGGCCGACCGTACGCAGGGACGGGGCCGCCACCGAGGTCAGCACCTCCGAGATCGTGCTCGGGGACCTGATCGAGATCGGGCCCGGCGACAAGATCGTGGTGGACGGCGAGTGCGTAGAGACCGACAGTCTGGAGATCGACGAGTCGCTGCTCACCGGTGAGGCGGACCCGGTCGTCAAGCAGCCCGGCGACCAGGTCATGTCGGGCAGCTTCGTGGTGGCGGGCGGCGGCGCGTTCACCGCCACGAAGGTGGGGCGCGAGGCGTACGCGGCGCAGCTCGCCGAGGAGGCCAGCCGGTTCACGCTGGTCCACTCCGAGCTCCGCTCCGGTATCTCCACGATCCTCAAGTACGTGACGTGGATGATGGTCCCGACCGCGATCGGCCTCATCATCAGCCAGCTCGTCGTCAAGGACAACGACTTCAAGGACTCCGTCGCGCGGACCGTCGGCGGCATCGTCCCGATGGTCCCCGAGGGTCTGGTGCTGCTGACGTCGGTGGCCTTCGCGATCGGCGTCATCCGGCTCGGCCGCAAGCAGTGCCTCGTGCAGGAACTCCCCGCCATCGAGGGTCTCGCCCGCGTCGACACCGTCTGCCTCGACAAGACGGGCACGCTGACCGAGGGCGGCATGGACGTCCGCGAGCTGCGTGCGCTGGACGGCCACGACGAGGCGTACGTACGCACCGTGCTCGGCGCGCTCAGGGACTCGGACCCGCGGCCGAACGCGTCCTTGCAGGCGATCATCGACACCTACCCGAACGGCTCGGGCTGGCGGTGCCTTCAGTCGCTGCCGTTTTCCTCGGCGCGCAAATACAGCGGGGCGTCCTTCAGCGAGGGCGACGGCGAGTCGAGTACGTGGCTGCTGGGGGCGCCCGACGTACTGCTGCCCGACGGAGACCCGGCGCTCACCGAGACCGAGCGGCTCAACGAGGAGGGGCTGCGGGTGCTGCTGCTGGCCCGGGCCGCGCGCGAGCTGGACGATCCCGCGGTCGCCCAGGGCGCCGCGCCCACCGCCCTCGTCGTCCTGGAGCAGCGGCTACGCCCTGATGCCGCGGACACGCTGCGGTACTTCGACGAGCAGAACGTACGGGCCAAGGTGATCTCCGGCGACAACGCGGTGTCCGTGGGCGCGGTGGCCGGAAAACTGGGGCTCACGGGGAACGTCGTGGACGCGCGCCGGCTGCCCGCCGAGCAGAGCGAGATGGCCGAGGTGCTGGACACGGGCACGGTGTTCGGGCGGGTCACCCCGCAGCAGAAGCGGGACATGGTGGGCGCGCTCCAGTCGCGCGGGCACACGGTCGCGATGACCGGCGACGGGGTGAACGACGTGCTGGCCCTCAAGGACGCCGACATCGGCGTCTCGATGGGGTCCGGTTCGGAGGCCACACGGGCCGTGGCGCAGATCGTGCTGCTCAACAACAGCTTCGCGACGCTTCCGTCGGTGGTCGCGGAGGGACGGCGGGTGATCGGCAACATCACCCGGGTCGCGACGTTGTTCCTCGTCAAGACGGTGTACTCCGTGCTGCTGGCGATCATGGTGGTGATCTCGCAGGTCGAGTACCCGTTCCTGCCCCGGCATCTGACGCTGCTGTCGACTCTGACGATCGGGGTTCCGGCGTTCTTCCTCGCGCTGGCGCCCAACAAGGAGCGGGCGAGGCCGCACTTTGTGCGGCGGGTGATGCGATATGCGATTCCGGGTGGTGCTGTTGCTGCGGTGGCCACCTTTGCTACGTATCTGATCGCTCGGGAGTACTACAGCGGGCCGGGGTCCTTGGCTGCGGAGACCAGTGCGGCGACGTTGACGCTGTTTCTGATCTCCATGTGGGTGCTGGCGATCATTGCTCGGCCGTATACGTGGTGGCGGGTGGGGCTGGTCGCGGCGATGGGCCTCGGCTTCCTGCTGGTCCTCGTCGTGCCGTGGCTCCAGGACTTCTTCGCTTTGAAGTTGGTGGGGGCGCCTATGCCGTGGACTGCCGTCGGGATCGCGGTGGTTGCGGCGGCCACGCTGGAGTTCTCGTGGCGGTGGGTGGACCGGCGGTTTCCGGCGTAGGGCTCCGCGGGGGGGCGGTTTTCTTCCCCAGCCCCGCCCCTTCCCGAAACTGGGGGCTGCGCCCCCCCCAGGCCCCCGCCAAGGGGGGTGGGGGGTGACACTGCGTGTCGCGGCTGCGGGTGCATCGTGGCTGGTCGCGCAGTTCCCCGCGCCCCTAAAGAGCTTCAGTCGAACCAGCGGTCCCTCGCCAGCTCCTCTGTTCTTGACGGGTCCTCCAGCAGCGCAGCCACCTCGAAGCGGCGCGGCCACTGCCCCGCCGCCCAGGCCAGGCCCGCTGCCACGCCCTCCAGGGTGGCCGCGTGCAGGACGCCGTCGCGGGTGCGGCGCCAGTCGAGTTCGGTGCCGTCCACGAAGAGTTCCTCGTGTTCGACGTACGTGGCGGGGGTCGCCGGGCCCAGCAGGACGCGGACCGGGTCCGGGACCTCGTGTTCGGTGCCCTCGCTGGTCACCTCGCCCGTCACCGACTCGCTGAGGCGTCGGACCTGGAACAGTTCGGCCAGGTCGGCGGCTCGGGACGGGCGTACGGGGAGCAGGGGGACCCCCGTCGTGAACGGGAGCAGGTCCGGGGAGTCCACGACCACCGCTTCGGTCGCGTCCACGACCACGACCTCTCCGTCCCGCACCGCCCGCAGCTCTTCCGGCAGCGTCACCTGCTCCGGGTCCAGGTCCGCCAACACGCCGTAAAGCGCGTGCAGTTGGGGGGACGAGACCTCGCGGTCCGGGTCCGCGAGGCGGTCCAGGAGTTCGGCCGCGCCGCCGGGTTCGTCGAGGAGGGCGGCGACTGATGTGCGTACGCCGAGAGCCCGGAGTACCTGCTCGTCCTCGAAGCCGGTCGCGTCGGCGGCGTCGTACAGGCCATGGAGGAGGGGGTCACCGCCCGCGACGCGCAGGCCCGCCGGGCGGCGGCCGTCCAGGACCGGGTGGCCGCGCAGCCACCACGCCGTGTACGGGCGGACGATCTCGTGCGTGCCGTCCGGGAGCAGGACGCGTACCGGCTGGGTGAGGGCGTCGCGCAGGGGTGGGCGGGAGAGCAGGGCGAGGGCCTGTGGCCAGCGGTCGTCGTCGACGAGGTCGAGATCCCGTACGGCGACGATCTCCGTGGCGACCGGTGGCACGGGGGTGTCGGGCAGGCGGTCGAGTACGTCCTCGCACCAGACGTCCACGGCGTCGAGCAGGCCGATGTCGTCAGGTTCGGCGTAGTCGCCCTCGCGGGGTTCCAGTTCGTCCGGGTCGAGGACGACATCGGTGGCGCGTACGAGGGTGAAGTTCGCCAGCACGCCGCAGGCGGCCAGCGGCTGCTCGCCCCAGCGTTCGGCCAACTCGGCGTCCACGGAGGCCAGTTCGTCCTCGCGCATGACCTGAGCGAAGGGGCTGCCGGGGAGGACGAGTTCGCCGGCCGGGGCCAGTTCGCCCTCGTCGTCGGGGAGGGCGAGGGCGCCGAGCCAGGGTTCGTCGCCGGGTTCGAGGCCCGCGTCACGTACAAGGGCCAGGACGGTGTCGGCGAGTTCCTCGGCGTCCGGGGTGTCCTGCTCCCAGCCTGCGTCGTCGTCGAGGGAGGCGGCGACGGCCGTGCGGACCTGCGGGGTGGTGAGGATGGCGCGCGGGGTGGCGGGCAGGGCGCCCAGCTTCTCCAGAAGCGGGTGGGCGGCTTCCTGGTGGGCGACCTTGAGGCCGAGGCGGGCGAGGATGTCGGAGGTGGCGGCCCAGGTGTCGTGGGGGGTGGGACCGTCGGGGACCGGCAGGAGGATCTGGCGGGGGCCGATCGTCGTACGCCCGTCCGCGAGCGGCACGGGCAGTCCCGAGAGCCGGTCCGGGTCGACCCCGGCGAGGCTGTCGTACAGCCGCCGCCACCAGCCGGGCTCCTTCTCCAGCCCCGCGAGCCGGTCGATCGCCTCGCCCAGCGGTACGCGTGCGACGCCCAGCGTCCGCAGTTCCACGCGGCGTTCGAGCCCGGCGGGCAGGAGGCTGGGCAGCACCTCGGCGAGGACCCGTACGGTCTCGGCGCCGGCCCCTTCCACCACCTCGGCGTCGCGGGGGCGGAGAGCTTCGGGCAGGTCGGTGTCCTCCGCGCCCGGCGTGAGGGCCGGAGGCAGGAAAGCGGTACGCGGCAGCCGGTCCAGGATCGCCTGGCGCAGCGCACCGTCCAGCTCGCCCTTGCCGAGCGGCCCCGGCACGAGGTCGATGATCCCGGCCGAGACCGGCCGCCAGTCGGCGAGCAGTTCGGCGTACGCGTCCGCCGCCCGCTGTACGAGGAAGTCGGTCAGCGGGCCGGGGGCGGCATGACGGCGGGTCGTGTCGAGGGGAAAGGACGCGATGAGCAGGGCGGGCACGCCGAGGGCCTCGTCGCTGGGCGTGGGCGCGTGGACGACGGGGCTGGTACGGGGGCGGGCCGGGGCGCCGTCGGCGTCGACGGGTACGGCCCAGGTCACGGACCACTGCGGGCGCAGCCGCTCCTCTACGGGGCGGTCGGCCAGCAGAGCCGCTTCGAGGGGACCGTGCGCGGAGACGGTGCGCCAGCGCGTCGTACCGTCCCGCGAGTCCTCGACGGTGACGATGCCGCCTTCGCTGTGCCGCCGCAGCGTCCGTACCCCCTCGTCCCCCTCTCCGGTCTCCACGACGACCTCCTCCAGGCCGGGCAGGGCGAGGAGCAGGGCGTCGTCGACCGAGTCGAGGAGTCGCTCGGTGAGGTCCTGGGCTGCCGGGTCGCGCAGCGGGAGGATCACGACGGTGTCGTACGGGTCCGGGGCCGTGCCCTCGGCGGCGAACGGCAGCCTCAGCAGGGGCACATGGCCGTCGCGGCGGCGGATCTCGTCGTCCAGCCCTGGGCTGTGGCGGGCGGTGTCCGTGGCGGCTTCGCGGGCCTCGGCGAGGGACCAGCGGGCGCCGCCGTGCCGGCCGACGATGGCGGGCTCGTCGGTCACCGCGAGCACGGCGGCGAAGCCGACGCCGTAGCGGCCGACGGTGCCTTCGTGGTCCTCGCGCTTGGCGGAGGCCCGGAGGGTGGACAGCGACTCGACGCCGGCCGCGTCGAGGGGGGCGCCGGTGTTGGCGGCGACGAGGACGCCGCCGCGGAGGGTGAGCCGGAGGCGGCCCGGTACGCCGGCGCGGGCCGCGGCGTCGGCGGCGTTCTGCGCCAGCTCCACGACGAGGCGGTCGCGGTAGCCGCCGAGGGCCAGGTCCTCCTCGGCGTTCGCGTCCTCGCGGAACCGCGCCGGGCTGGTCGCCCAGGCGTCCAGCACCCCACGCCGCAGCCGGCCCGTCCCGAACGGGTCCGCGCCCTCGGCTGCCGGCCGCACGAACTTGGTCACGGTTCAGTCTCCTTCTTCGGGGGGCGGCCGGGGGTGCGTATCGGTCGCGGCACGAAGGTACCGGGTGCCTCCGGCGGTTGGGCGGGTGCGGGTGCGTTGTGGCTGGTCGCGCCGTTCCCCGCGGGGTGCCTCCGGCGGTTGAGCGGTTGGGTTCGCTGCTGGGTGCGGGTGCGTTGTGGTTGCTCGCGCCGTTCCCCGCGCCCCTTTGGGTCCGGTGGGTGGGTCGGGGCCGTGGGCCGGTGCGTCAGCCCGTCGCAGGCCGGGCATACGGCCCTGGGCTGGTAGAAGGTCCTGGTTCTCCGAGACCGAACCTACGCGACGGGCATACGACGCACCGGCCCACGGCCCCTCCCGCCGGGGGGAGGCTGCGGGCACGTGGTGGCTGGTGAGCATGGTGGCCGACGGCTCCGGGAGCGCCCCTTCAGGGGCGCGGGGAACTGCGCGACCAGCCACGACGCACCCGCAGCCGAGACACGACTGTCACCCCCCACCCCCTTGCGGGGGGCCTGGGGGCGCAGCCCCCAGTTTCGGGAAGGGGCGGGCCTGGGGAAAGAAAACCCCCGCCCACGCACCCGCACAGGTGGGATCAGGAATGACCCAGTTCCGCAGACGACTCGTCCGAGGCGACCGGCACGGACCCCGAGTCCGGTGACGGACGAAGGGGGAACGGGTCGACCCGGGTCTCGTCGATCACCGGCGGAGCCGGCCGCGGAGGCGCCGGCATGACCGCTGCCTCCGAGTGCCCCCCGCATCCGTACGCCAGCGAGACCACACGGCCGTCCGCCGGCGAGAACTCGTTGCCGCAGACACCGAACGCCTGCCCCAGCGACCCGCCGATGGGATACAGGAAACCGCAGCTCACACAGGGGGCCGGCGCCGCCTGGGCCATCGCGGTCTTGGGACCGTGTGTGTCCTCCCAGCGATCGGCCGCGGTATGGAGGCCGTACCGGGACAGCACCCGGGCCCGCCGCAGCCCCAGCTCCTCCGCGACGGCGGCGATCGAACCACGGGAGGGCACGACGGAAAGCGTTGCCGGCGGCCCGGCCGTCACCTCGAGGTCCTCCGCCTCGACGAGCTCGGCCATCTCCTGGGAGACGGGCGAGTTCGGCGCGGGCTCGTCCTCGCCGGTGAAACCGGGCTCAAGCCGGAGATCCTCCGCGTCCGTGGGGAGCAGATCGCCCGGCCCCATGTCCCCGGGCCGCAGCCGCTCGCTCCACGGCACCCACTCGGGGGCGAGCAGCGCGTCAGGGCCGGGCAGCAGCACCGTTTCGTCGAGCGTCACGATCTTCGCCCGCGAGGCCCGTGCGACGGTCACCGCCCAGCGCCAGCCGCGATATCCCGGCTCCTTGCACTCGAAGAAGTGCGTGACGACGCGGTCCCCTTCGGAGATGAGCCCGGAGTGCTCCCCGACGACACCGGGCGCGGCGGCCTCCTCGGCGGCGGCCCTGGCGAGGTCGACGGCCTCTGCGCACAGACGGTCGGGGGTGCGGCTTCGCGTTGTCGCGCTCACAGGTATCGCTTCTCTCCTACGCCGTCTCACGAGTGCGCCATCCTCGTCGGGGGTGCGGACGGAGCGGCTGGGGGCATCTCCCAGGCCCTTGAGGCACCGGGGTGGCCGCGTCGACGTCCGCGCCCGATCGCACTCGGGCGCACCTACACCATCCATTCTGCGGGATGGCCGTCAGGCGCGCGGCCGAGAGCCACCGTCGCGGGGCGCGCTACGCACGCTACCCTCTCGCCGCCGCCGGGCACACACCGAGTCGGCAGGCCTTTGCTGTTCTCCCGTGCTCCGCGCCGGGTTCCCGTGCCGCTCCGCGGGCCGGACCAATCAGTCCACTCGGCCCTCATACGCGCGGTAACCCCCTATCACCGCCCAACAAGGGGCACTATGACGGAGTGGCAACCGCAAGGTCGTCCCAAGGCGCCGCCGGATTCGGTGGAGGCGGTACCGAGGGAAGTGGTCGGATGAGCGGAGCAGGCCCGGTGCGCGGGGCCCTCCGTTCCGTCGGGCGTGCCCTGCACCTGCCATTCACCGGGACGGCTCGGGGCATCCGCAAGGCGACGCACGCGCACGGAGCGGGCGAATCAGGGCTCGGCAAGCTGATCGAGCTGCACGGGGTGAACGGCGCGGGCGACATGATGATCACCGTGGCGCTCGCCTCGACGGTCTTCTTCTCAGTCCCGACGGACGAGGCCCGCGGCCGGGTGGCGCTCTACCTGGCGATCACGATGGCCCCGTTCACACTCCTCGCCCCGGTCATCGGCCCGCTCCTGGACCGCCTCCCGCACGGCCGCCGCGCCGCGATGGCGAGCGCGTTCCTGGCCCGCGCGTTCCTGGCCCTGCTGCTGTCGGGCGCGGTCGTCACGGGCAGCATCGAGCTGTATCCGGCGGCGCTCGGCGTGCTGGTGGCGTCGAAGGCGTACGGCGTGGTCAGAAGTGCCGTGGTGCCCAGGCTCCTGCCACCCGCGTTCTCCCTGGTGAAGGCGAACTCGCGGGTCACGCTGGGCGGCCTCCTCGCCACAGGTGTGGCCGCGCCGATAGGGGCGGGGCTGCAGGCGCTGGGGCCCCGTTATCCGCTCTACGCCGCCTTCGTGATCTTCATGACGGGTATGTTCCTGTCCTTCTCGCTCCCCCACAAGGTCGACTCGGCCAAGGGAGAGGACAAGGCGCTGCTCGCCGCGGACGAGGAGCATCTGCACGGACCGCATCTGATCAAGGAGAAACTGCGGCGGCCCGGGCTGCGAACCGTCGGTACGTCCGTCACCCACGCGCTCGCCGCGAACGCGACGCTGCGCTGGCTGTCCGGGTTCCTGACCTTCTTCCTCGCGTTCCTGCTGCGCGAGCATCCGCTCGCGGGCGCGAGCGCGGCGGTCTCGCTCGGCATCGTGGCCGTCTCGGCGGGCGCGGGCAACGCCCTGGGCACGACGGTCGGGGCGGCGCTGAGGTCGCGGGCGCCGGAGCTGATCATCGTGACGGTCATCGCGGTGGTGCTGGGGGTGGCGATCACGGCGGCGGTGTTCTTCGGGGTGATCCTGGTGGCGGTGCTCGCCGCGTTCGCCGGCTTCGCGCAGGCCCTGTCCAAGCTGTCGCTGGACGCGCTGATCCAGCGGGACGTCCCCGAGCTGGTCCGTACGTCGGCGTTCGCGCGCTCGGAAACGCTGTTGCAGATGTCCTGGGTGGTCGGCGGCGCGATCGGCATCGCCCTGCCGCTCATCGGCACGCTCGGCATGTCGGTCGCCGCCGCCGTCGTCGCCACCGGCTGGCTCAGCACGGTCCGCGGGCTGCTGAGCGCGGCCAGGCACCATGGGGAACGCCCGCGAGCCCGGGTGGCGTAAAAGCGCTGCCCGCGAGCCCGGGTCGCGTAAAGCGCCCCAGTTGGCAGGGGCACCCCCCACGCCAGATAGCCTGCCTCCATGACCACCCTGCCCCGCGGCAGTGCCGCTACTGGACACGGCCCCGTTCGCCGTCGTCGCGCCGTCGCTGCCGTCGGCGCTGTTTCCGCCGGACTTCTCGTCTTGGCCGCCTGTGACAAGCCGACGCCGATGGCGACCGTCACGGTCGGCAAGACCTCGAAGAGCGCCGAGGCCGAGTGCTACGAGGACGGCGAGACCATCGCCCGCGAGAAGGCCGCGGAGTGCACCCGCGAGAAGGCCGCGGACACCATCAGCGTGCCGCAGGGCGAGACGCTGCGCATCGGCGTGGACCCGGAGATCGCGGACGAGGGCTGGGCCCTGTGGATCAACGGTCAGCAGGTCATCTCGCCGCTCAAGAAGACGTACTACGCCTTCCAGGGCGTCGACCTCTTCGCCGAGCAGCAGGGCCAGAGCGCGCCCGACGAGCTGAACATCAGCGTCGTCCAGCAGTCCGGTGAGGAAGTCCAGGGCGTGTGGAACTTCAAGCTCGAGAACGCGGACGCCTGAGGCGCTCGGCCCGCCGCCGCCCATGCGCATCCTCGTAGCCACCGCGGTCCCCGTCGAACGGGACGCGGTGGCTTCGGCGTTCGGCAGCGGCCCCGCCACCGTCGACCTGTTCGCCGCAGGTGTGGGCTCGGCAGCCGCCGCCGTCTCGACCGCGACCGCGCTCACCGCCGCCGCGCTGGCCGGAGAGCCGTACGACCTCGTCGTCTCCGCGGGCATCGGCGGCGGCTTCCAGCCCGAGGCCCCCGTCGGGTCCCTCGTCCTCGCCGACGAGATCACCGTCGCGGACCTCGGCGCCGAGACCGCGGACGGCTTCGTCCCGGTCACCGAACTGGGCTTCGGGGCCGTCACACACCGGCCGCCTCCATCACTCGTACGAGAAGTCGCGGCCGTCACGGGAGCCCGTACCGGCACCGTCCTCACCGTCAACACCGTGACCGGAAGCTCCGAACGGGCCGCCGAGTTGCGGCAGCGCCATCCGGGCGCGCTGGCCGAGGCGATGGAGGGATTCGGAGTGGCGGAGGCGGCTGCCGCGCACGGTGTTCCCGTGCTGGAGCTGCGCGCCGTGTCCAACCCCGTCGGCCCCCGTGACCGCGCCGCCTGGCGCATCGGCGACGCGCTCGCGGCGCTCACGGAGGCGTTCGGGAAGCTCACGCCCGTACTGGAGAGTTGGAACCCACATGACCGCTGAGCAGCCTGTGCAGATCGCCTACTCCCCCTGCCCCAACGACACCTTCGTCTTCGACGCCTGGGCCCACGGACGAATCCCCGGAGCACCCGCGCTCGGGGTGACCTTCGCGGACATCGACATCACCAACGGCATGGCCGAGCGCGGCGAACTGGATGTGCTGAAGGTGTCGTACGCCGTGCTGCCGTACGTCCTCGACCAGTACGCCCTGCTGCCCTGCGGGGGCGCGCTGGGGCGGGGCTGCGGGCCGCTGGTGCTGACGGCGGAGGAGGGAGTGGACCTCACCGGCCGCACGGTCGCGGTGCCGGGCGAGAGGTCGACGGCGTATCTGCTGTTCCGCCTGTGGGCAGCGGACACCCTCCCCGAGGGCGTCGGCGAGATCGTGGTCATGCCCTTCCACGAGATCATGCCCGCCGTACGGGACGGGCAGGTCGACGCGGGGCTCGTCATCCACGAGGCGCGCTTCACGTACCAGAAGTACGGGCTGCACAAGCTCGCGGACATGGGCGAGCACTGGGAGGACACCACCGGGCTGCCGATCCCACTGGGCGCGATCATCGCCAAGCGGTCGCTGGGCCAGGAAAGGCTGAAGCTGCTCGCCGAGTCCATCCGTACGTCCGTACGCGCCGCCTGGGATGACCCGGAGACCTCCCGTCCGTACGTCCTGGAGCACGCCCAGGAGATGGACCCGGCGGTCGCGGACCAGCACATCGGGCTCTACGTCAACGAGTTCACGGCGGACCTCGGCGAGGACGGCTACGCGGCGGTCAGGGGGCTGCTCACCCGCGCGGCGGCGGAGGGGCTGGTTCCGCCCCTCTCCGCCGACGCGCTGGCGTTTCCGTAGGAGTCTCTACACGTCCAGCTGATCCGCCACCGCCCGCAACAGGCCCGCGATCTTCTTGCCGGAGGCCTTGTCCGGGTAGCGGCCCTTTTCGAGCATGGGCGTGATGTTTTCGAGCAGAGTGGTCAGATCCTGGACGATCGACGCGAGTTCGTCCGGCTTACGGCGCTGGGCTGCCGCGACGGAGGGGGTCGGGTCCAGGATCGTCACCGAAAGCGCCTGGTCACCGCGCTGTCCGGCGACCACGCCGAACTCCACGCGCTGACCCGGCTTGAGAGCATCGACTCCGGCGGGCAGGACCGAGGAATGAACGAAGACGTCGCCGCCGTCGTCGCGGGAGAGAAAGCCGAAGCCCTTCTCGCTGTTGAACCACTTGACCTTGCCGGTAGGCACGTCTGTCCTCGTCCTCGTACTCGTCGGATGGTGCTCTGGCTGAATGATGAACGATCGGGAAAACTGCTCTGGAGAGCATTACAGCGGGTCGCGCGACCCGCCGGTACCAAGGCTAATGGTCCGGCGGCGGCTGACAAGACGTCCCCGGATTGTTCCTTCGCGCAGGGAACTACCCTGGTCGAGTGCGTGACAAAACCCAAGCGAATTCCGCCGAACCCGGTGACCGACTGGTCCGAACCGGCGGCATCGTCTTCTTTGTGGGGGCCGTGGCCACTTTGGTCACCGTGGCCCCGCTGCTGCTCGACAAGTCGCCCTTCCCGACGTACATGTTCGGACTGAGCATGCTGATGGGCGTGGGCTTCCTGATCGCGGGAGCGGGTGTCCTGCGAACGGTGGCGGCACAGCGCCGCCGGGCGCGCTCCGTGCAATAAGGGGTCTATGCGCGATACCGGTCCAGCCAGGCCGGGAACGCCGTCAGGTCCGCCAGCACGACATCCGCACCTGCCGTCCGCAGTTCCTCCGCGTCGCACGGCCCGGTGGCCACCGCGACGGACAGCGCCTCGGCGATCCGCGCACCGCGTACGTCACCGGTGTGGTCGCCGACGTACACACCCGCCCCGTACTCGCGCAGCGCCTCCGCCTTGCGCTCGGCCCACAGGTCGCCGATGACGGCGTCGGCGGCGATGCCGAGGTGCCCCAGGTGCAGCTTGGCATTCGGCTCATACTTGGCGGTGACGACGATCGCGCGCCCGCCCACGGCCTGCACGGCCGCGATCGCCTCGCGGGCGCCGGCCATCGCGAGCGTCCCGGTTATGGCGTGTGTGGGGTACATCTCACGGTAGACGTCGGCCATGGCGGCGACCTGGCCGGCCGGGAACCAGTTGACCAGCTCCTCCTCCAGCGGCGGGCCGAGCCGGGTGATGGCCAGATCGGCGTCGATGTACGTCCCCGTCCGCTCGGAGAGCGCCAGGTAGCAGGCGTGGATGCCGGGGCGGGAGTCGATGAGGGTCATGTCGAGGTCGAAGCCGACGGTCAGCACCGGAGAAGTCATATGGGCCATTGTGCCCAGGGGGTCGTACGAGCCATGCGCCCGACCGCTGGGCGCTCACAGCCACCCCATACACTCAGCGAAGCCTAACCAAACTTTTCAACCCCGTTCCCCCCTCGCGGAGTCACCGGCCCATGGCAGTCAGACGCGCTCTCGCGATGGCCGCCGCCCTCGTGGCTCTGCTGCTCGCGGTGCTGTTCAGCCTGGCCGTGGGCACCCGCGCGATCGCGCCGACCGCGGTCTTCGACGCGCTGCTGAACGGTGGTCACAGCGATGCCGCCGAGGTCGTACGAGGCCTCAGGGTGCCCCGTACGCTCATCGGCCTGATGGTCGGCGCGGGTCTCGCGCTGGCCGGAGCCGCATTCCAGGGCATCACGCGCAATCCCATCGCCGACCCCGGGATCCTCGGCATCAGCCAGGGCGCGTCGGTGGGTGTGGTGCTGGCGATCGCGTTCGCGGGGATCCACACGCTGACCGGGTATGTGTGGTTCGCCTTCGCGGGGGCGGCGATCGCCTCGGTTGCGGTGTATGCGATCGCGTCGAGCGGGCGGGGCGGGGCCACGCCGGTGAAGCTGGCGCTCGGCGGCGCCGCCATCAACGCGCTGCTCGTGTCCGTCACGACCGCCGTGCTCACCACCAGGGCCTCGGCACTGGACGAGTTCCGTTTCTGGCAGGTGGGTGCGCTGGCCGGGCGGGATGCGGAGATCGTGGGGCAGGTGTGGCCGTTCCTGCTCGTCGGGTTCGTACTGGTGTTGTCCGTGGCCCGCGGCCTGGACGCGCTGGCGCTGGGCGAGGACGTGGCGAAGGGGCTCGGGCAGCGGGTCGCGACGGTACGGGTCGTCGGCGGGCTCGGAGCCACGATCCTCACCGGCGTCGGGGTCGCCGCGGCCGGGCCGCTCGCCTTCATCGGCCTTGCGGTGCCGCACATCGCCCGCGCGATCGTGGGGCCCGCGCATCGGTGGGTGCTGCCGCTCTCCGCCCTCCTCGGGCCGACGATGCTGCTCGTCTCGGACACGGTCGGCCGGATCGTGTTCCCGCCGAGCGAGGTTCCGGCCGGGGTGATGACGGCGCTGATCGGGGTGCCGTTCCTGGTGGGGCTCGTGCGCAGGAAGGCGGTGTCGGTGTGACGACGGCGACGAAGCCGACCGTCACGGCGGCCGGATACACCGTGGTCCGCACCCGGCGGGCCACCTTCCTGCTGCACCGGCGGGCGACCGTGGTCGCCGGGGGCCTGGCCGTGCTGCTGGCGGCGGCCTGTCTCGCGTATCTCTCCGTCGGCGAAGCGTTCGTGGCGCCCGGCGAGGTCCTGAAGGTCCTGACGGGCCAACCGTCTGCGAACGAACTCGTCGTCGGGACCCTGCGCGCACCCCGGCTCGTCGTCGGACTGCTCGTCGGCGCCGCCTTCGGAGTGGCGGGCGGACTCATCCAGACCGTCGCCCGCAATCCCCTGGCCAGCCCGGACATCATCGGCATCAGCCAGGGCGCGAGCGCGCTGACGGTGGGCGCGATGACGTTCGGGGTGACGTCGTACGCGGTCCTGCCGTACCTGTCCGTCGCAGGCGGCATCCTCGCGGCGGCACTCGTGTACGCCTTCGCCTGGCGCGGCGGTCTGCAGGCCACCCGGTTCGTGCTGATCGGCATCGGGTTCGCGATCGCGCTGCGCTCGCTGACGACGCTCTTCATGACGAAGGGCGACTATCTGGTCGCCCAGCAGGCGCAGATCTGGATGACGGGTTCGCTGAACGGCCGCGGCTGGGCGGAGGCGGCGCCCCTCGGCTGGACGTTGCTCGTCCTCGTCCCGGCGGTGGCGTGGGCGGCCCGGGCCCAGCGGATGCTCGGGCTCGGCGACGACACGGCGACCGCGTTGGGCGTACGTCTGAACCGTGTGCGTCTCGGGCTCGTGGCGCTCAGCGTCGTACTCGCCTCGGTGGCGACGGGCGCGGCGGGGCCGGTCGACTTCGTGGCGCTCCTGGCACCGCAGATCGCCCGCCGGATGACGCGTACCGCACAGATACCCCTCCTCTGCTCGGCGCTGCTCGGCGCCGTCATCATCGTTCTGGCCGATCTGCTGGCACGGCGGCTGTTCGCACCGACGGAGGTGCCGGTCGGGGTGCTGACGGCGGCTGTCGGGGCGCCGTATCTGATCTGGCTCCTGGTCCGAAGCCGTACGGTGCGGTCGGACGTCGGGGCATGACCGGCAACGCCCTTGCCCCCTACGACCGTTGACGCTGAGCCCTCCACACCAGGTACAGCGCCGAGGCGACGGCCGCGCCCTTGAGAACCCAGGGCCAGGTCTCGGCGATCGCGTCGCTCATCTGGTCCCTGGCGATGGGGTCGCCCCAACGCCCCTCCGTCCGCCCCCACAGCCAGGTGATGCCCGCGGCGGCCACCAGACCGGGCACCCCCAGGACCGCCCACTTCGACTCGGCGGGAGTCAGACGCCGCGAAAAGTAGGCGATGAGCCAGCCGAGGGCGAGGACGACGAGGTTGCCGATGACGGCACCGGCGACGAGGAGGGCGGCGGCAAGCAGCAGCAGGGGGCTGGGGAGGCCGCCCCCGGTACGCGGGCGGGCCGAGGGAAGGAAACGGCGCCGCTTCTTCTCCGCCGCGGGCTCGGCCGCCTCGACCGGTACCGGTTCCTTGACCAGATCCTTGGGCTCGGCGAGCGGCGCGGGCTTCTTCGGCGCCGTTTCGTCGTCGTCCGACGGCGGCGGCTTGAGCAGCTCCGGGATCTCCACACCGCCCACAAACCCCGGCACGCTGTCCGTCAGCCCGAACGAACTCCGGTCCACCCGCCACCAGTCGGGCTGCCCGGACCCGAGTTCCTCCGTACTCGCAAGGTGCGGCGGAGAGGGCACGTCACCGGCGGACGGCTCCGCTGACCGCGGCCGCGGGACGACCCGCCACAGCCCCTTGGGCTGCTCCTCGGCTTCCTCCACGCGCGGGCCGGGCATGGCGGCCTTGGGCTCCCGTTCCCCACCACCGCTTCCCTCGCCGCCGGAGCCCGCCGCCGCGACCACCTCCTCCGGGCTGCCGAGGCGCGCGAGGATCCGGCGCACGGAGGCCGGGCTGTCGACGGTCGCCTTGGCCCGGCGCCGCTCGATCTCCCCACGCAACTCCGTCACAAGCCGCATACGCGTCCCCGACGGCAACTGTCGGCTCTGGGCCAGGTCACCCACCCGGCTCAGATAGTCGAATACGAGCTGATCGCTCTCAATCCCCACGAAGTCCCTCCGGGGGCGGCAGTGTTGGTCGTCCTCAGGCCCCTCGACACACTGACCGTATCGCGCCGGGTGCCTCCGGCGGTTGCACGGACCGCCTACGGGGGTGGGGTGTTGGGTTCGTGGGCGACTGCGGGCACGTCGTGGCTGGTCGCGCAGTTCCCCGCGCCCCTAAGGGGCGCGTCCCCGGAACCGCCAACCATCATGCTCACCAGCCACCATGTGCCCGCAGCCTCCCACCGGCGGGAGGGGCCGTGGGCCGGTGCGTCGTATGCCCGTCGCGTAGGTTCTGTCTCGGAGAACCAGGACCGTGTACCAGTCCAGGGTCGTATGCCCGGCCTGCGACGGGCTGACGCACCGGCCCACGGCCCCGACCCACCCACGCACCTAAGGGGCGCGGGGAACGGCGCGAGCAACCACAACGCACCCGCACCCAACAACGAACCCAACCGCCGGAGGCAACCCGCTACCGTGAACAGGATGAGCGTCAACGACCGGCCCCCCGAGGAACCCGCGAACCCCGCGGCAGCGGCACCGCCTCGCTCGCTCGCGGAGCAACTACGGGCCCGCGACGACGCCTCCCTCGCCGCCCTCTTCCAGGCCCGCCCCGACCTCATCACCCCCGTCCCCACCGACCTCACCCAGCTCGCCACCCGCGCAGGGACCCGCGCCTCCGTGGTCCGCGCCCTGGAGCACCTGGACCGTTTCGCCCTGCAGACGGCAGAGGCCCTGGCCGTGGCCCCGGACCCGGCAACGTACGACACACTCCTGGCCCTCCTGGCCGGCGACGACGGCGACCCGGAGGTCACCGGCGCCCTCCCCCGCGCGCTCGCGACCCTGCGCGAGCAGGCGCTGGTGTGGGGCGCGGACGACCGGCTGCGGCTGGTCCGTACGGCCCGCGAACTGCTCGCACCCTCGCCGCAGCATCCGTCCCCGACGGGCCTCGGCCCGACGGTCGCGGAGGCGACGGCGGGCATGTCCCCGGGCCGTATCCAGGAGATCCTCGCGTCGGCCGGGCTGCCCACGACGCACGACGCGGTGTCGGCGGTGGCGTCGCTGACCGAGCTGTTCACCGACCGCACCCGGATGCGGGCCCTGCTCGACGAGGCCCCGGCCGACTCCCTGGAGGTGCTGTCGCGGCTGGTCTGGGGCCCGCCGTACGGGCAGGTCACCGCCGACCCGGCCGCCCGCCTGCGCTGGCTCATCGACCGCGGACTGCTGCTGCCGACGGCACCCGGCACGGTCGTACTCCCCCGCGAGGTCGCCCTGCACATGAGGGCGGGCCGCGCGCACCGCGCAGTCGAACCCTTGCCCCCGGAGGTCGAACCCGCCGCCACACACCGTCCACAGGTTGTGGACGCGGCGGCGGCAGGCCAGGCGTACACCGCGCTCGCGACCGTCGAGGAGCTGCTCAAGGACTGGGACGAGGGCGGCCCGTCCGTGCTGCGCGCGGGCGGCCTGAGCGTACGGGACCTCAAACGCACCGCGGTGGCCCTGGACGTACCGGAGCCGATCGCGGCCTTCTGGGTCGAACTCGCTTACGCGGCTGGCCTGTTGGCCTCGGATGGCGAGGCCGACGAGCGGTACGCGGCGACCCCCGCGTACGACGAGTGGCGGGAACTGCCCGCAGCCGAGCGCTGGACGCGGCTCGCCACCGCCTGGCTGACCGCGACCCGCACGCCGGGCCTGGTCGGCGGCCGGGACGCCAAAGACCGTACGCTCTCGGCGCTGGGCCCGGGCCTGGACCGCTCTGCCGCGCCCGAGGTCCGCCACCGCGTCCTGGCCCTGCTCGCCGCCCTGCCCGAGGGCGCCTCGGCCTCCGCCGGCTCCCTGATCGCCCGCCTCCAGTGGGAGCGCCCCCTGCGCACCCCCCAGTCCCGGACCCGGACGGACGACCTGCGCACCCGCCTCGCCCAATGGACCCTGTCCGAGGCGGAGTTGCTCGGGATCACCGGCCGGGGAGCACTGTCCACGCACGGCCGGGCCCTGCTCGCGACGCCGTCCGACGCACCCCTCACGGGAGCCGAACTCGCCGCAGCCGCCTCCCGCGCCGGCCGCCTCCTCACCCCCCACCTGCCCACACCCCTCGACCACGTCCTGCTCCAGGCCGACCTCACCGCGGTCGCGCCGGGCCCGCTGGAGCGCCCGCTGGCGGACATGCTCGGGGTGCTCGCGGACGTGGAGTCGAAGGGCGGGGCGACGGTGTACCGGTTCACGCCGGGATCCGTACGGCGGGCCCTTGACGCGGGCCGTTCGGCCTCCGACCTGCATGCTTTCCTCGCCGCGCACTCGAGTACGCCGGTGCCGCAGCCCCTCGCGTACCTGATCGACGACGTCGCCCGCAGACACGGCCACCTGCGGATCGGCGCCGCGTCGGCGTACGTCCGCTGCGACGACGACGCCCTGCTGAACGAGATCCTCGCCGACAAGCGCTCCGCCGACCTCCGGCTGCGCCGCCTCGCCCCCACCGTGCTGGCCGCGCAGACCGACCCGGCCACGCTCCTCGACGGCCTGCGCGCGATGGGCTTCGCGCCCGCCGCAGAGTCGGCGGAGGGCGACGTACTGATCGCGCGCGCCCACGCACACCGCACCCCGCCGCGCACCGCCCCCGAGCCCGTACCCGACGGCCCGCCGGTCCCCGACGCCACCCTGCTGACCGCCGCGATCCGCGCCATCCGCGCCGGCGACCTGGCCTCCACGGCTCCCCGCAAAGCCACCCCCGCCGCGGCCCCGAACGGCTCCCTCCCCCGCACCACCTCCGCCGAGACCCTCGCCACCGTGCAGGCCGCCGTCCTCACCGGTGAGCCCCTGTGGATCGGCTACGTCAACGCCGAGGGCTCCGCAAGCCAGCGCGTCATCGCCCCGATCCGCGTGGAGGGCGGCTTCGTGACGGCGTACGACCACACGGCGGACGAAGTCCGCACGTACCCGCTGCACCGCATCACGGGCGTCGCGGAGCTGGCGGACGATCCGGCTTAGACCGTTGGCGAGTCATCCCGTCACCCGTACGGGCGTACGCGACGGATCATGCACACCACGCCGGGAATCATGCAACGCCACGCCGGGAGCTTCGCTCCCTTGAGGGACATTCGGCGGCTTATCGCATTGCGGCGCGAGCGGCCGGGCACCCATCGAGTGCCCTGATCAAGACGGCACCGCCCGGCTGGGAGCTCGGGCGCGTGCAGCAGAAAGGAAGTCCCACCATGCGTGCTGCCCGTCGTATCGCCACCGTTCTGACCGCCTCCGCCATGATGATCGGTCTCTTCGCCACCCAGGCCGCCGCCGTCATCGACCCCGGGGCCCTCCTCGGCCCCGGGGCCGCCCCCGGGGTCGCTGTGCCGGCCGCCCCCGAGGTCGCTCCGCTGGCCCTCCCCGAGGTCGCTGCTCTGCCGCTCTGACCCGCCCCCGCACACCCCACGGGCCGGACTCGGCGCACCGAGTCCGGCCCGTCCCCACCTCAGTTCCCGAAGTTCCCGACCGAGTTTCCGAAAGGTCCGAAAACAGTCATGCGTTCTCGTGCTGTCGCCACCACCCTGCTCGCCGCGGTTGCCCTCGTCGGCGTACTCGCCTCTCAGGCCCAGGCCGCGCCCGCGCCGCCCGCCGGGTCCGAGTCCCTCGTCCCATCCCTCACAGCCGGGTCCGAGTCCCTCGTCCCATCCCTCACAGAGGGCGTCGGCGGCGGCTTCGAGGGGAATGTGTTCAACAGCCCGCTGGTCAAAGACGTCACTCTCATGAAATAGCCCGGCGCATGCGGTAGCTGTCCCCGTCGAGCCGGACGATCTCCGCGTGGTGCGCGAGACGGTCGACCAGGGCGGGGGCGGCACCGCCGAAGATCTCCTCCCAGCGCCCGAGGGGGCGGTCGCTGGTCACGATCAGCGAGGCCCGCTCGTAGCGGTGGGCGACGAGCTGGAAGAGCAGGTGCGCGGTGGCCGCGTCGAAGGGGGCGTAGCCGACCTCGTCGATGATCAGCAGCGGGTACGCGTCGAGCGAGACCAGCTCCTCGGCGAGCCGACCGCCGTCCCGCGCCTCGGTCAGCCGGTACGCCCACTCCGTGGCGGTCGCGAACAGCACCCCGTGCCCCGCCTGGCAGGCCCGCACACCGAGCCCGACGGCGAGATGCGTCTTGCCGGTGCCGGGTGGCCCGACGAACACCGCGTTCCCGCGGGCGGCGACGAAGTCCAGCTTGCCGAGGCGGGCGACGGTCTCCCGGTCGAAGGACCGCGGGTGGCTCTCGTCGAAATCCTCGAGCAGCTTCCGGGAGGGGAAGTTGGCGTCCCGGACAAGGGTCTCGGTTCCACGGGGTTGGTACGGCGCGGGGAGCTCGACGGTGTAGGGGAGCGCCGAGTGGACTGCCGGCCGGGAGGTCCTCCTCACGACCGGAATCGACCCGGGCGGAACTGATACGGACGGACCCGAGACTGGCGAGGGCATCGGCTCAGGCTCCTGGGAAGCGTGGTCCGGAGCAGGGTGGCCCATGGGCTCATCGTGACCCGAGTCCGCTCCCGCCCCGGACATGTACCAGAGGATCGCCGCCGAGAGAATGAACGCCATGTGGATCACCGTTCCCCACATCAGCGAGTGGCGGGAAGTGTGGTGCACGTCCACGAACATCTGGAGCAGATGGACGGAGGAGATGCCCACGATGGCGGTGGCGAGCTTCACCTTCAGCACGTTGGCGTTGACGTGCGAGAGCCACTCGGGCTGGTCGCGGTGGCCCTCGAGTCCGATACGCGAGACGAAGGTCTCGTAGCCGCCGACGATCACCATGATCAGCAGGTTGGCGATCATCACGACGTCGACGAGCTTGAGCACGGCGAGCATGACGTACGTCTCGGTCGCGTGCCCGCTCACGATCTGGAGGATTAAAGTCCACAACTCGTTGAAGAACTTGTAGACGTACACGGCCTGGGCGGCCACCAGGCCGAAGTACAACGGCGCTTGAAGCCATCTGGTGGCGAACAGGGCGTAGCCGAGCGTCGTGGTGGGCGGGGATGCGGTGGGCTTGGGCGGGGATGCGGTGGGCTTCAGGAGCCGCCTGCGAGTTACCTGCACAGTCCGCCATTATTCGGGACTGAAGCCACAAAACAGAACTGACGCCACTCATTCGAATGAAAAGACATTCAATAGGACGGGACGCGGACGGCCCGCGGACCGGCCGCGGGCGGGATGCGGGGGACGCTGCCCGGGAGCGGACGCCCACCCGGTCCCCCACCCGGTCCACGACCGCACACGCCGACGATCAGGCACACTGGACGTTTGGCCGACTGGAAAGGGTGCCGCGTGTGAATGGTCCACTCATCGTTCAGAGCGACAAGACTCTCCTGCTCGAGGTCGATCACGAGCAGGCGGACGACTGTCGTCGGGCCATCGCGCCGTTCGCGGAGCTGGAGCGGGCGCCCGAGCACATCCACACGTATCGGCTGACGCCGCTGGGGCTGTGGAACGCGCGGGCCGCCGGGCATGACGCCGAGCAGGTCGTGGACGCGTTGGTGCAGTTCAGCCGGTATCCGGTGCCGCATGCGCTGCTGGTCGACATCGCGGAGACGATGGACCGGTACGGGCGGCTGACCCTGTCCAAGCACCCGGCCCACGGGCTGGTGCTGACGACCACCGACCGGCCCGTACTCGAGGAGATCCTGCGCTCGAAGCGGATCATGCCGCTCGTGGGCACCCGGATCGACCCGGACTCGGTGGCCGTGCATCCCTCCGAGCGCGGGCAGATCAAGCAGACGTTGCTGAAGCTGGGCTGGCCGGCCGAGGACCTCGCCGGGTACGTCGACGGCGAGGCGCATGCGATCGAGCTGGCCGAGGACGGCTGGGCGCTGCGGCCGTACCAGAAGCAGGCCGTGCAGAACTTCTGGCACGGCGGGTCCGGGGTCGTCGTCCTCCCCTGTGGTGCGGGAAAGACCCTCGTCGGCGCCGGGGCCATGGCTGAGGCCAAAGCCACCACCCTCATCCTCGTCACCAACACCGTCTCCGCCCGGCAGTGGAAGCACGAGCTGGTGCGGCGTACGTCGCTGACGGAGGACGAGATCGGGGAGTACAGCGGTACGCGGAAGGAGATCCGGCCGGTCACCATCGCCACGTACCAGGTGCTGACGACGAGGCGGAAGGGCATCTATCCGCACCTGGAGCTGTTCGACTCCCGTGACTGGGGGCTGATCATCTACGACGAGGTGCACCTGCTGCCGGCTCCCGTTTTCAAGTTCACGGCGGATCTGCAGGCGCGCCGACGGCTCGGCCTGACGGCGACGCTCGTACGGGAGGACGGCCGTGAGTCGGACGTGTTCTCGCTCATCGGCCCGAAGCGGTTCGACGCGCCCTGGAAGGAGATCGAGGCGCAGGGCTATATCGCGCCCGCGGACTGCGTCGAGGTCCGGGTGAATCTGACGGACTCCGAGCGGCTGGCGTACGCGACGGCCGAGACCGAGGAGAAGTACCGCTTCTGCGCGACCACCGAGACCAAGCGGAAGGTCACGGAGGCGTTGGTACGCCGCTTCGCGGGGCAGCAGACGCTCGTCATCGGCCAGTACATCGATCAGCTGGACGAGCTCGGCGAGCACCTGGACGCGCCGGTCATCAAGGGCGAGACCACCAACGCGCAGCGGGAGAAGCTCTTCGAGGCGTTCCGGCAGGGCGAGATCAGCGTGCTCGTCGTGTCGAAGGTCGCGAACTTCTCGATCGACCTGCCGGAGGCGACGGTCGCGATCCAGGTCTCGGGGACGTTCGGCTCCCGCCAGGAGGAAGCGCAGCGCCTCGGCCGCGTGCTGCGTCCGAAGGCGGATGGTCACCAGGCGCACTTCTACTCGGTGGTCGCCCGCGACACGCTTGACCAGGACTTCGCGGCGCATCGGCAGCGGTTTCTGGCGGAGCAGGGGTATGCGTATCGGATTGTGGATGCGGATGAGTTGTTGGCGGACAGCTGAGTGGGGGGTTGGGGCTGGGGTGCCCGCGGAGCGGCGGAACCAGGCTCACCGCCGGCGGCGAACGCCCGCCTCCTCGCCGTACTCCCCAAGCACGATCACATCGATCGCGGCGGACGCGAAGACCTTGACGGCGCGCACGGCGTCGCCGAGGAGGTGGCGGTGATGACGGTCGTCGTGGGCGGTCGCGCCGGCCGGCGGGCCGTGCCGGGCGGGGCCGGAGGCTGGGGTGAAGGTCGCTGCGCTCATGTTTCCATGATGCGTTTCGGCCATTCGGGTGACATCGGCCTCTGGGCCGAACCTCCGCGACCCCCGCATACGCCTCTGGGCTGACCCTTCCCCCTAGAGACCCACTAGGGGCAGTAGCCGCCAGGGAGTAGCCCAGGAGCAGGGCCGCGCAATAAACCATTGGCCCTGTCATCGGCCCCTAGCCTAAAATCGCCGCTCTTGCCCGCCTCCCTCCGTGGAGTGCTGTCGCCCGGACGGAAACCGGCCGGCACCCAGCCCCGCCGTACGACTCGTACGGCGACGAGGCACACCCACGCAGCAGCACCCCAAGCAGCAGGACCCCACGCTGCATGACCACGCCCGGAGGCCAGCCGCCGTGTCCACCCCGCCCGCCGACGACCCCCTCGACCCTCTCTCCCGCGAGCGCGCCCACCTCTCCCGTTCCCGCGCCGCCCTCCGTGCCATGCGCGAGGACGTCGAGTCCCTCGACATCCGGGATGTCACCGCGAACTGGGTCAACGCGGAAGCCCTCACCCACCAGATCGACGAGCGCATCAAGTCCCTCGCGGACCTCTCCCACACCCCGCTGTTCTTCGGCCGCCTCGACTACCTGCACGAGCCCGGCGCCGAGCAGGCGGAGGGCGCGGACGAATCAAAGGGGCGCGAAGCGCCTTCCTTGCAAGGGCGGCGGTGGGAGACGGGTGGGCGCTTCTACATCGGTCGCCGTCACGTCCACGACGCCGACGGCGACCCCATGGTCATCGACTGGCGCGCCCCGGTCTCGCAGCCGTTCTACCGGGCCTCCAAGAAGGACCCGCTGGACATCGCGCTGCGCCGCCGCTTCGGGTACACGGGCGGCGACCTCACCGCGTACGAGGACGAACACCTCACCGACCCCACCGAGGCCGATGTCACCAGCAAGCTGCTCCAGCAGGAGATCGAGCGCCCGCGCGTCGGCCCGATGCGCGACATCGTGGCGACGATCCAGCCCGAGCAGGACGAGATCGTACGCAGCGGGCTGGGCGGCACCGTGTGCGTGCAGGGCGGTCCGGGCACCGGAAAGACGGCGGTGGGTCTGCACCGGGTCGCGTATCTCCTCTACGCCCATCGCGAGCGGCTCGCCCGCACCGGCACCCTCGTCATCGGCCCGAACCGCTCGTTCCTCCACTACATCGAGCAAGTCCTGCCCGCCCTGGGCGAGTTGGAGGTCAAGCAGTCGACCGTGGACGACCTCGTCGCCCACGTCGAGGTACGCGGCACGGACGATGCACCGGCCGCCATCGTCAAGGGCGACGCCCGCATGGCCGAGGTCCTGCGCCGCGCCGTCCGCTCGCACGTCACGATGCCGACCGAACCGGTGGTCGTCGTACGCGGCTCGCGGCGCTGGCGCGTCCCGGCGTACGAACTGGAGGAGATCGTCCAGGAGTTGCTCGACCGCGACATCCGCTACGGCGCCGCCCGCGACGCCCTGCCGCAGCGCATCGCGCACGCCGTGCTCGTGCAGATGGAGCGGGCCGGGGAGGCACCGGACGACCGTGTGCAGGACGCCGTGGCCCGCAACTTGGCCGTGAAGGCGGCGGTGAAGGCGATCTGGCCGCCGGTCGACCCCGCTCGGCTGGTGCTGCGCCTGCTCTCCGACGCCGGCTTCCTCGCCGTACACGCGGACGGAATCCTCACCGAGGACGAGCAGAAGACCATCCTGTGGGCCAGGCCCGTACGGTCGCCGAAATCCGCCAAGTGGTCCGCCGCGGACGCCGTGTTGATCGACGAGGCCACCGATCTCGTCCAGCGCACCCACTCGCTCGGGCACGTGGTCCTCGACGAGGCGCAGGACCTCTCCCCCATGCAGTACCGGGCGGTGGGGCGGCGCTGCACGACGGGTTCGGCGACCGTGCTCGGCGATCTGGCGCAGGGCACCACGCCCTGGGCGACGCGGAGCTGGGACGAGGCGCTGGCGCACCTGGGCAAGCGGGACGCTGTCGTGGAGGAGCTGACGGCCGGCTTCCGCGTCCCGACGGACGTCATCACGTACGCGTCCCGGCTCCTCCCGCACATCGCGCCCGGGCTCACTCCGGTGGCGTCGGTCCGTGAGAATCCGGGTTTCTTCGAGGTACGGACGACTGTCGCCGACACCGAAGTGGTGGGCGCCTGCCGGGAGTTGCTGAGCCACGAGGGCTCGGTCGGCCTGATCGCGGCCGACGCGCGCATCCCGGCGTTGACCGAGGCGCTGACGTCGGCGGGGATCACGTATATCGGACCGGGCGAGGAGACGACGTACGAGACCCGCCTCACCCTGGTCCCGGCCTCGCTCGCCAAGGGCCTCGAGTACGACTACGTGGTCCTGGACGAGCCGCAGGCCGTGGTCGACGGCGAACCGGACGAACGGACCGGCCTCCGCCGCCTGTACGTGACCCTGACCCGAGCCGTCTCGGGCCTGATCGTGACGCACGCGGCACCGCTGCCGCCCCAACTTGCCTGATCCGCAGGTCGGTTCACCGGTCCGTTCACTGGGACGGCAGCCGCCAGTACTGCCGTTTGTCCTCGTCGCGTACGACGACGCCGAGTCTCGCCAGCTCCTTGCGCAGCTCCCGGGCGTCCTCGGCGTCGTCCTGCTTCTTGAGCGCCTTCTCGCGGGCCTTGAGCAGGGCGTTCGCCCCCTTGGGCAGGCCCGGAGTGTCCGGGACCCAGCGCCGGAACTCGGTCAGGTGCGGGTCCACGTCCGACCAGGTGTAGCCGTGCTCGGTGAAGGCGTCGGCAACGCGTCGCCTGGCCAGGCCGCAGTCCTCCCGGGCGAGTTCCTCGCTGTTGTGGCCGAGCAGCACGAGTTGTCTGCCGTCCAGGACGGCCAGGCGGATCTTGTCCCGCGCGAACTCCTGGGATGCGTCGCGGATGGTGAGCACCACGCGGCGGTCGGAGACGCGGACGGACAGCGATTCGTGCAGTGAGACAAAGGCCGCGAAGAGGCCCAGCAGCGCTCCGACGGTCACCGCGCCGATGGTCACCCACGGCTCGGGAATCGAGTCCAACAGCTTCGCCGGGCCCTTGAACGGCGCCCACCGCAAGGTCACGAGCCACCCCGCGAGCAGCCTGACCAGCTCGCCGACCACGGCTCCACCCACGACGCAGACGGCCAGGACGCCCCAGGTCGACTCGGCGAGCACGGTGGACTGGTCGGCCCGTGCGTCCGGCTCCTTCTGCATATCCACGCTCATGCGCCCTCCACCCGTTTTCTGCTGCGCAGCCCTCAGTGTGGCGAGGGGCGGGACACCCGTCATCAGCCGATGGTCTACGACGCTGCCACTTTGGTATGCGGGCTGCCCCCGGCGGTTGAGCAGGGCGCCTACCGGGAGGGTGGGTTCGGTTCATGGGCGACCGCGGGCCCATCGTGGCTGGTCGCGCCCACGCGGCGGAGTCGCAAATCGATATAGCCCCGCGCCCCTAAAAGCAAAAGCCTGCGCCCCGACGAACCCTCAACTTGCCCACCGGCGGGAGGGGTCGTGGGCCGGTGCGTCGTATGCCCGTCGCGTAGGTTCTGTCTCGGCCCGCCTGCGCCCTGTGTCAGCCGAAGGGTCGTATGCCCTGTTGGCGACGGGCTGACGCACCGGCCCGCGGCCCCGCACCCACCACGAACCCAGGGGCGCGGGGAACGGCGCGACCAGCCACAACGAACCCGCAGCCGCCCAACCGCCGGAGGCACCCCGCGGGGAACGGCGCGACCAGCCACAGTCAACCCGCAGCTTCAAAACGCGCCCAGCGGAGCGCTAAGCGCCGCCCGCCACTCGCGTACAGCGGCGGCGGAGACGGGCTCCGCCCACCCACCCCGCCGCGCCGCCCCGCCGATATGGAACGCGTCCACACCAGCGGCCCGCAGCCGCGGCACGTGGTCGAGACGGAGCCCGCCGCCCACCATGAGCCGCTGCTCATAGCCCGGCTCCCCGCGCCTCGCCGCCTCGGCGAGCAGCGTGGGGAGGCCGTCGTCCACACCGGCCGCCGAGCCCGCCGAGAGGTAGGTGTCGAGCCCGGGCAGATCCGCGAGCTGCTTGCGCAGGGCGTCGCGGTCCGCCGCCCGGTCGATCGCGCGGTGGAACGTCCAGCGGCAGCCGTCCAGTTCGGCGACGATCCGCTCCACCGCGGCCACGTCCACGTCACCGGCCTCGTCCAAAAATCCGAGCACGAACTCGTCGGCCCCCGCATCCCGCAACTCCCGTGTGGCGCGCACCAGTTCCCCGATTTCCCCGGTGTCACCGGCGGTGAACCCGTCCCCCAGCCGCAGCATCACGCGCAGCGAGATGTCGACGGCGGCCCGGATCTCGGTGAAGGTCCCGACCGACGGGGTGAGCCCGTCGGCCGCCATGTCGGAGACGACTTCGAGGCGATCCGCGCCCCCGGCCCGGGCTGCGACCGCGTCCCCGGCGTCGAGGGCGATCACCTCCAGGACTGCACGCTTGCTCATACGACCTCTTTCTTTGGGCGGCCTGGCCGACTACAGGTCTAGTCCAATTCAAGGGTACGTTGTGGAGGGGAACAATGACCCCATGGCCGACCCCGAAGCCCTGCGCACCCGCTGGCTCCACACCCTGCAACGGGCCCGCACCACCAGCACCCCCGACCCCGCCCCGTACGCCGACGACCTCCTCACCCGCTGGTCGGAGCCACAGCGCCGCTACCACACGCTCGATCACCTGACGGCGGTCCTGGACCACATCGACGTACTGGAGCGGTACGCGGACGACCCGGACCTGGTCCGCCTGGCGGCGTGGTTCCACGACGCGGTCTACCTCCCCGACCGCTCCGAGAACGAGGAACGCTCGGCCCGACTGGCCGAACGCGCCCTGACCGAAGCCGGCCTCCCGCCGGAGAAGACGGCCGAGGTCGCCCGCCTGGTCCGCCTCACGGTCACCCACGACCCGTCCCCCGACGACCCCAACGGCCAGGTCCTCTGCGACGCCGACCTGGCGATCCTGGCCGCACCCCCGAGGACGTACGCCGTCTACACGGCCGCCATCCGCGAGGAGTACGCCTTCGTCCCCTCCGAGGCCTTCCGCGAGGGCCGCGCCACGGTCCTGCGCCAACTCCTTGCCCTGCCACGCCTGTTCCGCACCCCGCACGGGGCGGCGCAATGGGAGGCGACGGCGCGCTACAACATCGGCGCCGAGCTGGAGCTGCTGCTCGGTTAGCCGCTGCCCGGTTATTCGGTGCCGTTCCGCGAGCCGAGCACCTATCGTCGCCCGCATGCGAGACATGGGCGGGGATCAGATACAGGAAGCCGTCGCGGGCGCCGTGGCGGTGCTGCGGACAGCGGCCGGGCAGCGGGACTGGAGCGTCAGGGCGGGCCGTCTCGACTGGAGTTGCCGCAGGACGGCGGAGCACATCGCGTCGGATCTCATCGCGTACGCGGGGCAGTTGGCGGGCCGCCCCACCGACCGGTACGTACCGTTCCGCATCGACTGCGGCGAGTGCGAGAACCCCGACGACGTCCTGGACGTCATCGAGGCGACCGGCACCCTGCTCGCCGCAGCCGTCCGCACCGCGCCGCGCGAGGCGCGGGCCTTCCACCCGTACCCCTTCCGCAGCGCGAACCGTGAGGGTTTCGCCGCGATGGGCATCGCCGAGGTGCTCCTGCACACGCATGACATCGCCGAGGGGCTGGGCATCGCGTACGAGCCCCCGGCCCGGCTCTGCGAGGACGTACTCACCCGGATCTTCCCGCACGTCCGGCCGGGACCCGACCACTGGCGCACCCTCCTGTGGGCGACCGGCCGCGGTGAGCTGCCCGGCCGCGCGCCGGTCACCGAGTGGCGCTGGAACAACAACCTCGTCATCCCCGCCGAGCGGCTCACCCTGCAAGGGGTCACGCCCGCTGCCGCCGCCGATCTGCAGGTCGGCGGCACCGGCGGCTTCGAGTGGATCGAGGGCGGCCCTTGCGAGAACACACGGTTCTCCGCCGGGATAGTGATGAAGGCGTACGAGACCGGAGTGCACCGCCCCGAGTGGGGCGTGTTCGTCCTCGTGCGCAGGGAGGACGGCCGGGCCATCGGCGGCATGGGCTTCCATGGCGTACCCGACGACGAGGGCCGCGCCGAGGTCGGCTACGACCTGGAGGAAGCGGCCCGCGGCAACGGCTACGCAACGGAGGCGCTGCGCGCGCTGTCCACGTGGGCGCTGGCGCGCGACGACGTGAAGCTGCTGTGCGCGAAGATCGACCACGCCAACGCCCCTTCCCAGGGCGTGGTGTCGCGTGCGGGCTTCACCCGGGTGCGGGAGGACGGGGAGCAGTACGTGTACGAGCTCCGCAGAAGCTGAGACCGCTCGCTCAGAGGGATTGCGTACGGCTCTTGCGCCTGCGCAGCCCCGCCCCGTAGAGCAGCCGCACCACCTCGCGGCTGCTGACCTCGACCGCTCCGGCGCGCACGACGTCCGCGTACCGATGCGACGGGATGTCGTAGTGGTCCCGCTCGAAGGCCCGGCGCGGGACGCCCAACTCCGCGGCGAACGCGTGCAGTTCGTCGTACGAGACGTCGCTGATCAGGTGCGACCACATGCGGCCGTGGCCCGGCCAGGCGGGCGGATCGATGTAGACCGTCACGAGGAGGGCGCCCCGCCGGGGCCGCCCGGACCGCCGATCGCCGAGCCGAGCGCGCCCACCGCCGAGACCTTCACCCCTGCCTTGTGGCACACCCAGTGCGGATCGGGCCCGAGTTCCGGTTCGACGTCGAGGGCGTGCGGGTCGCCGGCGCCGCAGACGGGGCACAGCGGCCAGCGCCCGTACCGCTCGAGCAGCGCGTCCTGTACGTCCTGGGCGACCAGCCCCGCCACATACTCGACGCCCTCCGGCCACTGCTCCACCCACCAGCGCCGCTGCACCACCGACGCCTCGACGAGCGAGACGACGTCGGCCTCGGCGACGTCGCCCGCGACGAGATCGGCGATCACGAGCGCACGGGCCGCGTGCAGCGCCTGCTCCAGGGGGCTGACGGGGTGTGAGGCGGCGGGAGGTTCCATACGCCCATTGTGCGCCTACGGCACAAGTGACGGCGCTCCGTGTGGGCCGCGCGCCCGTCAGGGCTGCGAGCCGCCAGGGCTGCACCCCGTAAGGGGCGCGGGGCTGTGTCGATATGCGGCTCCGCCGCGATGGGGGTCCCCCCGCTCTGGGGGTCCCCCCAGGCCCTTAAGGCACTGGGGGAGAAGTCGAGAGTGGGGAGCGACAAGCCACGACGGACCCGCAGCCGACACACGAACCCCAACCGCCCACCACCCAGGGGCGCGGGGAACTGCGCGACCAGCCCCCACTGCCCCGCAGCGAAAACCCCTCCGAGCCACCCCTTGACCCCTCCCGCCCACCGAAAATACCTTTCAAAGGTGACCCTCAACGTGAAGGAAACTTTCGCAGGCGAGGCCCCGCCCGCCCCCGCGGCCCTCGCCGCCAAGGTCCGCACCCTCGCCCCGTCGATGACCCGCTCCATGCAGCGCGTCGCCGAGACCGTGGCCGGCGACCCCGCAGGCTGCGCGGCCCTCACAGTCACCGGCCTCGCGGAGCGAACCGGCACCAGCGAGGCCACGGTGGTCCGCACCGCCCGCCTCCTCGGCTATCCCGGCTACCGCGACCTGCGCCTGGCCCTCGCCGGCCTCGCCGCCCACCAGCAGTCGGGCCGTGCGCCCGCCGTCACGGCCGACATAGCGGTCGACGACCCGATCGCGGACGTCGTGGCGAAACTGGCGTACGACGAGCAGCAGACCCTCGCCGACACCGCGGCCGGCCTGGACACGGTCCAGCTCGGCGCGGCCGTCTCCGCGCTGGCGGCGGCCGGCCGTATCGACGTCTACGGAGTCGGCGCCTCCGGCCTGGTCGCCCAGGACCTCCACCAGAAGCTCCTGCGCATCGGCCTCATAGCGCACGCGTTCAGCGACCCCCATCTCGCGGTCACCAACGCCGTGCAACTGCGCGCCAAGGACGTGGCGATCGCGATCACGCACTCCGGTTCGACCGGCGACGTCATCGAGCCGCTACGGGTCGCCTTCGAGCGGGGCGCCACGACAGTCGCGATCACCGGGCGCCCGGACGGCCCGGTCTCGCAGTACGCCGACCACGTCCTCACCACGTCGACGGCCCGCGAGAGCGAGTTGCGGCCGGCCGCCATGTCGTCCCGTACGAGCCAACTGCTGGTGGTGGACTGCCTGTTCATAGGGGTGGCCCAGCGGACGTACGAGACGGCGGCGCCGGCGCTGGCCGCGTCGTACGAGGCGCTGGCGCACCGGCACGCTTCCGCTCCGCGGGGAGCGCGGTAGAACCACAGGCCGTCTGTACGCTGCGGGCCGTACGTGGCTGGTCGCGCCCACGCGGCGGAGCCGCATATGTCACCGCCCCGCGCCCCTGAAGGGGCGCTACACCGACCCGGAGAACCAGAGAACCACCCCCGGAAAGAGCCGCCCCACATGACCTCCCCCGCCGACGCCTCCTCCGACCGCCATCCCGGCCCCACCCCCAACTACCGTGACGTACGGGACGAGTTGGAGACCCTGACCACCGAGGCGTTCCGTCCTGAGCTCGCTCGGATCGACCAGCTGCCCACCCTCGAGATCGCGAAGATCATGAACGGCGAGGACGCGACCGTACCGACCGCCGTCGCCGCGCAGCTCCCGCGGATCGCCGCCGCGATCGACGCCATCGCGGACCGTATGGCGCGCGGCGGACGCCTGGTCTACGCGGGCGCGGGCACCGCGGGCCGCCTCGGCATCCTCGACGCGTCCGAGTGCCCGCCCACCTTCAACACGGACCCCTCCGAGGTCGTCGGCCTGATCGCGGGCGGCCCGAGCGCCACGGTCAACTCGATCGAGGGCGCCGAGGACTCCAAGGAGCTGGCGGCCGAGGACCTGGACTCCCTGGGCATCACCGCAAACGACACGGTGGTCGGCGTCTCCGCCTCGGGCCGTACGCCGTATGCGATCGGCGCGGTGGAACACGCGCGCGCACTCGGCGCCCTGACCGTCGGCCTGTCCTGCAACGCGGACAGCGCGCTCGCGGCGGCGGCCGAGCACGGCATCGAGGTCGTCGTGGGCCCCGAGCTGCTCACCGGCTCGACGCGTCTGAAGGCGGGCACGGCCCAGAAGCTGGTCCTCAACATGCTCTCGACGATCACGATGATCCGCCTGGGCAAGACGTACGGGAACCTGATGGTCGACGTACGCGCCTCGAACGACAAGCTCCGGGCCCGTTCGCGCCGTATCGTCGCGCTGGCCACGGGCGCGCCGGACGACCAGATCGAAGCGGCCCTGAGCGCGGCCGACGGCGAGACGAAGAACGCGATCCTCGTCCTCCTCGCCGACATCGACGCCGCCACCGCCGCCCGCCTGCTCACCGAGGCGAACGGCCACCTCCGGGCGGCTCTTCAGGCGGCCCTCGCCGGCGACTGAGCAGCACCCGAGGAGCGGCTGAGCAGCGGCCCGAGCCGGCTCCCGGGGGGCGACGGTCACGCCCGAGCCCGGGCTCCCGGGGCGGACTGTCAGTGGCGCATGTGATTCTTGGGGGCGTCGGCAGCACAGCTCCCGGGAGGGGATGACCACCATGAACCACGCACAGCTGACCGCCCTGGGCCGCGCCCTGCGGCTTCTCGGCGAGCACGGCGAGTCCCTGGGCACGGACACACCCGACGCGAAGCTGCACGAGGTCAAAGCGGATCTGAAGCGGGCGCTGGACCTGCTCGAGGAGACCGTCACCACGGCGAAGCCCACCACGCGCTGCTCCGAGCACCCCACGGGCCCGGTCGACGAGGACGCCCCCGACCTGTGCCTGCTGTGCGAGACCCGCCGCCGCATCGCCCGCCGCTCGAAGGTCAACGACTCGTTCACCCAGGGCCGTTCGACCACCCCGGACGAGGCGGTCGAGCGCACGAAGTCCCGCTACGGCGTACGGGGCGACCGCCCCCAGCCCCAGCAGCGCTGGCTCCCCGAGATGTGGACGGGCCAGGTCTGGCAACTCTGCGGCACCCCCCGCCGCGACAAACAGGAAGCCGAGCTGTACCTCGCCGCCCAACGCCGGGGCCCCCACCCCGGCATGGCCTACCGCCTGGTCCACGAGTTCACCGACTACGAGGTGCTCCGCATCTGGGGCACACCGGTGAAGGTCGACATCGAGCCGATGGGGAACCTGTAGCCTCACCCGGCTTACGGCACGGAGCCGCGCTCCACGACCCAGACGGCAGGTGTCCCCGTTGGTTACGGCAACCGCCCTTCCCAGTTGATCCGACGCACCCGCGCCCGCAGCACCTCCCCGGGATCCGCCTCCCCCAACGCCTCCGGCGGGCAGTCCCACTCCCGCCCGCCGCCCACCGGCCTCAGCTGTACGTAGCCGCCCTCGCGCCCCATCACCTGGCCGAGCCGCCCGTCCCGTACGTCAATGGCGTACTTCCCGTTCTCCGCGCTCACTGGCGGGCCTCGTGCAACGCGTCGGCCAGGCGCTTCGCCGTGTTCAGGTTGCAGCGGCCGAGTTCGACGAGCGGGTACGGCTCCCTGGTCGCGGCCGTGACCGGGTCCACGCGGAGGGACGGCAGGACGACACCCAACTCTTCGAGTTCCTCCCGCAGTCGGGCCACGATCTCCTCGGCCTCCCGCAGCCACTCCTCCGATTGCAACGCCATGACCTGGCACCCTTCGCTCTGAGTATCCGCTTTCACCACCCAGAGTGGCCATCCCTCGCTAGCCTGAACAGAGTCGGCGTCCCAACAACACCTCGTGTACGACCGGGAGTTGCCCATGCCAGGACCGAAGGACCTCGATCCGTCCACCTCTCCCCGCGCCCTCCTCGGCGCCGAACTCCGCCACGCCCGCGAGAAGGCCGGCCTCAGCCAGGACGCCCTCGGGCAGGCCCTCTTCGTGAGCGGCTCGTTCATCGGGCAATTGGAGTCCGGTACGCGCCGGATTCAGCCGGACATGGCCCAGAAGCTCGACGAAATACTCGACACGAAGGGGTTCTTCGAGCGCAACTGCAAGGCCGCCAACAAGTCCAAGTACCCGGACCACTTCGCGGAGGCGGCGGAGGCGGAGCGGATCGCGACGGCGATCAGGCAGTACGCGTCACAGCTGATCCCGGGCCTCTTGCAGACACAGGCGTACGCGGAGGCGGTGTTCCGCGCGTACCACCCGACAGCGCCGGACGAGGTGATCGACGACCTGGTGACGGCACGTCTCGAACGCGCGCACATCCTCGACGATCCAACAACCCCGCTGTTGTGGGCGATTCTGGACGAGGCTGTCCTCAGGCGCGAGGTCGGCGGCGACGCGGTGATGGCGGAGGCACTGCGCCGCGTGGCGGACCTCGCGCGCAAGCACCGGATCATCGTCCAGGTGCTGCCGTTCGGAGCCGGGGCACACGCCGCGATGGACGGCCCTCTGAAGCTCATGGAGTTCGGCGATGCGCCCCCGCTCTCCTTCGTCGAAGGGCCGGACGTAGGGAAGCTGCTGGACGACCCGGCCACCGTCACCCGACACACACTGATGTTCAACCTCCTCCAGGCCGCCGCGCTCTCCCCGACGGAATCCCTGGCCTTGATCGAGTCAGTGGCGCAGGATTACGAACATGGAGAACAACACCCCTGAGTACGACCTGAGCGCGGCTATATGGCACAAGTCCAGCCACAGCGGCGGCAGTGGTGGCGACTGCCTCGAAGTCGCCACTTGGCGGAAGTCCAGCTACAGCGGCGGCCAGGGCGGCGACTGCCTCGAAGTCTCGCCAGACTTCCCCGCCCTCGTCCCCGTACGCGACTCCAAGAACCCCCACGGCCCGAAGCTCGTGTTCCGGGCCAAGGCTTGGTCTGCCTTCGTAGCAAACCTCAAGCACGACTAGGGAGCTGGCCGGTAGGCGGATGCGCGTCAGCGCCTCGCCTGCACGCCGGTGCGGCCGAGCGGCCGACAGCCGGTAGGCGGGGCAGGTGGGCCGCGGAAATGTGACAGTCCCGGGTCCGAGTGTCACATTTTTCCGCGATCGGTACGGAGGCGCGGGCAGCTGGACGCATCGGCGCAACTCCGAAGCGATCAAGGCGGGTACAGGCCGGTGGGGGCTGAACCGGAGCCACCCGCAGCCGCTCTGCCCGAAGCTCAAGCGCCGAGCTCCGAGCCCTGCTTCTGAGGATTGGGAGGCGGGCCTCAACCCGCCCACCCTCCCTGCGAGTTGACGTGACGCGACCGACTTGCCACGGACAGTCACATGGGCTTAGCGTGCCCGCATAACGAACAACCCCCGCTAGGTGCGGCAAACACCTGCGGGGGTTTGACCTACGAGATCGAGAGCACCGATCCCATGGCTGAAGCCAACCTTAGTGGCACCTTCCTGCCCGCGCACGCGTCCCCGCACCCCATGGCCAATCCGGGGTACGGAAAACGCAGCGCCCCGGACCAACTCCCCCGCACCGCCCACGACTTCGCCCACCTCCCGCCTCGCGAAGCCGCCATCGCCGCGTACATCGACCGCCTCCCCAACGGCGCCGACATCTCCGTAAAGACGCTGGCCAAGGCACTCCCGTACGGCCAGTGCGCACTCCGCACGGCCCTCAACAACCTTCAACTGGCGGGCCACTTGCGCCGGGGCCGCGAACATCTGGCCGACTCGGGAAGCCCACAGTGGATCACCCGAACGTGGTTCTCGCGGACGGCGCGGGACGACGACTGGTGGGCGGCGTTCACGCGGGGCGACGTACCGCAGGAGCAGGAAGCTTCAGCGGACCGGCGAGGGCCCACCCGCTCCCGCGCGTACATCCTCCTCGCGGCCCTCGGCCGTGCGACCCCGGCCCTGTCACTGTCGGCCGCGGCCTGCGCGGACCTCGCCCCGCTGCTCACGGAGTGGTTCGCAAGGGGCGCCACGGACGACCACGTACTCCAGGCCCTGACCGCAGGCCTCCCAACCCCGGTCCACAGCCCGGCCGCCCTCGTCCGCAACCGCCTGACCAGCAAGCTCCCGCCGGAGCCCACACCGGCTGCCGCACGCCCGCCCCTCCGCGTACTGGAGTGCGCGAAGTGCGGCGCCCCGGGCCGCCCAGAGGCCCTGCCCGGCGGCGTATGCGGGCCGTGCCGGGGCGAGCCCGGGCCCGCCCGTCCCGCAACGCCCCTGTCACCCTCAGCAGTCCACGCCCGCGTCGCCGAACTCCGCGCGGCGTGCCGTTCCCGCGAAAGGGCCACCACATGAACCCAGAGCACGCAGCCGCAGACGTGCATGGTTCTCCCAGCGAACTCGAAGAACTGCAGCGATTGCGAGACGAGGCGGACATCGCGCAGGCTCGGGAGCGCGAGGCCTCCCCAGCAGGACTGGCGCTCACCCATGACGCCTTCATGGCGCGACTGGAGGCCGAGGACCGCGGCGAGGCGGCGTCATGACCCACGCCGTTGCGTGGGAGCACTCGGCCACCTACCGGAGAGCTTCGGTCTCCTCTGCAGGGGCGTATGACCCCTCCTCGCCACGCCTTGCCGCCCGGTACCGTGGCGTATCTGGAGACCGATCCGAGGAGATCCGCATGACCGCACAGCCCGCAGAGCCGGTACCGTCGGCGCCTCTCCAGGTACCACGTACCGTCGACGGCATCATGGCTGCCCTGCCCTCGGCTTCAGCCCGCATGGAGTTCCGAACCTCTTTCGGGCAGGCCGCGACAAGCCAGGAGCGGGAAGACATCATCGACGCGTGGTGGGCCGTTGCCATGACCCCGGACTGGGATGACCGTCTCGCCGACTCGGAAGCCGGGCGCAACCTTGTCTCGCTCGACGACATTGCGAAGAGGGCCGAAGCACCGTGACCACTCCGAGGTGGATCTTGTTCTTCGGGCAGCATGCGGACGAAACCCTCGAACAACTTCGGGTGCGCGATCCCGAACGTCACGCGGTCGCCATCAAGCGGTTCCTCGATCTCGCCACCGACGCCGGCCAGGCGATCGACACAGGATGGCCTCCGCCAGGACGCCTCGCCCGAGGCGCGTACGTCACGATGTGGCGGGACATCGGCCTCACCGTCACCTACCTGCCGCACCCGGATCGGAGGGAAGTCCACGTCGTCGGAGTCCTCGGCAGTGGGCCCGTTGGCTGAAGCCGACCATACCCACTGTCTGGAAGCCCCGGAACGTGTGACGGCGGCCCCCTGGCACCAGGAGGGCCGCCCTCGACGTAGCGCAGGCAGAGTCAGCTCAGCGTGCGCAGCGACGCCGGGTCATACGCGGCCAACTCGTCCACGCGGCCCTCCAGCACCTTCGCCGCCCACTCCGGATCCTGAAGCAGCGCGCGGCCGACCGCGACCAGGTCGAACTCCTCGTTCTCCAGGCGGTCCAGCAGGTCGTCGATGTTCTTGGTCTGGGAGCCCTCGCCCAGGAAGGCCTTGGTGAAGTCGCCCTTCATGCCGACCGAGCCGACGGTGATGGTGGGCTTGCCGGTGAGCTTCTTCGTCCAGCCCGCCAGGTTGAGGTCCGAGCCGTCGAACTCCGGGTGCCAGTAGCGGCGCGTGGAGGCGTGGAAGGCGTCCACACCGGCCGAGGCGAGCGGGGTCAGCAGGGCCTCCAGTTCCGACGGGGACTCCGCGAGCCTCGCGTGGTACGCCTCCGCCTTCCACTGCGAGTACCGGAAAATGACCGGGAAGGAGGGCGACACCGCCGCGCGTACCGCCGCCACGATCTCCGCCGCGAACTTCGTACGGGACACCAGGTCGCCGCCGTACTCGTCGGCGCGGCGATTGGTGCCGGACCACAGGAACTGGTCGATCAAGTAGCCGTGTGCGCCGTGCAGTTCGACTCCGTCGAAGCCGATCCGCTCGGCGGCGGCAGCGGCTTCGGCGAAGGCGGCGATGACGTCGTCCAGGTCGGCCTGGGTCATGGCCTTGCCCGTGCCCTCCGTGCCGTCGAGGCGGATGCCGGACGGGCCGATGGCCGGGGCGTCCGCGTACGGGGGTTCACCGGCGGACCGCACCATGCCGATGTGCCACAGCTGCGGCACGATCGTCCCGCCCGCCGCGTGCACGGCCTCGGCGACCTTCGCCCACCCGGCCAGCTGCTCGTCACCGTGAAAGCGCGGGATGTCGTCGCTCTGCCCGGCCGACTCATGACCGACGTACGTCCCCTCGGTCACGATCAGTCCGACACCGGCGGCGGCCCGGCGCGCGTAGTACGAGGCCACGTCCTCCCCCGGGATGCCCCCCGGCGAGAAGTACCGGGTCATGGGCGCCATCGCGATCCGGTTCGGGACGGTGAGGCCGTTCAGGGAAACGGGCCGGGACAGAATCTGGGCCGCTCGGGAGGCGGAGGCGGTCGCAGTCACGTGTGGGACTCCTCGGAGGGGTCGGGCAGACATCGAGCGGGCATGGCATTCCGAACGGTATGTGCATACGCATCTACCGTGCGTATGCGTCAACTACTCACCCACCACCAGCATTCCGCCGCCCCGCCCCATCCCCTGTGATCCCGGCCACGCCCAAGACGCACACACCCCAGGACGCCCCCGGACGCGCCCGAGGGCGGCACCCCTGCGAACAGGGATGCCGCCCTCGGTACTGGACGGACGGGTCCGACCCGGCGAAAGAACCGGATCAGAAGTCCATGTCACCGCCCGGCATGCCGCCGCCGGCCGGGGCGGCGCCCGCCTTCTCCGGCTTGTCGGCGATGACGGCCTCGGTGGTGAGGAACAGCGCGGCGATGGACGCGGCGTTCTGCAGGGCGGAACGCGTGACCTTCGCCGGGTCGATGATGCCCTCGGCGATCATGTCGACGTACTCACCGGTCGCGGCGTTCAGACCGTGACCGACCTGAAGGTTGCGGACCTTCTCCACGACGACTCCGCCCTCGAGACCACCGTTGACGGCGATCTGCTTGAGCGGGGCCTCCAGGGCGAGCCGCACGGCGTTGGCGCCGGTCGCCTCGTCACCCTCGAGCTCCAGCTTCTCGAAGACCGTGGCGGCCTGGAGCAGGGCCACGCCACCACCGGCGACGATGCCCTCCTCGACGGCAGCCTTCGCGTTGCGGACGGCGTCCTCGATGCGGTGCTTGCGCTCCTTGAGCTCGACCTCGGTGGCGGCACCGGCCTTGATGACGGCCACGCCGCCGGCCAGCTTCGCCAGGCGCTCCTGGAGCTTCTCGCGGTCGTAGTCCGAGTCGGAGTTCTCGATCTCGGCGCGGATCTGGTTGACCCGGCCGTTGACCTGCTCGGTGTCACCGGCACCGTCGACGATCGTGGTCTCGTCCTTGGTGATGACGACCTTGCGGGCGCGGCCCAGGAGGTCCAGGGTCGCGTTCTCCAGCTTGAGGCCGACCTCCTCGGAGATGACCTCGCCGCCCGTGAGGATGGCGATGTCGCCGAGCATGGCCTTACGGCGGTCGCCGAAGCCCGGAGCCTTGACGGCGACGGACTTGAAGGTGCCGCGGATCTTGTTGACGACCAGGGTCGACAGGGCCTCGCCCTCGACGTCCTCGGCGATGATCAGCAGCGGCTTGCCGGACTGCATGACCTTCTCGAGGAGCGGCAGCAGGTCCTTGACGGCGCTGATCTTCGAGTTGGCGATCAGGATGTACGGGTCGTCGAGGACGGCCTCCATACGCTCCATGTCGGTGGCGAAGTACGCCGAGATGTAGCCCTTGTCGAAGCGCATACCCTCGGTGAGCTCCAGCTCCAGACCGAAGGTCTGGGACTCCTCGACGGTGATGACGCCTTCCTTGCCGACCTTGTCCATGGCCTCGGCGATGAGCTCGCCGATCTGGGTGTCGGCGGCGGAGATGGAGGCGGTCGAAGCGATCTGCTCCTTGGTCTCCACGTCCTTGGCCTGGTCGAGCAGGGCACCGGAGACCGCCTCGACGGCCTTCTCGATACCGCGCTTCAGGGCCATCGGGTTGGCACCGGCGGCGACGTTGCGAAGGCCTTCCTTGACCAGCGCCTGGGCCAGGACGGTCGCGGTCGTCGTGCCGTCACCGGCGACGTCGTCCGTCTTCTTCGCGACCTCCTTGACCAGCTCGGCGCCGATCTTCTCGTACGGGTCCTCGAGCTCGATCTCCTTGGCGATGGAGACACCGTCGTTGGTGATCGTGGGGGCGCCCCACTTCTTCTCGAGGACGACGTTGCGGCCCTTGGGGCCGAGGGTCACCTTGACGGCGTCCGCGAGCTGGTTCATGCCGCGCTCGAGGCCTCGCCGCGCCTCCTCGTCGAACGCGATGATCTTGGCCATGTGAAGTGGTCCTCCCGGACTGGGGTGGATTGCTCCGGACCGCGCTGGCGCCCGCGACGGACGGCCTGCCTGCCCCGTGGTTCCTTGCCCCACTTGGCCTGCGGGCCTCACCGACCCGGTCCTCGTTGTCACTCTCACCTTCAGAGTGCTAACGCCAATGATTAGCACTCGGGGTGGTCGAGTGCAAGCGCCTACCGGGGTGCGGACGGGCTGCCCGTGAGCATGCCGAAGGGCCCGTACCCCTTGAGGTACGAGCCCTTCGGAAGAAGAACGTGTCGCTGCAGATCAGTCGGCGCGTGCTTCAGCCGGCCACGCGGACCATGTCCGCCTGCGGCCCCTTCTGGCCTTGCGAGATCTCGAACTCGACCCGCTGGCCTTCCTCCAGGGTGCGGTAGCCGTCCATCTGAATCGCGCTGTAGTGGACGAATACATCCGCACCACCGTCGACCGCGATGAAGCCGTACCCCTTCTCCGCGTTGAACCACTTGACGGTGCCCTGAGCCATGCCTAACTCCCCTATTACTGGCCCTTGCACAGATCCACACTTCGCGGATCCGGGTCAGACCTCACCCCCCAACGGTTGGGGGTGTGCGCCGGAACGCGTCGACCGCGGCTGAATGTATCTGCCCAACTGCCGTCTGCAACAGGTCAATCGGACGAGAAATCTGGGCATGGCCGATCCGGAATGTACGGAGAATTCGCCCTAGACTTGGGCAAGTCGGGCTCCATAAAAGGAGCGAAAGGCGCAAAAGACCTGCACACTTTGGCTGCTTCTTATCGGCCGTCGAACAGGAATGCACATGCATTCGGTCCGGGGAGGCACCAGGTTCCCCAACTGTACCGCGCTCAACCATGCAGAATTGCCCCCTCCGCTTATCTCGCGGAGAGGGCAATTCGATGAACCCTGAGTTACCGGCATTACCGACGGTAACGATCAGCCTCCGGCGACCGCCGGAATGATCGAGACGCCGGCCCCGTCGGGCGTCGCCGTCTCCAGCCCCTGCTCGAACCGCACATCGTCGTCGTTCACGTAGACGTTGACGAACCGACGCAGCTTGCCCTGGTCGTCCAGGACGCGCGCCGCGATACCGGTGTGGTTCTTCTCCAGGTCGGCGATGACCTCGGCGAGGGTCGATCCTTCGGCGGCGACCTCGGCCTTGCCGCCGGTGTAGGTGCGAAGGATGGTGGGGATGCGGACGTTGACGCTCATGCGGATGACCTCCGGTCAGGTATGGAGCGCCCCGTAAGAGGCGCGGGGGTACGTCTACGGGGCTACGCCTGGAGGAGCCCGGCCTCACGGAACGATTCGAGGCTGGGGCGGATGGTCGCGGTAAGACCAGTGTCGGAGGCCACCGCATCCAACGTCTTGAGACCGTCACCGGTGTTGAGGACGACAGTCGTCAGGCTCGGGTCCAGCAGACCGTTCTCGATCAGCTTCTTCGCCACCCCCACCGTCACACCACCGGCGGTCTCCGCGAAGATCCCCTCGGTCCGCGCCAGCAGCTTGATCGCGTCGACGACCTGCTCGTCGTTGACGTCCTCCACGGCACCACCGGTACGCCGCGCGATGTCCAGCACGTACGGGCCATCCGCGGGGTTCCCGATGGCGAGCGACTTGGCGATCGTGTTCGGCTTCTGCGGCCGTACGACGTCGTGGCCCGCCTTGTAGGCGACGGACACCGGCGAGCACCCCTCGGCCTGGGCGCCGAAGATCTTGTACGGCTTGTCCTCGACGAGCCCGAGCTTGATCAGCTCCTGCAGACCCTTGTCGATCTTCGTGAGCTGGGAGCCGGAGGCGATGGGCACCACCAGCTGGTCGGGGAGCTGCCAGCCGAGCTGCTCGCAGATCTCGTAGGCGAGGGTCTTGGAGCCCTCGGCGTAGTACGGGCGCAAGTTGACGTTGACGAAGCCCCAGCCCTCGCCGGCCGGGTCGCCGATCAGCTCGGAGCAGAAGCGGTTCACGTCGTCGTAGTTGCCCTCGATGCCGACGAGTTCGCCGCCGTACACCGCGGCCATGACGACCTTGCCCTGCTCCAGGTCGTGCGGGATGAACACGCAGGAACGGAAGCCGGCGCGGGCGGCGGCGGCGCCGACGGCACCGGCGAGGTTGCCCGTCGAGGAGCAGGAGAGGGTCGTGAAACCGAAGACGCGGGCAGCCTCCAGGGCCTGGGCGACGACACGGTCCTTGAAGGAGTGCGTCGGGTTGCCGGAGTCGTCCTTGACGAAGAGCTTGCCGGGGTCGACGCCCAGCTCGCGCGCGAGGTTGTCGGCCTTGACGAGCTTGGTCCAGCCGGGGTTGATGTTCGGCTTGGTGGCCACGTCCGCGGGGACGGGCAGGAGAGGCGCGTACCGCCAGATGTTCGCGGGGCCCGCCTCGATCTGCTTACGGAGTTCCTCGGTGTCGTACGCCGAGAAGTCGTACGCGATCTCCAGCGGGCCGAAACACTCCTCGCAGGCGAAGACGGGGCCGAGCGGCACGCGGTGGCCGCATTCGCGGCAGGAGAGCGCTGCGGCGGGGCCGAGGTCTACGGAGTTCGTGGAGGGCGCCGAGTCGGCGGAGGTTTCAGCGTTCGTGGTGCTTGCAACTGTCTGCGCAGCCATGTGAGGCGAGGCCCTTTCTCCTCATCTTCCTCACGACGCATCTCGTCGTGAGACGGATTTGGCACCTTCACTAGCCGGGAGCCTCGCGGAATCGATCATCTTCGATCGGTACGAGAACCGGCTGGAGGGTTGCCGGGGCTTCAACGGGCCGTATCCCTCTGCCCCTCTGGATGAGCGCTATTCGGTTGTGAGTATGTGGTTGTCGGCTGGGCGACCCGCGACATGCGATGGTCATCAGCGTTGTTCAAGACTGTAACCGAAGGCCTGGATCGTGGAGAGACCAGTCCGAACCGCGAGATGACAGTCACATCAGCCTTCTGCCGCAGTGGGCACTCGCGACCCGGTCCAATGCAAGGGAGAGCCGCACGTGCTGGAAGACGTCGAGCGCTGGCTGAACACGCGCTCCTGGTCCGTTGGCGACCGCCCGCTGAAGAAGCTCATCGCCGCGAAGCGCGCGGCCAACTCCACGGTGAGCGTCGTACTGCCCGCGCTCAACGAGGAGGAGACCGTCGGCGAGATCGTCGCCGTGATCCGCCGCGAGCTGATGACCAAGAAGGTGCCGCTCGTCGACGAGATCGTCGTGATCGACTCGGGCTCGACGGACCGTACCTCGGAGGTCGCCGCCGACGCGGGGGCCCGGGTCGTGCACCGGGACGAGATACTCCCGCGCATCCCCGCCGTCCCCGGCAAGGGCGAGGTCCTGTGGCGCTCGCTGCTGGTCACGAGCGGGGACATCGTCGCCTTCATCGACGCCGACCTGAAGGAGTTCTCCGCGGACTTCGTCTCGGGGATCGTCGGTCCGCTGCTCACCGATCCGGGCGTCGACCTCGTCAAGGCGATGTACGACCGCCCGCTGAACCTGCCGGGCGATCCCACCTCCGGCAGGACCGCCGCAGGCCAGGGCGGCCGCGTCACGGAACTGATGGCCCGCCCGATCCTGAACATGCACTGGCCGCAGCTGGCCGGTTTCGTGCAGCCGCTCGGCGGCGAGTACGCGGCCCGCCGCTCACTGCTGGAGCAGCTGCCGTTCCCGGTCGGGTACGGCGTCGAGCTGGGCATGCTGGTCGACGCCCTGCACCTCGTGGGCCTCGACGCCCTGGCCCAGGTCGACGTAGGCGTCCGCAAACACCGCCACCAGGACGGCCAGGCCCTGGGCCGCATGGCCGCCGCGATCTACCGCACGGCGCAGCTGCGGCTGGCCCGCGGCCATATGGTCCGGCCGCGGATCACGCAGTTCGAGAGGGTCGAGGCGGGATTCGCGCCGCGTACGTACTCCGTGGACACGGAGGAACGACCGCCGATGGCGGAGATCGAGGAGTACGCGGAACGAAAGGCGGCGTAGGTAGCGACCGCGCCCCTGAAAAGAGGCCGCAGGCCCTCTTTTCAGGGGCGCGGGGCTGTATCGATTTGCGGCTCCGCCGCGGGGCGCGACCAGCCACAACGCACCGGCAGCCGCCATACGACACAGCGTCCCGAGCTCCTAGGCACCCTGCGGAACCTAGCGGCGCGCTCACCCTTGTATACGGCTGAGGCGTACGTTTGAGCGGTTCTGCCCTGGGCTAAGTTGAGCCGTATGGCATCAACGCAAGCCCAGATACTCGTCGCCTCCAACAGGGGCCCGATCTCGTACGCCCTGGACGAGAAAGGGACCCTCAAAGCCAAGCGCGGCGGCGGCGGCCTGGTCTCCGGCCTGTCCGCGATCGGCCCGGAGGCAGACGCGCTGTGGGTCTGCTCGGCGCTCGGCGACGGCGACCGCGAGGCCGTACGGCGCGGAGTCGGCGAGCACGGCGTACGGATGCTGGACATCGACGCCGACGTACACGAGGACGCGTACAACGGCATCGCGAACTCCGTGCTGTGGTTCGTGAGCCACATGCTGTACCAGACGCCACTGGAGCCGGCCTTCGACGCGGAGTTCCGGCGGCAGTGGGCGTCGTTCGAGACGTACAACCGCGCCTTTGCCGACGCGCTCGCCGAGGAGGCGGCACAGGGCGCCGCCGTGCTCGTGCAGGACTACCACCTGACGCTGGTCCCCCGCATGCTGCGCGAGCTGCGCCCCGACCTGCGGATCGGGCACTTCTCGCACACGCCGTGGGCTCCGCCGGAGTACTTCCGGATGCTGCCCGACGACATAGCCGCGCAGTTGCTCGGCGGGATCCTCGGCGCCGACCGGGCGGCGTTCCTGACCCAGCGGTGGGCGGACGCGTTCACCGACTGCTGTCATGCCGTCCTGGGCCCCGGTATCCCGTCGGGTACGCGGATCGGGGTGCACGGGCTCGGCGCGGACGCGGACTTCCTGCGGAAGCGGTCGCACGAAGCCGACGTGGACGAGCGGATCGTCGCACTGCGGGAGCAGATAGGTGCGGGCCGCAAGGCGATCGTGCGGGTGGACCGGACGGAGCTGTCGAAGAACATAGTGCGGGGGCTGCTGGCGTACCGGCAGTTGCTGGAGGACCAGCCGTCGTGGCGTGAGCGGGTCGTGCATGTAGCCCTCGCGTATCCGTCGCGGCAGGACCTGGCCGTGTACCGCGACTACATGACCGAGGTGCAACGGCTCGCGGACGAGATCAACTCCCAGTACGGGACGCCTGGTTGGACCCCGGTCGTGCTGCACCTGAAGGACGACTTCGCCCGCTCGCTCGCCGCGTACCGGCTGGCCGACGTGGCCCTCGTCAACCCCATCCGCGATGGGATGAACCTCGTCGCCAAGGAGGTGCCGGTCGTCTCCGACGAGGGGTGCGCGCTGGTGCTCTCGCGGGAGGCGGGGGCGTACGAGGAGCTGGGCGAGGATGCGATTGTGGTGAACCCGTACGACGTTGTGGGCACCGCCCGTGCCCTGCATGAGGCGCTGACGATGCCGCGTGACGAGCGGGCCGAGCGCGCCGAGCGGCTGGCCGCCGCGGCTACTGCGCTTCCTCCGGCCCAGTGGTTCTTGGACCAGCTTGAAGCGCTTCGCTCCGCGGGTTAGGCCGTTTTAACGCTGCGGGTTCGTTGTGGCTGGTCGCGCCCACGCGGCGGAGCCGCAAATCGATACAGCCCCGCGCCCCTGAAAAGAGGGCCCCTGCGGCCCGCTCTTTTCAGGGGCGCGGCTGGTTCAGTTGCGTTGCCAGTGACACCAGGAGGCGTACGACCCCCTCTGGGCCGTCCACCACCAGGTCCGCGCGCTTCTGCAGTTCCGTCACCTCGGTGCTGCCGCTGCATACCAGCAGGCCCGGGATGCCCTCGGAGCGGAGTTTGTCGACGGCTGCGAACGCAGGGAGGTCGCCCAGGTCGTCACCGACGTACGCCACCGCCCCGGCGCCGACCTCTCGTACGTACTCGCGTAGCGCGACGCCCTTGTCCATGCCCGGTGGGCGGAGTTCCAGGACCAGGCGGCCCGGTTCGACGACCAGGCCGTGGCGGGTGGCGAGGTCCGTGAGAGGTTCGCGCAGGGCCTCGAAGGCGGCCTGTGGGTCCTCGGCGCGGCGGGTGTGGACGGCGACGGCGCGGCCCTTCTCCTCGATCCAGGTGCCCTGCGAGGCGCCGGCCCGGTCGAGGACGCCGGGCAGCTCGGCGCGGACGGTGGCGACGCCGGGGTGGGGCGGGGGCGCCGTGACGGTGCCGGTGACCGCGTCCCAGCGTTCGGCGCCGTAGTGGCCGAGTACGACGAGGTGTTCAAGGCCGGGTACGCCCGCGAAACCGCCGTGGCGGACCGCGACGTCGGCCGGGCGGCCGGTGACGACGGCGACGGAGGCGACCTTCGGGGCGAGGGCGGCGAGCGCCGGAACTGCCTCGGGGTGGGCGCGGGCCTGCTCGGGGTCGGGGACGATCGGGGCGAGGGTGCCGTCGAAGTCGAAGGCGAGTACGGCCCGTTCGGGCCGCGCGAGGAGGGCGTCGAGGCCGTCACGTCCCGCCGGCGTCGCGGGAGTCGGCAATGGCGTCGGGGTCTTTGAGGGGTCCGCTTGGCTGCCCATACGGCGACCCTATCCGTCACCGATCCGTCAGCGCTCGGCCCGGCGAGCGTCCCGTATTCGGCGCAGCCGGTTCACGGTCACCGGGTCATGGGCCAGAGCACGCGGCGCATCAAGCAGGGCGTTGAGCAACTGGTAGTACCGAACCGGCCCCATCCCCAACTCCTCCCGTATGGCCCGCTCCTTGGCCCCGGGCGACTCCCAGCCACGCCGCTCCAGTGCGAGTACGTCACGCTCCAGCGGGGTCAGCTCTTCTGCCATGCCCCGCACGGTACCCGTGCCCCGAGGGGGCCGCAGGCCCCCCAGGGGCGCGGGGAACTGCGCGACCAGCCACAACAAACCCGCACCCGCCAAACGACATCGAGCCCCGAGCTATTAGGCACCCCACCCAGCCTGCGCAGCTACTCCGCGTTCTCGGCCGCCGAAGCCGACCGCTGCAGCGACCCGAGAACCGCTGCAGGCCGCGCATTCGGCCCCACCGCCTTGCCGATCTGCTGCTTGATGTCGGCGCTGACCTGCGCCCAGGACGTCTTGGCGACGGGATACAGCTCGGCGTTCTCAAGCTCGGACAGGAACGGGTCGAGATCCTTGTCGTTCTTGTCCTCGGCCATCGCATCGGAGGCGGAGGTGGTCACGGGCAGCAGGTTGTACTCGTGGGAAAACTCGAGCACGTTCTTCTCGCTGTAGACGAAGTCGAGGAACTCACCGATCTCCTCGCCGTTGCCGTTCTCCTTGAACGCCATCATCCAGTCGGCGACACCCATCGTGGCCTTGGCCCTGCCGTCGATCCCGGGCATCGGCACCATGCCGTACTCCACGCCCTTCTTCTCGGCGGCCTGCATCAGCGAGGGGTGACCGTTGAGCATGCCGACCTCGCCGCGGGCGAACGCCTCGAAGGCGTCGGCGCGGTTGAGTTCGCCGGGCGGGGTCGGCCCGGTGAGCCCCTTGCCCACCAGGTCGTTCTTGAGCCAGTTGAAGGTCGCGATGTTCTGGTCGGAGTCGATGCCGTACGAGCCGACGGTGCCGGTGTAGCTGTCGCCGCCGCTCAGCAGCCACATCATGGTCTCGGCCTGGGCCTCCTCGGGTCCGAGGGGCAGCGCGTACGGCGTCTCGACCCCGCGGGACTTCAGGGTCCTGGCGGCGGCGGCCAGTTCGCTCCAGCTCTGCGGCGGGGTGAGGCCGGCGTCGGCGAAGAGCTCCTTGTTGTAGAACAGCAGCCGCGTGGAGGAGGCGAACGGCATGCCGTACTGCACCCGGCCCACCTCGCCCGCCTCGGCGAGGCGTGAGACGAAGTCGGCCTGGACGGGTATGGAGAGCAGCTCGTCGACCTCGTACAACTGGCCCTTCGCGGCGTAGTCGGCGTACGCGCCTATCTGCGCCATGTCGGGCGCCTCCCCGTCGGCGACCATCTGTTTGACCTTGGCGTCGACCTCGTTCCACGAGTAAACGCTGACGTCGACCTCGATGCCGGGGTTCTTCTTCTCGTACGCCTTGACCAGCTTGTCCCAGTACTTCTGGGAGCTGTTCGCCTCGGAGTCGCCGTAGTCGGCGGCCACCAGCGTGAGCGTGGCGTTCTGGGTGGCCGCGGTGTCGCCGGAGCAGCCGCCGAGTGCAGCCGTCACGCCCATAGCGGACACCATCGAGATGAAACCTGTCACTCGTCGCCGCACCGCTGTTTTCTCCATCTGTCGCACTCGTCACGGAAGTTGAAGACCGGATAACCGGAATGCAAAGGTCTACAGTACGCGAGTGGACTAGACCTCTCGTGGGGTCAGGGGCGAGACTGTTCCCGTGAAACACGTCATCGCCCTCGATGTGGGCGGCACCGGGATGAAGGCCGCCCTCGTGGGGGCCGACGGCGCTGTGCCCTCCGGGGGCCGTATCGACCAGCGGCTACCGCCGCGGATCCCCAAGCACCCCCTGCTGCACCAGGTCCGCCGCGCCACAGGCCGGGAGCGCGGACCGGACGCCGTGGTGGAGTCGATCCTCGGCTTCGCTGCGGACCTGCGCGCGTACGGCGAGCGCCACTTCGGCGAGCCCGCGTCCGCCGTCGGCGTCGCCGTCCCCGGCATCGTGGACGCCGAGCGGGGCATCGCGGTGTACGCGGCCAACCTCGGCTGGAATGACGTACCCCTGCGGGATCTGCTCGGCGAGCGGCTGTCCGGCATGCCGGTCGCCCTCGGGCACGATGTGCGCACCGGCGGCCTCGCCGAGGGGCGGCTCGGGGCGGGGCGGGGAGCCGACCGGTTCCTGTTCGTGCCGCTCGGCACCGGGATCGCGGGCGCGATCGGTATCGACGGCCGGGTGGAGGCGGGCGCGCACGGCTTCGCGGGCGAGATCGGCCACATCGTCGTACGCCCCGGGGGCACCCCGTGTCCGTGCGGGCAGCGCGGCTGTCTGGAGCGGTTCGCGTCCGCGTCGGCGGTGAGCGCGGCCTGGGCCGAAGCATCCGGTGATCCGGAGGCGGATGCGGCCCACTGCGCGAAGGCCGTGCAGTCCGGGGACCCGCGGGCGGCTGCGGTCTGGCAGGAGGCGGTGGACGCGCTCGCGGACGGCCTGGTCACCGCGCTCACCCTGCTGGACCCGCGCACGCTGATCATCGGTGGCGGCCTGGCCGAGGCGGGGGAGACCTTGTTCACACCGCTACGGGCGGCGGTCGAGCGCCGGGTGACCTTCCAGAAGCTGCCCGCCATCGTCCCGGCGGCCCTCGGGGACACGGCCGGCTGCCTGGGCGCCGGGTTGCTGGCCTGGGACCTGCTGTCCACCACCCCTACTGCCCCCTCGGAGGTAACCACCTGATGGCCACTAGCAAAGTGCTCGCCGGTGCCCAGGTGGTGCTGCCCACCGGGATCGTGGACGGCGGACGCGTGATCGTCGAGAGCACACGTATTGCCGGGAGTGCTCCCGCGGACGCCGACGTACTGGATCTGACCGGCCACTGGCTGGTCCCCGGCTTCGTCGACATCCACAACCATGGCGGCGGAGGTGCGTCCTTCACCTCCGGGACGGTCGACGACATCCTCAAGGGCGTCCACACGCACCGCCTGCACGGCACCACGACGATCGTCGCGTCGACCGTCACCGGCGACATGGACGCGCTCGCCCAGCGCGCCGGACTGCTCTCCGAACTGGCCGAGCAGGGCGACATCGCGGGCATCCACTTCGAGGGACCGTTCATCTCGCCGTGCCGCAAGGGCGCACACTCCGAGGAACTGCTGCGCGACCCGGACCCGGCGGAGGTGCGCAAGCTGATCGACGCGGCACGCGGCCAGGCCAAGATGGTCACGCTCGCCACGGAACTGCCGGGCGGCGTCGACTCCGTACGCCTCCTCGCGGAGCACGGGGTGATCGCGGCGATCGGGCACACGGACGCGACGTACGAGCAGACGATGGAGGCCATCGAGGCGGGCGCCACCGTGGCGACGCACCTCTACAACGCGATGCCCGTCCTCGGCCACCGCGCTCCCGGCCCGATCGCCGCGCTCCTGGAGGACGAGCGGATCACGGTCGAGCTGATCAACGACGGTACGCATCTGCACCCGGCGTCACTTCAGCTGGCGTTCCATCACGCGGGCGCGGAGCGGGTGGCGTTCATCACGGACGCGATGGACGCGGCCGGTTTCGGCGACGGCCGTTACATGCTCGGCCCGCTGGAGGTCGAGGTCAGCGAGGGTGTGGCACGGCTGGTGGAGGGCGGCTCCATCGCGGGTTCGACCCTGACCCTCGACCGTGCCTTCAAGCGGGCCGTCACCGTGGACCGCCTGCCCGTCGAGGACGTGGTCACCGCCCTCTCGGCCACCCCGGCCAGGCTGCTCGGCCTGTACGACCGGGTGGGCTCCCTGGAACCGGGCAAGGACGCGGACCTGGTGATCCTGGACGCCGACTTCGCCCTCACGGGCGTGATGCGCCGGGGAGAATGGGTGGTTGAGCCCCAACTGGGCTGATTCTGCCGTTCGTTGAGCCGGGCGGCTGGCCTGCGGAACTGGGCCGACCGCCGTCTGGCTGGCATGATCGGTCATCCGGACAAGGGGGTTTCTGATGGATCGCCGTGGGAGAAGGAGCGGCGTCTGGTGCGTGCGATCGCAAGGCGCCGGAGCGCCCTCGATGGGGGTCCCCCCGCGCGAGGTTGTTCGAGCGTGGGGGAGGAGCCACGTGGGCGTTTCGGCAACGCGGCATGGGGGTCCCCCCGCTCGAGCGGAGCCGAGAGTGGGGGAGTGCGTGCCAGACGCCGCGACGCCGCGGAGATCCATCAGAAGCCCCCTTGGCAAGCGCGCACTTGGGGGAGGTCGGCCCAGGTGATCCTCACGGTCACGCTGAACACCGCTCTCGACATCACCTATCGCGTACCGGCCCTGCGCCCGCACGCCTCACACCGCGTCACCGAGGTGACCGAACGCCCCGGCGGCAAGGGCCTGAACGTGGCCAGGGTGCTGGCGGTGCTCGGCCACGCCGTGACGGTCACGGGTTTCGTGGGCGGGGCGACCGGGCGGGCCCTCCAGGGCCACCTCACGTCCACACCGGGCGTCGTGGACGCGCTGGTCCCGGTGGCGGGTCCGACCCGTCGCACGATCGCGGTGGTCGACACGACGACCGGTGACACGACTCAACTCAACGAGCCGGGCCCGCTCGTCTCCCCCGCGGAGTGGCGGGCGTTCCAGGACGCGTACGAGGACCTGCTGCCCGCCGCCTCCGCGGTGGCCCTGTGCGGCAGCCTCCCGCCCGGCGTCCCGGTCGGCGCGTACGCCCAACTCATCCGCACAGCCAGATCGTTGTCGGTCCCGGTCCTCCTCGACACCAGCGGCGAACCCCTGCGCCGAGGCGTCGCCGCCCGCCCCGACATCGTCAAACCGAACACCGACGAACTCGCCGAACTCACCGGCTCCCACGAGCCGTTGCAGGCCACGCGGGACGCCCGCCGCCGCGGCGCCCACGCGGTGGTCGCCTCCCTGGGCCCGGAGGGCCTCCTTGCCCTGAACGCGGAGGGTCACTGGCGAGCGACACCGCCACACCCGGTGGAGGGCAACCCGACGGGCGCGGGCGACTCGGTGGTCGCGGGCCTGCTGTCGGGTCTGGTGGAGAGCCTGCCGTGGCCGGAAAGGCTGGCCCGCGCGGTCGCGTTGTCGACGGCGACGGTACTGGCGCCTGCGGCGGGCGAGTTCGACCGGCGGGCGTACGAGGAGTTGCTGGGGCAGGTAACGGTGACGGGTGAGGCCAGCGCGGCGTAAGGGCACTGTCCAAACGCGGCTGGCATGAGGCGCCCCGATAGGGGCGCGGGGCTGTGGACATATGCGGCTCCGCCGCGGGGCGCGACCAGCCACGACGAACCCGCAGCTTACGAACTGCCCTTCCAGCGGAGCGCCTGGCGCCTAGTCCTTGACCTGGCCCTTCTTCAGCCACAGCTGGTCCAGAAGCACATCGCACTTGTCCCCGGCCTCGCAGGACAGCGAAATCGTGTTGCTGCCCTTGTTGAGCGTGGGCCACGCGTAGGTCTTCTGCCAGCCCTTCTCGAAGTCCTTGGCCTCCGCGAAGTTGCTCATGTTCAGCTTGCTGCCGAACGGCTTGCCGTTGACGATGAGCGTCATCTCCTGGTCATCGCCAGCGACGCTGTATCCCGCGAAGACGGTGTAGACACCGTCCTCGGGGATGTCGTTGACCGTCCAGGTGACCTTGGAGCCGACCGCGTTGAGGCCCACGTACGAACCGCCCTCGGCACTGGCGCCCTTGACGTCCGAAGCCACCGTCGCGGCGCCCTCGAGCTTCAGCGCCTTGGCGTCGATCTCCGGCAGCTTCACGTCCTCGTTCTGCGCCGGCTTAGAAGCCGACGGGCTCGGCTGGGTGTTCTGCTCGGCCGTCGGCGTCGACCCCGCCGCGTCGTCGCCCGGTGGGTCCTCGTCGCCGCCGAGCATCGCGACACCGATGCCGATCACGACGGCCGCGACCACGGCGATCGCACCGATCAGGAGCCCCTTGGTGTTGGGACCACGGCCACGGCCGCCACCGCCCAGGCCGCTGCCCGGCAGTGGCGTGCGCGTCGTGGGTGCGCCGCCGGGGAACGTCTCCGGCGCCTGGTAGTGGGACTGGCCGTACGTCCCCTGCCCCTGCTGGGCCGGAGCCTGCGCGTACTGCGCGGTCGGGGCTGTCTGGGAAGCCTGCTGGGCCTGCTGGCCGTACTGGCGCTCGCCGACCGCCCGCACCCGGTTGACCGAGCCGGGGTAGCCGTAGCCACCGCCTCCATCGGGCGGTGTGGCTCCGGCGGCCTGCCCGTCGGCGTACAGATAGCCGAACGGGTCGTCGTCCTCGGGCGTGCTCGCGCCGTTGTTGCCGGGCGTCATCCCTTGGTCTCCTCAACGGGTGTGGTGCAGATGCGATAGGTGAATAGAAGGGCGAGCCTACCCGCTCCAGGCGCCCCAAACGGGTGATTCAGCTCGCACACCACCGCTGACCTGCGCCTCAGCCCGCACGCCGATGAGCTTTGGGACGAGACCGTTTCTCTACGTACATCCGCTCGTCAGCGGACTTCAACACTTCGTCCGCAGTCATGCCGCAATGTGCCCATCCGATGCCGAAGCTCGCCCCGACCCGCATCGCGCGGCCGTCGACCCGTATCGGCTGGATGATCTCGTTGCGCAGCCGGACCGCGAGGTCCTGTGCGTCGGCCCGGCCGAGCCCGTCGGCGAGGACCACGAACTCGTCGCCGCCGAGCCGCGCGACCGTGTCCCCGTCCCGTACGCCGCCGCTCAGCCGTCGCGCCACCTCGATCAGCACCGCGTCGCCGGCGTTGTGCCCGAAGCGGTCGTTGATCGACTTGAAGCCGTCGAGGTCGCAGAAGAGAACCGCGAGCCCCTTCGTGCCGTCGTCCGTCTCGCCCTGCGGCGCGACGGTGTGTACGTGATGGTCGTACGCGTCGAAGGCCTCGGAGCCCGGCCGGAAGTCGAACCCGTGCCCGTTCGCGTCGTACACGGGCGCCCCGCCGTTTTCCCCATGCTGCCCGTACTCGCCGTGCTGCGCGTAGGCCGCGTCCAGCGCGTCCACCGGCCCGGGCGCCACGGACGCTGGGCGGCTGCACAGGCGGGCGGAGAGCCGGGCGCGCAGTTCGGCGGAGTTCGGCAGTCCGGTGAGCGAGTCGTGCGAGGCGCGGTGGGCGAGCTGGAGTTCGCGGCGCTTGCGTTCCTCGATGTCCTCGACGTGGGTGAGCAGGAAGCGCGGCCCGTCGGTGGCGTCCGCGACCACGCTGTTGCGCAGGGAGACCCAGACGTACGTCCCGTCGCGGCGCCCGAGCCGCAGTTCGGCGCGACCGCCCTCCGCGGACGTACGCAGCAGGGTGCCGATGTCCTCGGGGTGGACCAGGTCGGAGAAGGAGTAGCGGCGCATCGCGGAGGCGGGGCGGCCGAGGAGGCGGCACAGCGCGTCGTTGGTCCGCAGGATGCGCCCGTGCTGGTCGCCGCCCATCTCGGCGATGGCCATGCCGGAGGGGGCGTACTCGAAGGCCTGGCGGAAGCTCTCCTCGCTGGCGCGCAGGGCCTGCTGCTCCCGCTCCAGGCGGACGAGGGCGCGCTGCATGTTGGCCCTGAGCCGGGCGTTGCTGATCGCGATGGCCGCCTGGAACGCGTACATCTGCAGGGCCTCGCGTCCCCAGGCGCCGGGGAGCCGTCCGTTGCGCGGGCGGTCGACGGAGAGTACGCCGATCAGCTCGCCGCAGGCGCCGCCGGGCACGCCCGGCGTGTACATGGGCGCGAAGAGGCGGTCGGAGGGGTGCCACTCGTCCTCGAAGCGGGGCGCGGGGCCGTCGGTGTACCACTGCGGAACGTCGTCGTCGTCGAGGACCCAGCCCTCGGTGTGGGGTATGAAACGCAGGTCGCCCCAGGCCTCGCCCATGTTCAGCCGGCGCTCCCAGGAGGCGCGGGAGCCGACGCGGCCGGTGATGAGCGCCTCGGCGGCGGAGTTGCCCGCGAAGGCGGCGACGACGAGGTCTCCGTCGGGGCGTACGAGATTGACGGCGGCGATTTCGTAGCCCAGGCCCGTCACGACTCCGTCGGCGACGGTCTGCAGCGTGTCGGCGAGGCTGCGTGCCGTGTTCATGTCGGCCATGACCTGATGCAGCTGCCGCAGGGTCGCAAGACGGACGTACGGCTCCGACTCGGTCTCCATGCTCGCTCTCCCCGAGACCTCGACAGCAACTCCAGAGTTATCCGGGCTTCTCGACTGCGCTTCTCGTCTGTGTATCTCGTCTGTACTGGTACTGATCGACTGTCGACGGTGGACTGGTCGCCTACTGAATTGTTTGGCTGATCCCTGGGTCGCCTATCGATTGCAGCGTCTCCGCCACTGAATCACAGCGCGCTGCCCACTCGGTACACAGGGTCAACAAAATATGGCCCTTGTGACTCAAGTCACAACTGAACGTGAGCAATTGAGTAGAGTTTCTGCGTTTTCACCGTGCGTTTACTGAACGCAATTATGTGGAGTCTGTGAGGTTACAGGGCCCGGGACGGACACCGGTGGGACATCGACCGGTCGTCAGTCGGTGGCCGGTCGGTGGCCGGTCGGTGGTCGGTCGGTGGTCGGTCGTCGGTCCTAGGACCTGGCTCGGGCGCTGGTCCGATGTGCGGACCGGAGCGAGGAGCCTAGCGTTTTCCGGGTGCTGACGACTCCTCCTGCCCCAGGTGTGCCCCTGCCCCCCACCTCTGACGGGCATGCTGATGGGGTGAGTGACGACGAGTTCCGCGCCGCCATGTCCCGGCTGGCCGCGGGCGTGGTGCTGGTGACCGCGCACGAGCCCGCGCTGGATCCCGAGGGGCCGGGCGGTGAGGACGTCGGGATGACGGCGACCGCCTTCATGTCCGTGTCCCTGGATCCGCCCCTGGTCCTGGTCAGCCTGCGCGAGGGCTCCCGCATGGACGACCTGCTCGACGAGCAGCCCCTGTGGGCGGTCTCGGTCCTCTCCGAGAGCCAGCGCCACATCGCGGGCCGCTTCGCCATGAAGGGCCGTATCTCCGACCGCCTCCTCTTCGAGGACATTCCGTACGTACGCGGAGAGGCGTCCGGGGCGCTGCTCGTGGGCGGTGCCCTGGCGACCCTGGAGTGCAGGACGGAGCAGCGGGTGCCCGCGGGTGATCACACGCTGGTGATCGGGCGGGTGCTGGCGGCGTCGGTGCCGAGTGCGGACGGGGGGCCGTTGGCGTACTTCCGGGGGCGGTACCGGCAGTTGGGGTAACCGAACCAGCGAAATTCGATCGCTTACGGTCCCCAGTCGCGCCCGGAGCGCCCGCGCTTGGTGTCGGATCGCTGCTTCTTCTGCCTCAGCCGGCGTTCGTTGATGCCGCGGGGGATGCGGGTGGGCCGGCGGGGTTTGGGCGGCGGGGCGGTGGCTTCGGCGAGCAGGGCGGCGAGGCGGACGGCGGCGGTCTCGCGGTTGCGCCACTGGGAGCGGTGTTCGGAGGCTCGTACGCTGACGACTCCGTCGACGAGCTTCGGGGCGAGCCGTTCGAGGGCGCGGGCCTTCCACACCGGAGGCAGGGCTTCCGTCTTCGCGAGGTCGAACCGGACCTCCACCTGGGTGTCACTCGTGTTGACATGCTGGCCACCGGGCCCCGAGGAGCGCGAGAAACGCCACACCAGCTCGGCCTCGGGGAGCGAGACGGAGCCGCGGATGACGTAGGGACCAGACATGGCTCCATGGTCGCGTGCGTGTCCGGTCCACGTCACGCGCTTTTTCCAAGGCCCGGGTTCGGGCTTCCGGGGCCCCGAGTAAAGAAAGTAAAGAGAGCGGAACCTGGGGGACCCCCCGCGGCGTTCATAGGGGTGACGGTAGCTTCGTCCCCGTACGAAGCACCGAGTTCAACCGCACCGCACTTGTCGTACGTACGTCAACGATGGAAGGACTCCCAACAATGGCTGTAAGCCTGTCCAAGGGTGGCAACGTCTCGCTCACCAAGGAGGCTCCGGGCCTGACCGCTGTCACCGTGGGCCTCGGCTGGGACGTCCGCAGCACCACGGGGACCGACTTCGACCTGGACGCCTCGGCCATCGCGGTCAACCCCCAGGGCAAGGTCTACTCCGACGGCCACTTCATCTTCTTCAACAACAAGCAGACCCCGGACCAGACCATCGTCCACACCGGCGACAACCGCACGGGTGAGGGCGCGGGCGACGACGAGGCGATCAACGTCAACCTCGCGGGCCTCCCCGCCGACATCGACAAGATCGTCTTCCCGGTCTCCATCTACGACGCCGAGACCCGCTCCCAGAACTTCGGCCAGGTCCGCAACGCCTACATCCGCATCATCAACCAGGCCGGCGGCACGGAGATCGCCCGCTACGACCTCTCGGAAGACGCCGCCACGGAGACCGCCATGGTCTTCGGCGAGCTCTACCGCAACGGCGCCGAGTGGAAGTTCCGCGCAGTGGGCCAGGGCTACGCCTCGGGCCTCGTGGGGATCGCGCAGGACTTCGGCGTGAACGTCTGAGGTTCGGCACGCCTGTTTTTGTCGGAGCCCCCGGTCACTCGGTGACCGGGGGCTCCGCCGTCATCGCTGCTGCTCGGCTTTGATGTGGCGTATGAGGCCTGCCAGGCCAAGAGGGGGCATGGCGAGTACGTCGGCGGGGGTGTCGCTTTCACGGAGGAGGAGGTGTGCTTCGGTGCGGGCGACTTCTACGCAGTTCCCGCCCTCCACACCTGAGAAGGACGACTTCTGCCACTGCACGGACACTGCGTTGCCCCTCAGAGTTCTCGCACGATGTGATGGATGAGCTGCCGGGATTCCGGCTCGCTCAGGGACGAGCGCTCGGCGATGTCGAGCAGCTGCCGGTACCTGTTCAGCTTGGCCTCATCTCCCAGGAAGAAGCTCCCCATGGGGCTGTCCAGCTGCACTGTGTCGAGTTGGGGCACGACTGCGCCGGCGTACAGCGGGGCGTCTGTCGCCTCGATGAACTCCTCGCAGGTGAAGGGGAGGACGCGCACCGTCACCGTGGGCCACTCCGAGGCCTCCAGCAGGTAGTCGAGCTGGCCCTTGGCAATCTTGCGGCCGCCGAAGCGCATACGCAGCGCTGCCTCGTGGACGATGGCCTGGAATGGGGGCGGCTTGTCCCGCTCGAAAATCCTCCGGCGCGTCAGCCTGAACTCGACCCGCGCGTCCACGTCCTCAGCGGGAAGCACTGGCCTGTAGCTGCGATGGATCGCCCGGATGTATTCCTCGGTCTGAAGAATGCCGGGCACGTTCACCACCTGGACGCTGCGCAAGTACGTTGCGTGGTGCTCCAGTTCGGCGATGTCCAGGAAGCCGGGGGCGAGCACGCCCCGGTACTCCTCCCACCAGCCCTTCGCCCGCTCCTCGGCCATCGCACACAGAGCATCGACCAGCTTCTTGTCCGAAGCCGAGTACAGCGTCGCCAGCCGCCGAATGCGCTCCGCGCTGACACCCCAGCGCCCCGACTCGATATGGCTGATCTGCGCCTGGTTGCCGCCGAGGAACGCCCCCGCCTCGCGGGCCGCCATCCCTGCCGCCTCCCGGAGCTTTCGCAGCTCCGCGCCGAGGCGGGCCTGGCGGGCGGTGGGGTTGCTCCTGGGTGGCATCCGTTTCCTCCTGGTCGAGCGGTCCAAGTCTGCCGTCCGTGCGTACGACGGGTCCACTCACACGAGTGGCTTTTCCGTCACATACATGTGCCGTCTCATAGATGTGCCCTACTGTCTGTCCTGTCAGCGCGCAGCACGCCAGTGAATCCGCAGTGCAGGCGCCCACCCCACGGTGCCCGAGCCACGGTGGCTCTCGCCGCGCAACACCTCGACATGTACAGGGAGTTGAAAGACATGAACGACAACGCCGACCCGCCGACGTACCAGCTCACCACCCCCAACTCGCCCCTCAGCCCGAAGATCTGCCGAGACACCGTCGCCATACTCCTCGCCGCGAATGGCCACGCCCCGCACCTCGCCGACACCGCCCGCACCCTCGTCTCCGAGGTCGTCACCAATGCCGTACGGCACACCGGTACGCCAACCATCAGGCTGGAGACGGCAGTTCTGGTCGACGGCGTACGCGTGGCCGTGTACGATGACGGACCCGCAGGGCTGCTGCTCTCCTCCGAAGCCGCACAGGACAGCGAAGGCGGGCGCGGTTTACTCCTCGTACAAGCACTCGCGCACACATGGGGCGTCGGCCCGGCGTACAACCCCGGCCGGAACGGCAAACACGTCTGGTTCGAGCTTCAAAGTCCCAGCGTGCCGCTGGAGCGATGACGGCTCGCGGGCTCCCCACCCCTACCGCGCAAAAACGTGAACACTCAGCGGGAGTTTGCTCACCAGGCGCTCAAACGAGCACCTGGTGAACATCACGGCGCAACGTGCTCACGAAAATGTGCACCAGCACCCACAGGCCCGCCCCCAGGACCTGTCGGCCGACTGCCGCATCCGTCCGCGGTCCGCTCAGGCCTCGTCCCACTGCTCAAGCCGCGGACGCGGCGCGCAGCAAGCGGAGTTGGCCGATCTCGGTGGCGTTCTTCATCAGTTCCGCGTTCACCCAGGCGAGCATGTGGGCGATGGTGTGCTCGGGGTCGTTCGGCCAGGGGAACGGGGCGGTGGCGTCCAAGTCGGTGTCGGTGAGGCGGTCGAGTATCGCCAGCCAGTCACCGCGGAGGCCGCGCAGCCACTCGACGGCCGCCCTACCGTCGCCCGGCCATGTGATCTCGGTCCGCTCCCGAGGCGTCCGTCCCCGCGCATGGTCGATGGTCACGCTCCACCACCAGCCGATATGCCAGCTCAGCCAGCCGATCGTGGGGACCGGGACGGGCTCGGGCTCGGTTTCCGCCCAGTCCGGAACCCATGCCCCGTCGGCATCCGGGCGCACCGTCCAGCAATGCGGGGTGGGCTCCCACAGGAAGTCCTCGGGCTCCAGCCGCTCCAGGTGGTACTCGAACAGCGACCAGGTCAGCTCGAACTGCCAGCGCAGCAGCTCACATCGGGATGCGTTCATCGGCCGGCCAGACCGTGGTCCCGGAACGCATGTGCTCGCGTCACCACGTCGTCGTACAACTCGGCCTGGAAAACCAGGACATCGCTGTCTTGCCGAGTGCGTAACCCGACCTTGTCGCCACGTATCACTCGCCCTTGCTATCCCAGATGCCATGGCCGGGCAAGGAAATTACCCGGCACCGCGATCGACCCGGCACACGTTCTAACCTGCGGACATGTTCCTCGAACCGCGCACCCCGCGCCCGGCCGCCCGTATCGCCGTACTCGACCCAGACGGGGCCGTCTTCCTCTTCCGGTACGACAACGAAGAGGTCGGCGTCCACTGGGCCATGCCCGGCGGCGGTCTCGAACCCGGCGAGAGCCCGCGCGAGGGCGCCCTGCGCGAACTCCGCGAGGAGACGGGCTGGAGCGACCTCACCCCCGGGTCTCTCCTGTGCACCTGGGAGCACGACTTCACACGCGCCGGCGTCCCCGTCCGCCAGCACGAGCACATCTACGTGGCGTATGGACCACGCCGCGAGCCGGACGGCGGCGACCACATCCGCGCCATGCACAGCGAGGAGGGCATGCTGGGCTGGAAGTGGTGGACCCGGAAGGAGCTCGCCGACGCAGCGGAATCCGTATGGCCGCCCGAACTTCCGCGGCTGCTCGCGGAGTTGGACGGGCGTGAGGCGTGACGCGCGGGGACGCTGAGGGCGAGCCCTGACGCGGGTGCGGTCAGGCGTGGTCCGGCTTTCCGTTCCCGTACAGCCAGTCGTCCCAGATCGCGCTGAAGTCCTCGTCCGGTGCCTGCTGTTCCACGTACGCGGTGAAGTCGGATGTGCTCGCGTTGCCGTGGCGGTGGGTGGTCGGCCAGCCGCGGAGGATGTCGTGGAAGGTGGCGTCGCCGGTCGTTTCGCGGATCTTGTGGAGGACCATGGCGCCGCGCTGGTAGACGGGGTCGTCGGAGATGTGCGCGGCACTCGTCGGGCTCGCGGGCGGGAAGGACCACAGGTTTTCGTAGGTGTCCTCGCCGTGGTCGTACAGCGCGTCGAAGGTCTCCTGAGCCGTGTCGCCGCCGTGGTCCTCCTGCCAGAGCCACTCCGCGTATGTCGCGAAGCCCTCGTTGAGCCACATGTCGCGCCAGGACGCGGGGGTGACGGAGTTGCCGTACCACTGGTGGGCCAGTTCGTGGACGAGGAGGGCGGTGTCGGGGGCGCCGGGGAAGACGGGGCGGGTCTGGGTCTCCAGGGCGTAGCCCGCGTCGTTCGCGCGGTCGACGATCGCGCCGGTGGAGGAGAAGGGGTACGGGCCGAAGTTCTCCTCCGCCCACCGCATGATCTCGGGGATACGGGCGAGGATCTCGGCGCTCGCCGTCGACTGGTCGGGGTCGACGGCCACGTACACCGGCAGGCCGTTCGCGGTCTTCGAGCGGCGCGTTTCGTACTCGCCGATCGCGATCGTCGCCAGGTACGTCGCCATCGGCTCCCCGACGTGCCAGGCGAAGGTCGTGCGGCCCTTCTCCGTCTTCTCGCGCCTCAACTCTCCGTTCGACACCGCCTTCAGGCCCTCGGGAACGGTGATCGTGATGTCGTACGCGGCCTTGTCGCTCGGGTGGTGGTTGCCGGGGAACCAGGCCATCGAGCCGGTGGGCTCGCCGAGGGCGAGGGCGCCGTCCGCCGTCCTCAGCCAGCCCTCCTGCGAACCGTCCGGGTCGGTGATCGTGTCGGGGGTGCCGGAGTAGTGGACGGTGGTGCGGAAGGTCGTGCTCCTGTCGAGGTCGTCGGGCGGGCGGATGGTCAGTTCGTGGTCGCCGGCGCGGTGGAAGCGGGCGGACGCGTCGTCCACTTCGGCCGCGGTGACCTTCATGCCCTTGAGGTCGAGGTTGAACGAGGTGAGGTCATGCTTCGCCCGCGCTTCGATCTCCGCCGTTCCCGTCAGGCGGCGTGAGGTGGGGTCGTAGGTGAGGGTCAGGGCGTAGTGGGTGATGTCGTAGCCGCCGTTGCCCGCCTTCGGGAAGTACGGGTCGTTCAGGCCGGGGGCGCCGACCGTGTCCCGCGCGCTGCCGCCGGTGCACGCGGTGAGGGCGAGTGCGAGGGCGGACGCGACGGCCGGTACGAGGCGGGCGGGGCGGGGCACGTTCGCGATCCTAGGGGGATCGGGGCTGGGCCAAGGCCAGGACGGCGCTGAGGTCGGGGCTGGGATCGGGGCACGTCAGGGCCACACGCGGGCGTGACACCATCACATACGTGCTCGACATCGGCTACGCCCTCTCCGCCCGCTTCCCGGATCCTCCGCAGACCGACTACCGCCGCGCGGACGTCCGCGCCCTGCGGCACGACCTGTTCTGCGGCGACGTCTATCTCGCCGACACCAAGACGGACCGGGAACTGTCCACAGCCTGGGGATGGGTGCCGGTACTCGACTTCGCGTGGGCGCTGTGCGACATCGTGGAGCGGATCGACCGGGATCCGGCGGGGTCGCGTGCGTCGCGCCCGCAGCGGGCCGAGCTGGACTTCACCGAGTCGACCGACCGGATGCTCTTCGAGCGGCGCTTCGGGTGGGTGGATATCGAAGCCGACTGGATGCCGGTAGAGGAGCCTGCGCTGACCTTCTCGCACGCCGAACTCCGGCGTGAGGCACGGGACTTCCTGCACGATCTGATCGCCGACCTGTGCGATCTGCATGACGCTCTCGCGGAGAACCCGGCGATCTGGACACTCCAGGCGCGTTTCCCCAGGGTGCGCTGACGCGGTGCGGGTGCGTGGGCGGGGGGTTCTTTCCCCAACCCCGCCCCTTCCCGAAACGGGGGGCTCCGCCCCCGGACCCCCGCAAGGGGGTGGGTGTTGCGTCTCGACTGCAGGCCCGTCGTGGCTGGTCGCGCAGTTCCCCGCGCCCCTGACGGGGCGCTCCCGGAACCGCCAGCCACCACGCGCACCAGCCACGACGAACCCCGCAGCCTCCCCCCGGCGGGAGGGGTCGTGGGCCGGTGCGTCGTATGCCCGTCGCGTAGGTTCGGTCTCAGGAAACCAGGACCCTGTACCAGGCCAGGGCCGTATGCCCGGCCTGCGACGGGCTGACGCACCGGCCCACGGCCCCGACCCACCACCCACCCAGGGGCGCGGGGAACGGCGCGAGCAACCACAACGCACCCGCACCCGCCCAACCGCCGGAGGCACCCCGCAGCAAGCAACGAACCCAACCGCTCAACCCTCGGCGACCACCCGAACCCCCATCTCCGCCGCCAACACCGCCGCCAGATCCATCAGCTGAGCCGGACTGATCACCGCCCCCGCCAACCGGTCCACCCCCCGCGCGATATCCACCTCAACCGCCCCCCGAAGGTCCACATCCGTCAGCGTCGCCGCGCTGAAGTCCACCCCCTTCAGTGCGCAGTCGACGAACTCCACCCGCTCCAGCCGTGCACCCCCGAAGTCCGGCTCCACCAGCACGCAGCCCTCGAAGACCACGTCACGGAGCCGGCCCTTGCGCAGGTTCAGGTAGTCGATCTTGCCGCCACGGATCAGTACCCGCTCCAGTACGGCACCGTGCAACTGGACGCCACCCAGCCGCGCGTCCACCAGCTCCACGTCACGGAGGGTCGACTCGGCGAGGTCGGTGCCGACGCCTCGTATGCCCGTGAGGACCGAGTCCAGGACACGGACGTGGCGCAGCCGGGTCTCGTCCAGGGCGCACCCCGCCAGCGCGCAGTCCATGAAGCGGGCGCACGCGCCGTCCTGCCCGGCGAAGTCCGCCTCCCGGAACTCCAGTCCGTCGTAGTCCCCGTCCGGCTCCAACTCGCCGCCCCCGTACGGCTCCAGCGAAGGCAACCGCACCTCTGGCCGCCGCGCCCCTTTCACACCCGTACCCCCGCTCATACCCGTACCGCCAGCTCCGCCCGCCGTTCTCCTCGCCATGCCCCCCATCCTGCACCCCACCACTGACAAACCACCTGACCTGCACAAACGCCCGCGATGTCACACACCGAGCCCCTCACCGAGTCATACCTACGAGTCACGCACACGCAGGCACCCACACGCACGCACACCGGACCAGTAGGGAGACCCCCAGCCATGCACCGCATCACCGTCGTCGGCGGCGGCTTCGCCGGCCTGACCGCGGCCATCACCGCCGCCGAGGCGGGCGCCAAGGTCACCGTGTACGAGGCCCACCACACCCTCGGCGGCCGCGCCCGCACCGCGGAGGGGCCGTACCGGACGAACGAAGGCCCGCACGCCCTCTACAAGGGCGGCCCCCACTGGACCTGGCTCAGGCAACGCGGCCTGATCGGCGAACTCGCCCCACTCCCACCCCTGGAAGCGGCCCGACTACGCCTCCGCCACAAGGGCGCCCTCCGCCGCACCCCACCCTTCGCGATGCTCAAGCTTCTCCGTCGTACGCCCCAACAAGCCCCCGTGGACGTCGACTTCAAGTCCTGGGCCACCGAGATCGCCGGAGAAGAGGGCGCGAACGCGGCCGCGTACTACTCTGCCGTCGCCCTCTTCCACCACGATCCGGGCGCCCTCTCCGCCGCCTTCGTGCAGGAACGGCTGCGGCGCGCCACGAAGTTGCCCCCGGAGGCGCACTACCCGCGCGGCGGCTGGGCGAGCGTCATCGACCGGATGGCGGCCCGCGCCTGGAACCTGGGCGTGCGCATGGAGACCCTCTCCCGCGTCGACAGCCTCGACGACCACGGCAGGCACGGGCCCGTCATCGTCGCCACCTCCCTCGACGCCGCCCGCCGACTCCTCCACGACGACTCGCTGACCTGGACGAGCGGTCGTACGGTCCTGATCGATCTGGCCGTACGCACCCGCCGGGGCGACGCGTTCGCCGTGTCCGACCTGGACGCGGCGGGCTGGATCGAGCGGTTCACCGCCCAGGACCGTACGCTCGCCCCGGCCGGCGAACAGCTCATCCAGGGCCAGATCCCGATCGCGCCCCACGAGTCGCGGGCCGCCGGCATCGCCCGCGCCGAGAAACTCCTCGACCTCGGCTTCCCGGGCTGGCGCGAGCGCGTGACCTGGCGCCGCGAGGCCATCGCCAACGGCCGTACCGGCGCCGTCGACCTGCCCGGCACCAGTTGGCGCGACCGGCCCGCCGTCGACCGCGGCGACGGCGTCTACCTCGCGGGCGACCAGGTCGCGGCGCCCGGCGTCCTCTCCGAGGTGTCCTTCAACAGCGCCCTGACAGCCGTGTCCCTCGCCTTCGACATCCCGCGCAGGGCAAGGCTTGACCTCAAGGAAGCTTGAGGTACGAGGCTGAGGGCACGACAGCGCACGAGCTGACCCGAGGAGACTCCCCATGCACGCCATCCGCCTGCACGCCTTCGGCCCGGCCGAGAACCTCACCTACGAGCAGGTCGAGGACCCGGCACCAGGCCCCGGCCAGGTCCGTATAGCCGTCGCTGCGGCAGGCGTCCACCTCCTCGACACCGCGATTCGCGAGGGCATTCCGGGCCCGCTCCCCGAGCTGCCCGCCCTGCCCACCATCCCCGGCCGCGAAGTCGCCGGCACCGTCGAATCCCTCGGCGAGGGCGTGGCTCAACTCTGGCTCGGCAAGCGGGTCGTGGCGCATCTGGGCTTCGCCCCGGGCGGGTACGCCGAACTGGCCGTCACCGACGCCGACCGCGTCCACGAGATCCCCGAGAACCTGGACTTCGCGCAGGCCGTCGCCATGGTCGGCACGGGGCGTACGACGATGGGGATCCTCCAGTTCGCCGAGCTCGGCCCCACCTCCGTGGCCGTGATCCCGGCCGCCGCGGGCGGCATCGGCACCCTCCTCGTGCAGTACGCCAAGCACGCCGGCGCCACCGTGATCGGCCTCGCGGGCGGCCCGGAGAAGGTGGCCCGCGTCGAGAAGAACGGCGCCGATCTCGCCGTCGACTACAAGGACCCGAGCTGGCCCGACGAGGTCAAGTACTTCCTCTGGGGCCGGAAGGCCACGGTCGTCTTCGACGGCGTAGGAGGCGAGGTGGCCCGTACGGCCGTCGACTTCCTCGGCCCCGGCGGCAAGCACATCGTCTTCGGCTGGTCCGGCGAGGGCCTGCACGACGGTAGTCCGCTCATCGTCGAGGGCGTGTCCGAGCAGGTCCTCGGCCCGGTGATGATGATGAAGGCGGGCGGCCCCAACCCCGTACGCACCCTGGAACTCCGCGCCCTCACCGAGGCCGCCGCCGGCCGCCTCACCCCGGCCGTCCAGCGCTTCCCCCTCACCGAGGCGGCAGCCGCGCATCGGGCGCTGGAGAATCGCGGCACGATTGGAAAAGTGGTCCTGGAGCCCTGAGTTCGGAACCCGGAGGAGACACCCACGGCCCCAACGGCTAACGTCGCGCTCCATGAGCAGCACGGAAAGCGCGGGCGCCACCCACGACACCACCCCCGCCCGCACCGTCATCAACGGCGGCATATCGTTCTGGTACGCACAACAGGGCCTCCCCACGCCCCGCGAACCCCTCCCCTCGGACGCCGCCGCGGACGTCGTCATCGTCGGCGGCGGCTACACCGGCCTGTGGACCGCGTACTACCTGAAAAAGGCCGCCCCTTTCCTCCGCATCACCGTCCTTGAACAGAAGTTCTGCGGCTACGGCGCCTCCGGCCGCAACGGCGGCTGGCTCTACAACGGCATCGCCGGACGCGACCGCCACGCGCGCGTGCACGGCCACGAGGCCGCCGTACGCCTCCAGAAGGCGATGAACGAGACTGTGGCGGAGGTCGTCCGGGTCGCCGAGGAAGAGGGCATCGACGCGGACATCCACCAGGGAGGCGTACTCGAAGTCGCCTACACGCCCGCCCAGTTGACCCGCCTCAAGGCCTTCCACGAGACGGAGCTCTCGTACGGCGAGAAGGACCGCGAGCTGTACGGCGCCCGCGAGACCGCCGAGCGCATCCGCGTCGCCGACGCCGTCGGCTCCTCCTGGACCCCGCACGGCGCCCGTCTGCACCCCGTCAAGCTCGTCCAGGGACTCGCGAAGGCCGTCGAAGCACTCGGCGTCACCATCCATGAGTCGACCCCCGTCACCGAGATCCGCCCGAAGCACGCGGTCACTCCGTACGGCACCGTCCGCGCCCCCTACGTCCTGCGCTGCACCGAGGGCTTCACCGCCTCGCTGAAGGGACAGAGACGCACCTGGCTCCCCATGAACTCCTCGATGATCGCCACCGAACCGCTCACCCCCGAGCAGTGGGAGTCGGTGGGCTGGGAGGGCCGCGAAACCCTCGGCGACCTGGCCCACGCGTACATGTACGCCCAGCGCACCGCCGACGACCGCATCGCCCTCGGAGGCCGCGGTGTCCCGTACCGCTTCGGCTCCCGCACGGACAACGACGGCCGTACGCAGCCGGCGACCATCGAGGCGCTACGGGCGATCCTCCTCCGCTTCTTCCCGCAGCTCACCGGCGTCGAGGTGACCCACGCCTGGTCCGGCGTCCTCGGCGTCCCCCGCGACTGGTGCGCCACCGTCACCCTGGACCGCTCCACCGGCCTCGGCTGGGCCGGCGGCTACGTCGGCTCCGGAGTCGCCACCGCCAACCTCGCCGCCCGCACCCTGCGCGACCTGATCCAGCAGGACTCCGGGCAGTCCGGCGCGAGTGACCTCACCACCCTGCCCTGGGTCGGCCACAAGGTCCGCAGGTGGGAACCGGAGCCGTTGCGCTGGATCGGGGTACACGGCATGTACGCGACGTATCGAGCCGCCGACCGCCGCGAACGCAGCACGCATGCCGCGCAGTCGTCCCGGCTGGCACGTGTCGCCGACCGGGTCGCGGGCCGCTGAGGCAGGGGGCACACATGAACACCACCGTCATCGACACCGTCCGCTACACCGCCGACGGCCAGCTCCTCGACATCCACCACGCCGCCGCCTCCGACGCGCCCACCGTCCTCCTCTGGCACGGCCGCGGCCCCGCCGAACGCGACGTCCTCGGCGCCCTCGCCGCCACCGTCGCCCGCCTCGGCGCCACCGTCATCGTCCCCGACTGGCGCCCCGACGCCCCCGACGGCGGACGCCCCCACCTCGCGGCCTCCCTCCGCTTCACCTGGGACTACGTAACAGACCCCGCCCGCGTCGTACTCGTCGGCTGGTCCCTCGGCGGCCGGGCCGCCATGGCCACCGCCCTCCAGCCGCACCCGCCGGAAGGCTGGCGCCCCGCAGCGGTCGTCGGCATCGCCGCCCGCTACAACCAGCCCGAACCCCTCCTCGGCCTCCCCTCCCCCATGGCCGTCTGCGCCACCGCACCGCCCCTGCCGATCCACCTGGTCCACGGCACGGCCGACAGGGTCTGCGACTTCAACAACGCCCTCGAGTTCCAGTCGGTCCTCGCCGACTGCGGCCGCCCGGCTCCGCTCACCGAGCTCACCACCGACCACTCGGGCGCGGTCATGGCCGAGTACGCCCCGGAACTGGGCCGCTGCCGCCCCGTCCACGGCGGCATTCCGTACGAGGAAGGGCTCCGCACCGCCCACGTCATCGCGTCGGCGGCGGGACTGCCGAGCGAAAAAGCCCAGGTGAACGAGTGAGCCGTCGGCCCGGGGCACCCGTTGCCCCAGGCCAACAGCCTCCCGGCTGAGCGAGGGCAGCCATCCCCCTCGCGATACCTGACCAAGTCACTTCGCGGCGATGCCCTCCATGCCCGCCTCCGCGAAGACCGGCAGGTCCTCGGCAGTCGTGACCTTCGTGAGGGCGCCGTTCTTCTCGACACGGAAGCCATCGACGGTTCCGGAGACCGCGTTCTGCACGTAGACGAACTTCTCGTCCTGCGTCACGGCGAGGTCGATCACGCCCTGGGAATTGGCGGAGGGCGGGGTGGCGATGCCCACGTCGTTGGTCAGCGCCAGCTCGCCGCTCTCGGCCATGCGGTAGCCGCTGACCGTCGAGTTCCCGGTGTTGCCGCCGTAGAAGTAGTTCCCGGCGCGCACCAGCCAGCACAGCGTCTCCTGACCGTTGGCCAGCGGCTCCTGCAGCACCTTCAACTTGCCGCTGCGCCGCACCTGGTACGCGGTCACCGTCGACTTCTCCGCCTCCGCGACCAGCATCCGCTTCCCCGACTTGTCGAAGCTGATCGCGAACGGCACACCGCCCGCGGACTTGTTGACGACCGGCTCGGCAACGGCCGGCACCCCGTTCCGCTTCAACGGGAACACCTCGACCGTGTTGGCGGCCTTGGTGGTGACCACCAGACTGCGGCCGTCCGGAGTGAACTCGACCTCACCGGGTGAGGTGTCGAAGCGCGGCACATCCTCGTTGTCCAGCCCCAGCGAACGGTTCGAGCCCTTCAGCGGCTTGAGCCCCTTCTCGCTGATCGTGAAGCCCTGAACGCTGCCCTCGCCGCCCGCGTTCATCACGTACGCGACCTTCCCGCGCACCGCGATGCTCGCCGGGAACTCCCCGCCCGAATCCACCTGCTGCGGATCCTTCAACTCCGTCCCCTCGACCCGGAACGACGTCACCGTGCCACTGCCCGCGTTGACCGCAAGGAGCATCCCCGACGCGTCGTCGTAGACGAGCGAGCCCTGAGAGGCGAGCGAGTCGGTGGGCGCGTCGACCTGGTCACCGCCCTTGCCGCCGGTCGCGAACTCCCCCGCCGGCGACAACTTGCCGTCATCAGCACGCGCGAACACATGAATCGTGTTCCCGTCCAGCTCATTGCCCTGCACGAACACGGCCTGATCGGCTCCGGCGGACGTGGTGGCGTACTGCCCGGCATTGGCCACGGACACCACCGCCGTCACAGCCCCCACCGAGGCGAGCACCCCGGCCCCGATCATGACCCGCCGCGTCCTGGACTTCGCCCTGTGCCCACTGCGACGGCCATTCCTGTCGTACGTGCTCACGTCCGGCTCCTCGGTCTCTCGTCCCCCAGTCCGCGCCCTGCGAACAGCACCAGAGTGACCAGTGGGAAGCGCGAGACGACCCGGAACAGAGGCCGCGTCAGGGTCTCGTAAGCGCTGCGTCAGAGTCTCGTAAGAAGCACGGCCGTTCAGACCGATCCGGCGGGCTGCTGTCCGGCCAGGGCCTTGAGCCGCTTGCCCGAGCGCCGGCCCGCCCACAGCACCACCAGGAGGGCCAGGCTGAGGAGCGGGTAGCCCATCGCGATCCTCGCGACGGCCAGCCAGCCCGTGCGGTCCTCGTCGTACAGCCACTGCCAGACGGCGACCTGGGCCCCGAAGACACTCACCAGCGTGAGCGTGGCGATGTCGTAGTAGTGCCGCGAGGGCTTGTCCTTCAGCCAAGTGGTCCCCGTGCCGTTGAGCGCGCCCCAGACGACTCCGGTCAGCGGCCGACGCACCAGGACGGACAGCAGGAAGAGCACAAGGAGGGCGACGTTGGCCCAGATGCCCGTCAGGAAGAAGCCCTTGGCCGAGCCGGTCTTCCAGGCGACGAACGAGGCGACCGCGACGCCGAACAAAGCGGTCACACAACGCGCCTCCTCGTCCGCGTCAACGCCCTCCACCCATACGTTCAACCGCTCCCGCCACGGCGCTAGGTAGGCGATCCTGGTGCCGTCGGGCGAGATCGATGCGCCGGCGCGGACGGGCGCGCCGAAGAAGTCCTCGACAGCAAGGCGCGGGACCACGCGCGGGGTCGCGGACATACGTCAACTCCTCCTGGGTTCGCTTCAGTTCGGTCGGTGTACTTCTCAGTACTGGATGGCGACGGGGTCGCCGACGACTCCGCCGGTGACCGGGCGGCCGTATCCGGCGCGGGCCGAGTGGTCGTTGCCGTGTACGGCCCAGCTGTAGAGGTGCAGTTCGAGACCGTCGGGGTCGTTGAACACCAGCAGCCAGCCGATGGACGCCTCGATGACGGGCGAGTGCGGGATGTCTTGTGCGTCCAGGTGCGCGGCCCAGACCTCCACGTCGGCCCGCCCCTGTACGGCGAAGCCGACGGGGTCGAAGCCCTGACAGCCGCGTGCCGCCTCCGGGTTCTCGCGGAACGCGACGAGGACGGCACCCAGGCCCGGCACCTCGCCCGCCGCGCCCCGTACGACTCCGTCGGCATCGGGAAACTCCCACGTGACCTTGAGGCCGAAGACGCGGCCGTACCAGTCCAGCGAACGGGACAGGTCGGTGACGGGGATCTTCACATGGTGGATCCCGGCGAGCTCGGGCATGGTTGCCACCCCTCCCAATTCCACCATTGCCGTCGAAGACTCCCCATGGCCCTGCTCCACCGCATGCTCTTCAGCGGTCGGCCAGAGCGCGGGCACGGAGGACGGCGGCTCCCGGTCCGGTGAGCTGGGACAGGGCGACGTGGCGGCCGGAAACAAGGAGCAGCAGGGCAGCGATCGGGCCGTTGATCTCGGCGCCTTCCCCGCTCGACCACGGGACATCGGTGGCCACGAGGCGGAAGCCGCGCAGCCGCTTGCGGGCGTGGAACGGGAAGCCCATCCTCCATGTGTGCTCGGCGGAGTAACGGGCGGCCTCCAGCGCCATCGGGCGATCGATGCCGAGTGGGATGGCGATGTCCTGGCCGTGGACGAGGACATCCATCATGGCGTCGGCGAGTTTCTGGCCCGGTGCCAGGTGCCGGGATCCGGATGCCGCCCGGAGTGCGGCCACGAGCTCGACCGGGGGACGTGCCGCTTCCCGCCGGGCGGTGTTGTCGACCATGCGGTTGAAGCTGCCGCGCGCGCGGACGGCCTCGATCAGGATCGGCACCAGTCGGGCTCGCGGTCCGATGCTCAGATGGGCTGCCACTTCGCGCACGGTCCACCCCTCGCAGAGCGACGGGCAGGTCCACTGCTCTTCGGTCAGTGAGGCGAGCAGATCGGCCAGACCGGCCCGTTCGTCATCGATGACCTGCCACATCGCCGCCTTCTCCATGCCCGCTCCCCCAGCGTTTTTGGTACGATGACCTGACCAGTTAAGTCAGCCTCACTGACTAAATTAATCAGAACCTCTGACCACCGTCAAGGAGTGGCGTGGCCGAAGACCTCAACATCGGGCTCCTGCTCTTCGTCCCCTACCGGGCCTTGGAGAACCGAGCCTTCGCCGCCGTGGCCGCCGCGGGCCACAACGACATCACACCGGCACAGGCGAAACTCCTGCAGCGCGTCAACGACAACGGCTCCCGGCTCAGCGAACTCGCGGAAGCCGCCCAGGTGACCAAGCAGACCGCCGGCTACCTCGTCGACCAGCTCGAAAACGCCGGATACGTGGAACGCACCTCCGATCCCACCGACGCCCGCGCCCGCCTGGTGCGCCTGACAGATCGCGCACGCTCCCTACGCCCCATCGGTGACCGGGCCATCGCCGAGATCGAGGCAGAGTGGACCGCCCACCTCGGCAAGCGCCGCATGGACCAGCTCCGCGACACCCTCACCCGGCTTCGCGAGATCACCGACCCCTATCTGGAACGCTGAGCCACCACCGCCAGCCGGAACCGGGGCCGAAGATTGTCGCTGGCCGACCACGGAGAAGATCGGACCCGATCCGGCGCTGGCCGCTCTGGTGATCTCTAACCTCAGCCGTCTGCTGCTGGTAGTAGTCCCACATAATCTCCTCAGCAGTCGTCTCGCCCTTCGGCGGCAAGCCTGGTGAGCGCCGAGGGCCCCTGGCAACGCTCTCCTCGTTGCGCGACGACTCTCGCTGCGCGCTCTCGTCCGCCTCTCGATCCCGGTGATGAGAAGCAAAGAGCTCGACCGAGAACAAGAGAGCAACCGGCGGCCAGCCCGCAACGAGAATCGATCGCCAGGCGAACGTAGGAGCTGCCGCCACATTCGCCGCCAGGGAGACACCGATGCCAAGTAAGAACGCCATCCATACCGTGGAGCGTGCCCGCCGGCTGACGTGACGGGCGGGCTTCAGGAGTCCGACCGTGGCCAGCAGAAGCAGCCCGTCGACAGACAACAGCCACAAGGTGGCACTCGTGACGTCCGCCCCGCCCTGCAAAGCGAATTCCCGCTGATGCACGTAAGAGGCGTACGCGGCCACTGACGCCACGACCAGGGCGCACAGCCACGCCGCACCCACGTCTCAAGGTCAGCCGCGCGGGAACCGTCCTTGCGGGGCTCCTCGGCGGCCCTCATCGAGGCTCACCGCCCTTGCGGCAGCCCGCCCGCGGGACCTCGACCGTAGCCGAAACTACGAGCTCACGGGCCCCGCGGCGGGTTATCCATGCTGTTGGAGCCCCCTGTCGGATTCGAACCGACGACCTTCGCTTTACAAGAGCGGCGCTCTGACCAGCTGAGCTAAGGAGGCGGGCGCACCTGCACACGCGCCGTACGCGCATGGGTGCCCGTGCAGTGTACCCACGTCATAGCCGGGCCCTGTCGAAAATTTCCGCGAAGTTCACAGCTCCCCGACTACTGACAGAACAGGCATACGCCAGGTACCGTCCTGACCCAGTCCGCCCTGTGTGGACTACACCACAACGGAATCACCCGTAGTGGCACCACCTTCCACAACGGATCGTCCGGCACGTTCCTGCCGGTAGAAGGGGGCCCATCACCATGGCCACTGTCTCGTTCGACAAGGCGACCCGGATTTACCCGGGTTCCGAGAAGCCCGCCGTCGATGGTCTCGACATCGAGATCGAGGACGGCGAATTCCTTGTTCTGGTCGGTCCGTCCGGCTGCGGCAAGTCCACCTCGCTCCGGATGCTCGCGGGGCTCGAGGACGTGAACGCCGGCTCCATCCGCATCGGTGACCGCGACGTCACGCATCTGCCGCCGAAGGACCGGGACATCGCCATGGTGTTCCAGAACTACGCGCTGTACCCGCACATGACGGTCGCCGACAACATGGGCTTCGCGCTCAAGATCGCGGGTGTCAACAAGGCCGAGATCCGCCAGAAGGTGGAGGACGCGGCGAAGATCCTCGACCTCACCGACTACCTGGCGCGCAAGCCGAAGGCGCTCTCCGGTGGTCAGCGGCAGCGTGTCGCGATGGGTCGGGCCATCGTGCGTGAGCCGCAGGTGTTCCTCATGGACGAGCCGCTGTCGAACCTCGACGCCAAGCTGCGTGTGTCCACGCGTACGCAGATCGCGAGCCTCCAGCGCCGTCTCGGCATCACCACCGTGTACGTGACCCACGACCAGGTCGAGGCCATGACGATGGGTGACCGGGTGGCCGTACTGAAGGACGGTCTGCTCCAGCAGGTCGACTCGCCGCGCAACATGTACGACCGGCCGGCGAACCTGTTCGTCGCCGGGTTCATCGGCTCGCCGGCCATGAACCTCGTCGAGGTCCCGATCACGGACGGCGGCGTGAAGTTCGGCAACAGCGTGGTGCCGGTCAACCGGGAGGCCCTCTCGGCCGCCTCGGACCGGGGCGACCGCACCGTCACGGTCGGCGTCCGCCCGGAGCACTTCGACATCGTCGAGCAGAACGGCGGCGCCGCGAAGGCCCTCACCAAGGAGACCGAGGACGCCCCGGCGGGCCTCGCCGTCTCGGTGAACGTCGTCGAGGAGCTGGGCGCCGACGGTTACGTCTACGGCAGCGCCAAGGTCGACGACGAACTCAAGGACCTGGTCGTCCGCGTCAGCGGCCGCGCGGTCCCGGAGAAGGGCGCCACGCTGCACGTCGTGCCGCGGCCGGGCGAGACCCACGTGTTCTCGACGTCCACGGGTGAGCGCCTCACCGACTGAGACCCCCGTACCGGGTGAATTCGCCCACGTTGACGGAAGGGCCCCGCAGCTTGCTGCGGGGCCCCTTTTCTTGTCGACAAATACCCCGGCAGACCAGTCATTTCGATCCCCGTACGTCAACTACGCGCCCGAATTTGAGCGTTGGCCGTCACTCGAACTGATTACCAAATGTCGCCAAATCATTACCCTGCGCTACCCTCACTCGCGTGAAGCACTCCACTAACCCCTCGACGCGACACGGCCGCCGCCCCGCCGACCGCCCGACGCGGCACAGCCGCGGCCCGGCCCACCGGATCGGCCGTACTCTCGCCCTCGTTCTGCCCGTCGTCCTGGTGCTCTCCGGGACTCTCGCGGTCGCCCGGGTTCCCTGGTCGGGGAGCGACTCCTCGGCCTCGGTGCTCGCCGCCTCCGCCGAGAACGCGTCCTCGCGCCCCGCGTCCCGCGCCCCGCAGGACGTGCTGCGCGACCAGCTCCTGCTCGAGCTCCAGGAGAAGGACGCGGGGGTGGCACTCACGCACCTCCAGGAGGCGGTGAACGGCCGCCCGTCGCTCGCCAGGCACTGCGCCTCCATCGCCCGCGCGCTGGGCCGTGCCGCCGTGAACAAGTACGGCCCGTCCCGCGCCCAGTCGTTCTCCCGCCCCGTCTGCGACACGTCCTTCGCCACGGGCGTCGCCGCCGGGCACGGCTGACGTCGGGCCGGGTGGCGCGGCCCGACGCCGACGCAGGCCCCGAACGGGGCGCGACGTACAGTGCGCTCATGAAGCATCCGAGCGCCGCGTCGCGCCCCGTTCAAGCCGTTGTCCTGGCCGGTGGCCAGGGCTCCCGGCTGCGTCCCTACACCGACGACCGGCCCAAGCCGATGGTCGAGATCCCCGGCACCGGGACCCCGATCATCGGCCATCAGCTGGCCTGGCTCGCCGAGGAGGGCGTGACGGACGTGGTCGTCTCGTGCGGCCATCTCGCCGAGGTCCTCCAGCAGTGGCTGGAGTCGGCCGAACTCCCCCTCCGCGTCACCACCGTGGTCGAGAAGGAGCCCCTGGGCCGCGGCGGCGGCCTCAAGTTCGCCGCCAAGCACCTCCCTCACCCGGACCGCCCCTGGTTCGCGACGAACGGTGACATCTGGACCCGTTTCTCGCTGCGCGACATGGCGGACTTCCACACCGAGCGCGACGCGGTGGCGACCCTCGCGCTGGCCCGCCCCCGCATCCCGTGGGGCGCCGTCGAGACCGACGACTTCGGTCACATCACGGACTTCATCGAGTCCCCGCCGACGTCGTACGAGGTCAACGCGGGTGTCTACGTCTTCTCCCCCGAGTTCACCGACCTGCTGCCCGACCTCGGCGACCACGAGCGCACCACGTTCCCGCGCCTGGCCCGCGAGCGCCGCCTGTTCGGCTGTCCGATCCCGCAGGGCGCGTACTGGCGCGCCATCGACACCGCGAAGGACCTCACGGAGGCGGCCAAGGAGCTGGCGGCACTGGGGCGTTGAGCCCGGCCGTACGTACGTCAAGCCGTACGTACGTCAATGGGGCCCCGCACTCGTCAAAGTGCGGGGCCCCAACTGCGTACCGGCGAAAGCCTGTTACCCGAGCAGACCGCCCACAAGGCTGCCGTCGTCCGAGCCGCCGCCGGAACCGCCGGACCCGTCACCCGAGCCGCCGCCCGAGTCGCTGCCGCCGCTCGTGCCTCCGGGAGACCCCGTCCCGCCCGTGGCGCCGCCCGAGGAGGACGGGCCCGCGCTGGTGCTGGGCGCCTCGGGGGGTGCCGTCTGCTGGGCGGGCGGGGCCTGGCCCGTGCCCTGGGTTTCGCTGGGTCGGCCGGTGCCTGCGGTGGCCGACTCGCGGGACGCACCCGGTGTGGTCGAGGCGTCCTCGGAGGGGCTGGCCGAAGTCGCGCCCTGGGTGGGCGAGTTGGCGGCCGAGGGGCTCTCCGAACGGCGGTCCTTGCCGGGCTCCTCGGGGAGCGGGGAGCCGGGCAGTTCGTTGCGCGGGGCCTCGCCGGGGCCGGGGACGACCACGCGGTCGGCGTCGCGGACAGCGCCGCCGAGCATCGAGCCGACGAGCAGCGTGAGCCCGACGACGACGGTGGCAACGAGGGCGCCGCGGCGCAGGACGTAGCGGCGCAGGTCCCAGATGTCGGCGCGCGGTCCGAGCCTGCGCCAGGCGCCACCCGCGAGGCGGCCGTCGATGGAGTAGACGGGGGCGCCCGCGATGATCAGCGGGGTCCAGGCGGCGAGGTAGATGATGTCGGGCGCGTCGTAGGCGGGGACGCTCTTCCAGCTGACGGTGATCAGGAGCGCGGCCGACAGCAGCGCGCCGACGGCGGCGGCGGCCCGCTGCCACAGCCCGAGGACGGTGAGGACGCCGACGATCACCTGGAAGAAGGCGATGAGGAGTCCGGCGCCGATGGGGTGCTCCAGTGCGAACTGGCGCAGGGGTTCGGCGACTTCCCAGGGGTGCAGCGTGTTGAGCCACTTGACCATGGAGCCGCGCTTGCCGCCGTCGAAGTAGACGGGGTCGCAGAGCTTGCCCATGCCGGCGTAGATGGAGATGAAGCCGAGGAAGACGCGCAGGGGGAGCAGGACGACGCCGAGGTTCATCCGGCGGCCGGGGTAGTACGCGTGCCGTACCGGGTCGGCGTGGTGTCGCCTGGGCCGGCCGTCGTCCTCGGTCTCGTCGTCGTATGCGTCGGCCTCGAACTCGCCTTCCGCGTACGGGTGTTGGTCGTACTCGTCGTCCGCGCTGCCCGATGTGCGCATCTGCGGAAGGATGGGGGTCTCGGGGGTGCGGGGACCGCCGATGGTGGGGGTCGCGACGGTGGCGTCGGTGTCGTATCCGCCATATCCGCCGTATCCGGCGCCGCTGTAGCCGTTGCTGTCGTACCCGTCGCCGTCGAGGCGCGGGATGACCTGGGTCGCGCCGGCGTCGCCCGTCGGGTCCGCGACGCCGTGGTGCACGCTTGTGCTCCGCGCGGCCTGCAGCAGGCGGGTGGCGCCGGTGTCGTCGGGTGCGGACTTCCCGCTCCAGACGACAGGGGCGCGGCGGCGGGTGCCGGCGACGGGCCTGCGCGAGGGGTCGGCGGAGCTCAAGTGGCGTGCGACGCGCGGGGACTGCGTACGGGACGCGGTGCCCAGCTGCACGCGGAAGCTCGCATGATTGACGATGACCTGCGCCGGATCGCTCGGCACCTTCACCATGCTCAGCGCGGGAGCGTCGTCGAAGCCCGACGTGCGGTCCCCCGTGGGTGTGCGGGGTGTTCTGGTGTCCACACTCATCTAACCGAGTGACGTGTCGTTAGGACACTGCCTTGACCGCCCCGATCTGTCCGGACCCCGTCAAGATCACCAGCCTCAGGCCCGCCGCCGCGAGGCCTCGTACAGCACAACTCCCGCCGCCACACCGGCATTCAGCGACTCGGCGCCGCCCGGCATGGGGATCCGTACGCGGTAGTCGCAGGTCTCACCGACCAGCCGGGACAGGCCCTTGCCCTCGCTGCCGACGACGATGGCGACGGGGCCGCCGAGGGCTTCCAGGTCGCCGAGTTCGAGCTCGCCGTCGGCGGCCAGGCCGACGACGATGATGCCCGCCTTCTTGTACGCCTCCAGGGTGCGCGTCAGGTTGGTGGCGCGGGCGACGGGCGTACGGGCGGCGGTGCCGGCGGAGGTCTTCCAGGCGCCGGCCGTCATGCCGGCGGCGCGGCGCTCGGGTACGACGACGCCGTGGCCGCCGAACGCCGACACGGAGCGGACGACGGCGCCGAGGTTGCGCGGGTCGGTCACACCGTCGAGCGCGACGATCAGCGGGTCCTGGCCCGCGTCGTACGCGGCGGCGGCGAGATCCTCGGGGTGCGCGTACTCGTACGGCGGGATCTGGAGGACGAGGCCCTGGTGGTTGAGGCCGTTGGTCATGCGGTCGAGTTCGGGGCGGGGGGCCTCCATGAGGTGGATGCCGCCGCGCTCGCCGGCGAGCTGGAGCGCCTCGCGCACCCGCTCGTCGTTGTCGATGAACTGCTGGACGTAGAGCATGGTCGCGGGCACGCCCTCGCGCAGCGCCTCGACGACCGGATTGCGGCCGACGACGAGCTCGGAGGTGGACTTGCCGCCGCGGCCCTTGGGGGCGGGGCGGCGGGCGGTCTGCTTCGCCTTGGCGGTGGCGACGCGGTTCTTCTTGTGCCCCTTGCGCATCTCGGCGGGCGGGGTGGGGCCCTTGCCTTCCAGGCCCCGGCGTCGCTGGCCGCCACTGCCGACCTGCGCGCCCTTCTTGCCGGACATGCGGCGGTTGTTAGCGGCCATGACCTACCTGTCTGTGAGAAAGCGTGCGTGCGTACGTCTCGGAAAGTGTCGTACGTCTATGAAGTGTGCCGCCCGGAAGGCCGGGCGGCACAATCGATCAAGGAATCGACCGAGGATCAAGGAACGCTCAGCGCGGGCCGAGCGTCCAGCGCGGGCCGGTGGGGCTGTCCTCGATGACGAGGCCGGACTGGTTGAGCTGGTCGCGGATGGCGTCGGCAGTGGCCCAGTCCTTGCGGGCCCGGGCCGCCTCACGCTGGTCGAGGACCAGGCGTACGAGGCTGTCGACGACCCCGTGCAGATCGTCGCCCCGGTCGCTCTCGCCGGCCCAGTGCGCATCGAGCGGGTCGAGACCGAGAACGCCGAGCATGGCCCTGACCTCGGCGAGCCGGGCGACAGCCGCGTCCTTGTCGTCGGCGGCCAGCGCGCTGTTGCCCTGCCGGACGGTGGTGTGCACGACGGCGAGGGCCCCCGGCACTCCCAGGTCGTCGTCCATGGCCTCGGCGAAGGCGGGCGGCACGTCGGCGGCGGGCTCGACCGGCTTCCCCGCCATCTCCACGACCCGCTGGACGAAGCCCTCGATGCGCGCGAACGCCGACTCGGCCTCGCGCAGGGCGTCTTCGCTGTACTCGATGGTGGAGCGGTAGTGCGGGGTGCCGAGGTAGTAGCGCAGCACGATGGGCCGCCAGTGCTTGACCATCTCGCTGACGAGCACGGAGTTGCCGAGCGACTTGGACATCTTCTCGCCGCTCATGGTGACCCAGGCGTTGTGCACCCAGTACTTGGCGAACTCGTCCCCGTACGCCCTGGCCTGCGCGATCTCGTTCTCATGGTGCGGGAAGATGAGATCGATCCCGCCGCCGTGGATGTCGAAGGCGGAGCCCAGGTACTTGTGCGCCATGGCACTGCACTCCAGGTGCCACCCGGGCCGCCCCCGCCCCCACGGCGTCTCCCAGCTCGGCTCGCCGGGCTTGGCGGACTTCCACATGGCGAAGTCCCGCGGATCCCGCTTGCCGGTCTCGCCGTCCTCGGAGGGCTGGCGCAGGTCGTCCAGGTCCTGGTTGGAGAGGGCGAGGTAGCCGGGCAGGGAGCGTACGTCGAAGTAGACGTTGCCGTCGGCCTCGTAGCCGTGCCCGCGCTCGATGAGCGTGCGCATCATCTCGACCATCTCGGTGACGTGGCCGGTGGCGCGGGGTTCGTACGTGGGCGGCAGGCAGCCGAGGGCTTCGTAGCCGTCGTTGAACGCCCGCTCGTTCTCGTAACCGATCGACCACCAGGGCCTGTTCTGCTCCGCGGCCTTCCTGATGATCTTGTCGTCGATGTCCGTGACGTTGCGGATGAACGTCACGTCGTAGCCGCGGTACGCGAACCAGCGGCGCATGATGTCGAAGTTCAGGTTCGACCTGACGTGCCCGATGTGCGGGGCGGCCTGCACGGTGGCACCACACAGGTAGATCGAGACGCAGCCCGGCGTAAGCGGGACGAAGTCACGGATCTGCCGGGCGCTGGTGTCGTACAGGCGAATAGTCACGGGTCTAAGGGTAGTGGGTGTCCCTCCGGGGGTTCAGCGGGTTGCCTCCGGCGGTTGGGCGGGTGGGTTCGTTTTCGGGTGCGGCTCCGTTGTGGTTGCTCGCGCCCACGCGGCGGAGCCGCACATCGATACAGCCCCGCGCCCCTGAAAAGCCTGCGGCTCCACTCACCACCAGCCACGACGTGCCCGCACTTGCCCACCGGCGGGAGGGGCCGTGGGCCGGTGCGTCGTATGCCCGTCGCTTAGGTTCTGTCTCGGAGAACCAGGACCTTGCACCAGTCCAGGGCCGTATGCCCGGCCTGCGACGGGCTGACGCACCGGCCCACGGCCCCGACCCACCCACGCACCCCAGGGGCGCGGGGAACGGCGCGACCAGCCCCGACGCACCCGCACCCGCCAAACGAACCCAACCCTCCACCCCCGTAGGCGCCCCCGCTCAGCCAGTGCTAACGACAAGCGCCGTGGCGACCGCCAGCAACCCCTCGTCCCGCCCCGGGAAGCCGAGGCCATCCGTCGTGGCGCCCGAGACCGACACGGGCGCCCCCACCGCATCAGAGAGCAACTTCTGCGCCTCGTCGCGGCGTTTGCCGATTTTGGGCCGAGGCCCGACGACCTGGACGGCGACGTTGCCGATGCGGAAGCCGGCGGAACGGACGATACGGGCCGCCTCGGTGAGCAGCGTGATGCCGGACGCCCCGGACCACTCGGGCCGCCCGGTACCGAAGTGAGCGCCGAGGTCACCGAGCCCGGCGGCAGAGAAGAGCGCGTTGCAGGCGGCGTGCGCGACGACGTCCGCGTCGGAGTGCCCGGCAAGACCGGGCCCTTCGCCCTCCCACTTCAGCCCGGCGCACCACAGCTCCCGCCCCTCTTCGAAGGCGTGAACGTCGGTACCGATCCCGACCTGCGGCAACAAGAAGGGCAGGGGCGCCTCAGAAGCCATCGTTCGCCCTCCGCCGCGCCAGTACCGCCTCGGCCAGCACCAGATCGAGCGGTCGGGTGACCTTGAAGGCCTCCTCGTGCCCCGGCACGACCACGACGGGCTTGCCCAACTGCTCGACCATGCTCGCGTCGTCGGTGACCCCCTCCGTGACGGTCTCATGGGCGTGCAGCAGGGTGTCCCGGTCAAAGCCCTGCGGAGTCTGTACGGCACGCAGCCGACCCCGTTCGGGAGTGGCGACGACCGGTTCGGGCGAGCCGTCGGTACGCGGCTCGACCTCTTTGACGGTGTCCGTGAGAGGCAGCGCCGGTACGACGGCGGGGGCCCCGTCCCGTACCGCCTCGATGACCGCGTCGACGGTGTCGACGGGCACCAGCGGCCGGGCCGCGTCGTGCACGAGCACGATGTCGATGCCCGGCGGCAGCACATCGAGGCCGAGCTTCACGGACTCCTGCCGGGTGTCGCCGCCGGGCACGACGAGGAAGTCGGTGCGCTCGGGCAGCGAATGCGTGTCCAGGAGCGACTTGACCTCGGCGGCACCGTCGGGCGGCGCCACGACGACGACCAGCGAGACGGCACGCGACGCGGCCATCGCGCGTACTGCGTGAATGAGCATGGGAGTGCCGTTCAGCGCGCGCAGCGCTTTGGGGGCGCCCGGCCCGAGGCGCACGCCTCGGCCCGCGGCCGGGATCACGGCCGCGGTGCCGGCCCCGGAACGGCGTGAATCGTCAGACATCGGTTCCTGTCGGGTGTGTGTACGTACGGGTGTGTACGGGTGTGTACGGTCACGTCCTGCCGTCGGTCCGGCGTCCACCGGACGTCAATCCGGCGCCCACGAACGCCGCCCGGCACGCACCGGTTTGACCCGCCGGTTCGCGCCGGTTTGACGACCGGCCCCGTATGGGTATGGCCTCAGCGTGCCGGGCGCGACGCCTTGACCGGGGACCCTTCCGTGACATCTGGTCGAGCCAGCTGCCCGGGCCCGGCACGCCAAGTATCGGCGGCCGGAAATTCATTACCCAGCCTCCGGAGTACGGTCGTACGGTGTTCTGGGTACGAGCATGCCGCAGCGCCCGGCGACAGAACTTACGTCATCGGGCACCGCGGCATTTCAATTACGTACGCCGGACCGCTCGTTTCGCTCTGGTCGGAAGCGATCAAAGAGTGACGGGCGTCAGGACGCGAGGACCTCGTCGAGCAGGGCCTCGGCCTTGTCCTCGTTCGTGTTCTCCGCGAGGGCGAGCTCGCTCACCAGGATCTGCCGAGCCTTGGCGAGCATGCGCTTCTCACCGGCGGAGAGTCCACGCTCGCGCTCACGACGCCACAGGTCACGGACGACTTCCGCGACCTTGATGACATCGCCGGAGGCGAGCTTCTCGAGATTTGCCTTGTAACGACGCGACCAGTTCGTGGGCTCCTCGGCATACGGCGCGCGCAGCACTTCGAAGACCCGGTCCAGCCCGTCCTGACCGACCACATCACGCACGCCGACGAACTCCGCATTGTCCGCTGGCACACGCACCGTCAGGTCGCCCTGGGCGACCTTCAGCACCAAGTAGGTCTTGTCCACGCCTTTGATCTGACGAGTTTCGATGGCCTCGATCAGCGCGGCCCCGTGATGGGGATAGACCACGGTGTCGCCAACCTTGAACGTCATGTGACAGGTACCCCTTCCGTGGCTATCCAGAGTAACACGAGAACCGCATCTTCTGAATGGCGTTTTCGCAGGTCAGGGCACATCTCGGGGCTTGACAACCACGACAGGAACGTGCTTCGAGGGGGCGAGAGGAGGGGGTATTCGCAGGTCGGAGCGGTTCCTCGGGGGAGGCGAAACCCGCCCGTTACAAGCCTTCGAAGGCTTACTCGCGTGGCCGAACGTCCAGATTTGTCGGGTTCCGAGGGCGGGACTTGCGCTACTCCGTTCGGTGACCGGGGACCGGTACGAGACGAATCCGGAATTGATCACGACAGGCCGAAGATCAATTCTGCGGACTCCCGATCGCATTCCTTATGGGAAATGTTGTCAACGTGACTCACGTGCTCTTTGTGTGCGGAGACATGGCGGAGTGACATGAGGGGCGCGCACCTCGACGCGACGGTTGGCGCGACAGTCGCGACGAGGCCGGGAGATCCGTATAGGCGGGTCGGGTGCGGGGACGTGGTGGTGGCTCGGTAACCTGAAGCCGCTGACAGACCCTTAAGGGTGGCTTTATAAGTACGCCGCCCTGCTCCGCCCACGTTCAAGGAGTTGCCGCCGCCGTGAGCAGCAGCCTTCGACGCGGCGCCCTCGCCGCCGCCGCCATCGCGTTCTCGATCGCCTCGCTCGCCGCGTGCGGCGCCGGAAACAACGCCCAGTCGCTGGAGATCAAGCCCGACAACGCCGCGACCAGCGTCGGCGACATCCAGATCCAGAACGCCGTGGTGATCACCCAGCCCGCCCCGGAGTCGACGGGCCCGGCCGCGATCTCCGCGACCCTGTTCAACAACGGCAGGAGCGACGAGACGCTGGAGTCGATCCGCGTGGAGGGCGTCAAGGACCCCGTCACGCTCAGGCCCGCCGAGGGTTCCGGCCCGATCACGGTCCCGGCCGATGGCTCGGTGATCCTCGGCGGCAAGGGCAATGCCTCCGCCGTAGTGACCGGCAGCCGCGAGACCTTGAAGAACGGTAACGCGCAGCTGGTCACCTTCACCTTCAGCGAGACGGGTCAGGTCAAGCTGCGGGCGTTCGTCGTCCCGGCCGACGGCTTCTACGCCGAGTGGGGCCCGTCCGCGACTCCCCAGGCACCGGGTTCCGAGGGGTCCGGAAGCCCGAGCCCCACCCAGTCCCCCTCGGCCACGCCGACCGAGCCGGAGTCCGGTGAGGACGACGCGGACGGGGCCGGGCAGGGGGCCACGGACGCGGCCTCGCAGAGCGCGACGCCCACGGCTCCCCAGGGCGGCGAGGACGCGGTCGGGGAGGACTGAGCGGCGTACGGCCACGGAAGTCTCGTACGTACGCGGACCTCTTCTCGTACGTACGAAGGGCGGGACCCCCGGCGCTTGCCAGGAGTCCCGCCCTTCGTCGTGCTCAGCGTGCGCGAGGTTCGGTTTACGGCTCGAACTTGTAGCCGAGACCTCTGACCGTCACCAGGTAGCGCGGCGCGCCCGGGTCCGGCTCGATCTTGGCGCGGAGGCGCTTGACGTGGACGTCGAGGGTCTTGGTGTCGCCCACGTAGTCGGCGCCCCAGACGCGGTCGATGAGCTGCATACGGGTCAGCACGCGGCCCGCGTTGCGCAGCAGCATCTCCAGGAGGTCGAACTCCTTGAGGGGGAGGTCGACCTTGGAGCCGGAGACGGTGACCACGTGACGGTCGACGTCCATGCGGACCGGGCCGGCTTCCAGTGCGGCGGGGGTGACCTCCTCGGGCTCGCCGCGGCGGCGCAGTACGGCGCGGATGCGGGCGACCAGCTCGCGCGACGAGAAGGGCTTGGTCACATAGTCGTCGGCTCCTATTTCCAGGCCGACGACCTTGTCGATCTCGCTGTCCTTGGCGGTGACCATGATCACCGGGACGTTCGAGCGGCTGCGCAGCTGGCGGCACACTTCGGTGCCGGGCAGTCCGGGCAGCATCAGATCGAGCAGGACGAGATCGGCGCCGTTGCGCTCGAACTCGTCGAGGCCATCGGGCCCGGTGGCCGCGATGGCGACCTCGAAGCCCTCCTTGCGGAGCATGTAGGACAGGGCGTCGCTGAAGGACTCCTCGTCCTCGACGACGAGCACTCGGGTCACGGAAGGACCTCCGGGGCAGAAAGCGATTCGTACGGGGATGTTGGGGGGGTTGTGACGGTGGTCGTTCCGTCGGGCGGCCCGGCGTCGACGTCGTCGGCGAGTCCGGACATGTGGTCGGTCGCGCGGTCGCGGGCCACGCCCGCCTCCGGCAGCCGGAGGGTGAAGGTGGAGCCCTGACCCTCGGAGCTCCACACCGTGACCTCCCCGCCGTGCGAGGCGGCCACGTGCTTGACGATCGCCAGGCCCAGGCCCGTACCCCCGGTGTGGCGGGAGCGGGCCGGGTCGACGCGGTAGAAGCGCTCGAAGATGCGCTCCCGGTCCTTCTCGGAGATGCCGATGCCCTGGTCGGTGACGGCGACCTCGATGTGGTCTCCGCCGGGTGCGGGGACCCGGCGCGCGGCGATTCCCACGCGCGTACGGGCGGGCGAGTAGTTCACGGCGTTCTCGACGAGGTTGCCGAGGGCGGCGGCCAGCTGGCCGCGGTTGCCCCAGATCTGCAGGTCGGCGGTTCCGCCCGCCCGTCGCCCACCACCACCCTCCTCCGAGGTCCCTACGGGCCCGCCCCCCACATTGGCGGCCATGGTGATCTGCTTTGTGCCGGCCTGGTGGCGGCAGCGGTCGATGGCCTCGGCGACGAGTTCGTCCACGCGTACGGGCTCGGCGTCCTCCAGGGGGTCGTCGTTCTGGACCCGGGAGAGGTCGATGAGTTCCTGGACGAGGTTGGTGAGGCGGGTGGCTTCTATCTGCATGCGTCCGGCGAAGCGCTCGACGGCTTCCGGGTCGTCGGAGGCGCCCATGACCGCCTCGGAGAGGAGGCTGAGCGCGCCGACGGGGGTCTTGAGTTCGTGGCTGACGTTGGCGACGAAGTCGCGTCGTACGGCCTCGATGCGGCGGGCCTCGGTGAGGTCCTCGACGAGGAGGAGTACGAGGCGGGAGCCCAGCGGGGCGACGCGGGCGGACACGGCGAGGGCTTCGCCACGGCCGGTGCCGCGGCGGGGCAGGTCCAGCTCGACCTGCCGTATCTCGCCGTCGCGCCGGGTGTCGCGGGCCATCTGCAGCATGGGCTCGACGGCGAGTTTCCCGCCGCGTACGAGACCGAGGGCGTACGCGGCGGAGCTGGCCTTGACCACGGCGTCGGCCTCGTCGAGCACGACGGCGGAGGAGCGGAGCACGGACAGGACCGTGTCGACGCCCGGCGGAAGCACCGGGTCCGTGTGCAGCGACGTGCGCGTCGGCCGCTTCTGCTCGCGCTCGCTCCAGCGGAACGCCAGCATGGCGATGACGCCGGTGAGCACACCGGCGATCGCTGCCGCTGCGGCGACCGCCGCGTTCACGTCCATGGCTCCAGGTTAGGCATGACGTACGGCCCCCTTACAGCGTCCAGAGTGTCAGCTCGAACACTCGTCGCCCAGAGTTCACCGTGGAGACCGTGTCGGTTCACTTGCTCCGAGCGGCTTCGGAGGAACGCATACCGACAGTGAGGTGCGATGTCGCCCATAGTTCACCTGGGTGATGGGGATGGTTCATTTGAGGTGGCGGAAACGGACGCGTTCACGCCGGACCGTGGGAGCGTGGGGTACGCGAGCCCCTCGGAATCCTGCGGGAATCCCGCATGGGAAACCATGTACGAGGATCCGTGTACGGGTTCCGGAAGCTGACGTAAGAGAGGGACATCCTGATGCGCGACGCGTACCACGAGGAACTTGACTCGATCGGCGAGGGCCTGGTCGAGATGGCCCGGCTCGTCGGGTCGGCGATCGGGCGCGCCACGACGGCGATCCTCGACTCCGATCTGAAGCTGGCGGAGAGCGTGATCGCGGGCGACCAGAAGGTCGACGATCTCCAGCACGAGCTCGAGGCGCGGGCGATAGCCCTGCTGGCGCGGCAGCAGCCGGTGGCGACGGACCTGCGGATCGTGGTCACGTCGCTGCGGATGAGCGCGGACCTCGAGCGCTCGGGCGACCTGGCCCAGCATGTCGCGAAGCTCGCCCGCCTCCGCTTCCCGGAGCGTGCGGTTCCGCAGGACCTGCACGCCACGATCCTGGAGATGGGCCAGCTCGCGCAGCGCCTGATGGCGAAGGCGGCGGAGGTCATCGTCACGAAGGACGTCGACCTCGCGCTCCAGCTGGAGCAGGACGACGACGCGATGGACACGTTGCACCGCGCTCTCTTCCAGCACCTCATGGACGACCGCTGGAAGCACGGCATCGAGACGGCCGTCGACGTCACGCTGCTGGGCCGCTACTACGAGCGCTTCGCGGACCATGCGGTGTCGGTGGCGAACCGGGTGGTGTACCTGGTGACGGGGGAGCACGCGGACGAGATTCAGCCGGACATCCAGCCGGTTACGGGGGTTGAGGGGGCGTAAGCGCTCCGCTGCAAGGGCGTACGGGTCTGTTGCGGGGGCGTACGGGTCGCTGCACGGGCGTGCGGGTTGGTGGTCGGTGCGTGGGAGCCTCGGTGCGCCGTTGATGCGCCGGACGGTGGGGGCCTGCAATGGGCGCAGGCACCAGCCTTCGAGGAGGGACCATGGCCGAATCCCCCACCACCCCTGACCCGACCCGGGAGCGCGAGACCGAGCAGCCCGCCGAGATCATCAGCCTCCCGCTTGTCGCCGCCTGTGGCTGCGGCGCGGGGTGCAAGTGCGGCTGCCAGTCGGGGAGTCCTTGCCAGTGCGGTTGAGTTCGTAGGGCTTGTTCGGGGCTCGTACGACGGCTCGGGGCTCGAGTCGTCGTACGAGCCCCGTCGTATGAGCGGTGTCGTACGGGCGCAGCATGGAGGAGAGGGGGAGAACGGCCCTCTCGGGGTGCAGCCACCTGCACCCTCGATGCGGTAAAGCACTCCATGGTTCCGGCAAGCGGGCGACGGCATGGTTGAACCCAGCGAATCCCAGAGGTTCACAGCTCCCAGCTGGAAGGAAACTCCCATGAAGTCGCTGCTGGCCACAAAGACGAGCACCACTCAGAGGGCGGTATGAGAGCGCTTAGTAGGTTCCGGGCTGCGGACGCTAGCCCCGAGTCGGGAGAGCAGAAGAGACCACCCCGCGCGGACGAGGGTGGTCTCTTCGCCCACCGCTGAGCAGGTGCACGGCAGGCTGAAACACCCGGGTGTTTCAGCTGCTTGTCCGCCGCGGCTACCGAAGAGCGCGATGGCGCCCAGCGCGGTACGGCGGCTGTCGCGCGCGAGCGCATGAATCCCGAAGTTACGTCAGACCGCGAAGATGCACCGGGAGCTGGGAGAAGTCCCTGGCCACGGCGTTGGGGACCCAGCAAGGCTCAGGAGAACTCACGGGATGTCGCACACTCGGCCTCCCCGCCGGCCCGGTCCGCGCACCGTTGCAGCCCGCCGACCGGGAGGTGGTCGACGGGCTGCTCGCGGCGTACGAGGCCGCCACTCAGGGAGCCGGCGGCTGGGCGGAGCCAGGGGCCGGAGCGGGCTCCGGAGCCTCGGCGGGCTCCGGAGCCTCGGCGGGCGCGGGAGCCTCGGCGGGCGCGGGAGCCTCAGGCGCAACACCGCCCGTGGGGGAGCCGTCACCGATCACCAGGACCGCATTCTCAAGCACATCCTCCATCGGGTCGTTGAGCTGACTGGCATCGACCACCTGGACCTGGGGGCTGTACGTAATCTGGGGCCCGTAGTACGTCGTATTGCCGGGCCCGGCGGCGCATGCGACCTCGGCCGACAACCAGGTTGCCAGGGACACCGTCACGGCCCCGGTCAGCCAACGGGCTCCGGCCCTCACCTGCTTCTTCATCATGTGGTCGGCCACTCCAATGTTGGTTCGGCGTCTGATCAGAGACTGCATCACTCACTTATCTGCCTGAACCGTCTCGAGGTCACGGCCAGTTACCCGGTTGATCGGTAACGATTTCGTCGGTGACTGAGCGGGGCTGGTGCGGAGCGTGACGTTACGAGGGCCGCACGGGTTCTTCGAGTGTGACCAAGATGGGCACGTCCGTGCTCCTGGATGCCGGGGAGAGCACCAAGGCTCTTGCCGAGTACCTCGGGCACTCGGACCCGGGCCTGACTCTGAAGGTGTACGCGCACCTCATGCCGAGCAGCCGTGACCGGGCCCGGAAGGCTCTCGGCAGGGCACTCAGGCCCCAAGATCACTTGGGCTGAGGTTCCAGGGAGGTTCCAGAGCACGAAAATGCCTCCCACCCGCGCCGTATGCGCAGGTGGGAGGCATGATCACCAAACCTACTTCTTCTTGCCCTGGGTCTGGCGGGCCTGTTCTTCACCACTGGTCAGCCGCATGCGCACCTCAACTGACCTGCGGTCGGGCGGTCATTGTTGGTCGTTGTCTGTCGTCGTCGGTCGCCCTCGGAGGGCCCAGAGAGGGCCCGAGGCGGTGTCGCTCCTGGCCCTCAGTAACGAAAAGGAGCAGCGCCATCAGCCGAGGTCAGGAGTGGCTGTTCAGCGACGTCCTTGCAGCGTCCTCGAAGGCCGCTCGAACCGCAATGAAGCGTTGATTCAGTTCCTCGGAAGCCGGCGACTCGAACGGGAACTCGTTGGCACACGCGGCAAGCTGGAATCCAGCAAATGCCACGGCACCAGGTCCTTCAAGGCTCACGAGAGTGGAGGCCCGAACCAGGGCCGCACGTTCCTCGCCCCCGCGCTGCCCCAACAAGCCTATCTTCTCCGCAGCTAGGAGCAGTTCAACGTACGCCTGCCGCCTCCTGTCCTCGGCTTGGGAACGTCTTTGCTCGTCAAGCGTGGCCTGGACGGTGTGAAGCAACGCGTCGGCCTGGCGGTTGCCGGCGTGCCTTGCAGCATCAGCCTGTCTGTGGCCAGCGCTCCGCGTGAACCAACCGGTGACGATGCTGCCTGCAAGTGCCGACCCCGCTGCGATCAGTGCGATCTCCAAGTCACTCATGACTGGCATTGTGGTTCAGCAATTGTGGGGCGGGCCCCGGTTCGCAGTCCGAGACCGACACATTACGAGTTGTCCGATCTTGATCCGGGGGTGTCCATGGGCGTCCCCGGAACGGCTCGCATGGCTGGTCAGAGGGCCTTCCGGACTTCGCCGGAAACCAGCGGACCACCCCGGAACGAGCGGTGATTGAGACCACGACTGAGACCGCGACCTCTTCGTCCCGAAGCAACTTGGGGGAGTGCTCGACCTCGGGCCCGACCCGCTCTGAGCTGCTGCGATCGTCCTTCGGTGTCCGTGAGCGTCCGTCACCGTCCGACTGCGTTGTCATGCAGTTAGACACTCACTTGGCGCGACCTGTGTTCGGCGGTGGTGTGCGCCCAAAGAGCGCTGGCGTAGCGTCACTCCTTTTCGCACTGGGTCTTGCAGCCAAAGTCGGGCACCAGCCTGTTCGCAGGTCCGAACAGTTCAGGTGCTCCGAGAGACGATCGTCATTGGTCATCCGTGGCTGTCGCAGGTTGCCTTCGGACGGCCCAGAGACGGCCCAGCGGGCACCTCGAAGCCGTCAGATTTCGTACGGCTCAGCCGTGCGAGCAAAGCCCACAAGCCCGATCGCCGTGCCTGGTCCGGTCACCGCTCACTCCCGCGGAAGCCTCCCTTGCTGCCGCGGACGCTAGGGAGATCGAAAGAATCCAACCGCGGCTTCACAGATATGGCCCTTTGACTCCTCCGCAGTTGGGATTCATCAACTGAGGTGCAAATTTTTGAGCGCTCTGACCACCTCAGTTGACCCGCTGGCGTCGCGTCCGCTAGCGTTCCGCGAAGTGGCGACGCGTCAAGTGCCGTCCTTACAGGGGGGATTCTGAGCATGCCCACGCCTTTGAAGCCGGTGACCACCGGCCTGCCCGTCAATCTCCGGGAGATCCGCAAGGGGGTCATGGCGAACGGCGTCATCGACTGTGAGAACCTGCTGGCCATCGTCAACGACCCTCAAGAGGTTGAGGACGCCACCAAGCGCGCCCAGAAGGCCGGACGGCCGATCAGCGAGTACGCCCGCACGCGCGCTGAGATTCAGCGGCTCCTCGGCACTGCCGGCAGCAAGAAGGCCAAGAACGTCGGTGAGTACGCCGACTACATTGCGGCCGGCCTGAGAGGGGACTACGACGACGCTTGGTCACTGCCACAGATCACCCTGTGGTCGCCGCGGCCGCTGGTCATCTCTGAGGACGGCTCGTCGGCCCTGCCGATCAAGGACGGCCTCTACGCTCTCGACAGCGAGACTCAGGTCACCGCCTGGCACCGAATCAAGAACAACCCGAGTGCCTACGACGTGGAGGACTTCGACTTCGGCGCGATCCCGCTGTCGTTCGAGATCTTCCACGGCATCGGCGTCATGGCCGCCCGCCAGATCTTCCACGACCGCAACCTCAAGGGTGTTCCGGTCGACAAGTCCTTGGCCATGTCCATGGACGGCCGCGACTTCGGCACCACCGTGACCCGCAAGCTGATGGAGTCGCTGAAGGTGCCGAGCGGTGAAGCTGCGCTTCCCCTGTCCAGCCTGATCCTCACCGGCAAGCGCCAGGTGTCGGATAAGGCCGTGGAGTGGATGACGATGTCGGTCCTGCGGACCCTCGTCGCCACGGCCATGCTCGGTAAAGCTGGTATCCACGCCGCGTCGACCGGCATTGAGTACGAGGACATCCCCGCCAATGAGAACGGCGATCGTCCCGACAAGGCTGTCGTCCAGCGCGAGGTCATGGAGACGGTCGGCGCGTTCCTCCAGGAGAACGCCGCGCTCTTTCATGCCAAGACTGCCGTCACTGCCCCCGCCGTCGTAGCCGGCCTCGGCGCGACCATGAACCGCACCATGTCCTGGAGTGCTGACCCCATGCCCGAGGGCGTCACCCTGGAGCGCATGTTGGAAGGTATCGAGTGGGAGCGCGAGGCGAAGTACTGGGGTGGCGTCGCGGCCAAGGTAACCGACGGGGGGACCGTCTCCTGGGCCGGCGGCGCCCGCGACTCCGGCCACAAGGTCTACGACGCGCTGAACCGCCCGGAGAGCGACACGGGTAAGCAGATCCGCGGACGGTTCTAGCTTCGCTCTCGCGCAAGGCTAGAAATACCGTCGTCGCGGCGACGTGACCATGAGTTCAGGTCCCACACCCACCGCAGACGAACGGCCCCGACCAGGTGAATCGGTCGGGGCCGTTCCCATGCGTCCTGTCCTTCAGTGTCCGTGGTGCCCCGCTAGTTCCTGGCTGATCAGGCACGGCAGCGAGACGGACACCTTCTGATCCGTAGCTCTAGCCGGATCGGTCAGCGGCGGTCATTTCGGTCGCTACGAGGCCCCGGAAGGACGGTGACGGACGGGGGCGGTTGCTGGGGTTGCGGTACTGCGCTGCTGTACCGCAAGGAGCTGATTCCGCACGAAAATCAACCGCCAATTCTTCACTAGAAGGAAGCATCACATGTCAACGAACTAGAGACAGGCGGGGCCTTTCGATTTCGCGAATCCCATTCCCGCTCTTTTCTCCACTTCGAACAGTGAAGACCAAGCCAAATACCCAGCTGCTCAGCTCTTCAGAACTCACGTGCAACTCTTGCGCTATATCACGTAGGCTCGAATTCTTGGCCTGCGTCATCTTGAAGACTTTTTCGAGAAGTTGCGACTTTTCCCGCGCCGGGAGCCCGTTGGGCTCACCAGTGCGAAACCCGCGCTTTCCCAGATCGACGCAAGCTCGCCTATAGTGCCAATCCGAAAGCATATCAAGTTCGTGCAATCTATAGGTCAACGCCATGGCGGAGACCATCCAGACACTTTTCGCTTTCACGATCTGCGAGACCATTGGCGTTTTCTGCATCCTCGCCATAATGCTTGCCTTAGGCATTAGGAAAGCGCTGGCAAACGCGTTCGCATCCCGCTCGGCCTGAGGCCCGACTAGGGAGTTCTCTTCCCCATGCAAGACCAGATGGGCAAGCTCGTGAGCAGCGTCGAACCGCCCTCGCTCCGGCGTCTTGAGAGTGTTAAGGAAGACAAAAGGAGTCCCATCTCGCCACATAGAAAAAGCATCTACGTCCTTGTACTCAGGTGGCAATGAAAACACTCGAACGCCGTGAGCCTCAAGCAGATGGACCATGTTGGAAATAGGAGAGCTATCCAGCCCCCAACGAGCGCGCAATACCTCTGCAGCCGTTTCCGGATCGAACTGCCCCAGGCTGGGCAGCTTATTCTCCGGCAACTTATAGCGTCGCTCTATCCAATCATTCAGTTCCAGCGCAAGACGGCTCGCAGCGAGCGCCCCGTCTCTCGGCCCGGCAGTAAGTTTACTTCGCGCCCGGAAGGAGACGTTATCAGGCTCAATGAGATCGATCTCTGATGCGTAGAAAAAGGACTCAGGGAACCTTAGTGCGGAGGACAAGCGAGAAAGGGTTTCGCTTGTCGGCTCCGTCCGCCCACGCTCATAATTCGAAAGGCTTTGGACGCTTACATCTGCCAGGTCGCCTAGCTCCGCGAGCGTGAGCCCTCTCCTCTTTCGGGCGAGCGCGATGCGCGAGGAAGAAATCACGTTGCCCTCGCCGTCCTTGAAATTGGCCGTTTGTCCTATCTCACCGCTCTTCGACCGGCACGTCGAAGTCAGTGGCAGCGTCAGCGTAGTCGAACACCTTTGTGAATCGGATGGTGGGGAGGAGGATCCTCTGCTTCCAGTCGTCGATCTTGCCGCGCGGCCCGATGCTACTCGGCAGGGAGAGTTCGCTTCGGACCTCCACGATGCCACGCTCACGCGCCTCGTAGCGGAAGGTGAGGAGATACCACGTGGACAGGTTCGCGTACTCGTCATCGCTGAGCTGTGCCTCGCCTCGCCTCGGGGGCTCCGGCGGGAGGGGGAACAGTGCAAGCTCCTGGTTCCGGGCGACGAGTGCTTCCTTAGCAACCCCTGCCGGCCGGTGGCTGCGAGGCTGCGGGTTGCCGGGGAGCCCAGTCCGTGCGTCGCCCAGCAAGACACCGACTGCGACCGTCTTCTCAGCGTTCACGGCGAGAGGCGACTGCTTCGGGTCGTATCGAAGCCATCCCTCCTCCGTCCGCAAGGTCTCGCGCAGCGTCCTCACGCGAGCGAGGTAGTCGAGCGTCCCCGGCGCGTTGTTGGCGTCATCCTGGGTCGACCCCTCTCGGGCGTCCTCTCCGAGACGAACGGTCCGGTCGAAGTACTCGGCCCTCAGCCCCAGTTCAGCCAACTGCTCGTCGTGGTTGCCCTGCTCGTCGTGCCTGAACGGGAAGACCTGGGACACGTACGCCTCCTGCACGCTTATAAGAAGTCGCCCTCAAGTGAGGGGCCAGATTTATAAGAGTAGCCCTCACTGCTGACAACCGGGGTCGCTGGCAGCGAGGTTGTTGCCGCACGGACGCATCCACCCCCAGCCCACCACTCACCCCGGCTCCCATCCCGTCCTCCTTCGGCCCACACTCCGTGGAGCGGTCGTGGTTCAGGGCGTCAAGGTAGAGCGCGCCACTGTACGAACGACCTTGACGCCCTGGGCCGCGACTGCTCGGCTCTGCCTGGGTCGAAGGTGGTCGGGATGGGAGCTCCACGACACTCGCCACGCTCCGGCCGGCACTCGCGAACGGTGCCCCGTCCATCCCGGAGTCTGAGCGCCCCGCCGGAGGCATCGGTCTGAAGCCGCGGGCTTGGTTCTCGTCGTCTCATGCCCTCCGGGCCTATCCAGTTGTGGGCGCGCGTCGGCAGCGGCAGCGCCGAGCGGGCCGAAGGCAGGAGCGCGGGCGCAGCCAGAGCCGGGAAGCGCGCCAGGCGGAGCGGAGCGCAGCCGGGTGCCTTGATGAAGTAGGGAAAGTTTTACCGCGCTCGGACAGGAACGGTCCTCAAGAGCGTCAGTCCATCCCTACCTGTGCAGCGAGTCCATCACGGACCGCGTTCCAGTCCTCCCGAATAAGGCTGTAGAAGACGGAGTCACGTTGGTGTCCATCACGGAGGATGCGATGCCTTCGGAACACTCCCTCGCGAACCGCACCGAGGCCAGCGATGGCCTTCTGCGAGCGAGCGTTGCGAGCGTCTGTCTTGAGGGCGACGCGGACGGCATCAAGCCTCTCGAAGGCATGGCGGATGAGCAGATAGGACGCCTCTCGCCCAATGCCTGTCTGCCAGTACTCGGGGGCCAACCAGGCCCATCCCAGTTCTAGGGCGCGATGACGCGGTTGGATGTCGATGTAACTCATACTGCCGATCGCCCGCCCGATCTCGCGGAGAACGATGGCAAAGGGAAGTCGCTGACCGGCAGCCTGCTCATCGAGGGCTTCGAGGATGAGGGCCCGGATACCTTCTCGCGTTGCAGGCGTGGGCTCGTCCAGGTAGGTCCACACCTGGTCATGACTAGCTGCTGCGAGCAGGTCTTCAGTATGGGTCAGCGTCAGGGGAACGAGGTCAATACGCGGTCCGCTGAGGGTGACCGGCTGGACGACCATGGGCGGGCTCATTCGCTGGAGACCTGATAGACGAGTACATGCTTGTCTCCGGCCAGTAGCTGATCGAACGCCTCCATCGGAGTGCCGTTGGGGTCGTAGGCGATGCGCACGGCGCGGACCACACAGACGCCCGGAGCCAGCGCGAGCGTGGCTGCTTCCTCCGGCGTCGGCATGCGGAAGCTCAGCTCATCTACAAAGTAGTCCACCGGCTTGCCATGGGCGCGTTCCAAGACGCTGAGGACGCCTTCCTCAACAGGTGCAGCCTGAGCGATCGGCGTGTCTCGTACCGTCTCGTAGAGGTAGTAGCTGTCTCCGAGCTGGTACGGCTCCTCGTCTACGAGCATCACCCGGCGTCGGGCCAACAGTTCTGTCCCTTCTGAGACTCCAAGCCACCGCGCTGTTTCAGCGTTCGCTGGGACTGGACCCACTTCCCGAATGTCTTGTCGGCCGATCTGCCCTTGCCGGGCAATCTCGGCGTTGAAAGTGGCGGATGTCGTTTCGCGGCGGCGTGCTCGGTTGTCCTGGTAGGAGGCGAGCACTCTGATCGGGCGGCGCTTCTGGACGAACGTGCCCTTGCCGTGTCCGGAGCCAATGAGTCCTTGCGACTTCAAGGCCGACAGAGCCAGGCGCACGGTTGTGCGCGAGGCGTCAAATCGCTCCGCTAGCTCTCGCTCCGCCGGCAACCGTTCGCCCGGCGAGAGTCGCCCTTCGAGGATCTCGGCACGGAGAGTCTCGGCTAGCTGGACGTGGCGAGGTACGTCCCCGCCCTGTGGCGTCTGTTGGCGCTCGGCACCCATGGGGCTCCCTTCATCAGCACCGATCCTACTTGGTAGCTACCAAGGATTGACATCCCCGTTTGTGTGAGTAGCTTGGTACCTACCACTTGGGTGGCCCAAGAAAATGAGTCCTCTCGTGGTCGGGAGGGCCTTCTTTGGGCTGCTCCAACCACGCCCGGTGTGTCCCGTGAAGACGGGAGCCCCTTTGACCAGGGGTTACCGCGCTCACCGGAAGCGACAGTGCCTTGAGAACTGAACAGCGTGCTGAGGGATCGCCCCACCTCTGCGATCAAGAGGGCGGCGTGCGCGGGTTCTGTCCCCGCGTGCGGTACAGCGCGATTCGACCTTTCCGCAGCCCGGATGGCTGCGGCCGGTTGCCTCCGCTGCTCGTCTCGTACGAGCGGCGCTGAGGGGAGCCGGATCTACCGACTTCAACGGCGCGCGGCCCCGGTGCTCGAACACCGGGGCCGCTGTTCGGGCCGTTCCCACGATGAAGGAGTCACGACCCATGAAGTGCATCGTTGCTGGTCATGTAGCTGTTACGCCAACCGAGTTCGCGGAGCTGGCGTTCGGTATCGATCTGGAGCTGTTCGCTGGCACCGGCCGCGAGTCGGAGAGCGAGCGGGCGGCGCGGCTGGACGTGGCCCGCGAAGTGCTCGCGGAGCTGCGGGAGTCGGACCCGGAGGCCGCGGCATTCGCGGAGTCGCTGCTGCGCACGAGCCCGCAGAAGAACGCGCGGGCCGCTGCTCGCCGGCCGCGCCGGACGTCGGCGCGCCGGTCGGTGCAGCGTCACTCCGTGCCTACGGCGGTGGCCGCATGAGTGACGTGCTGACGCTGGACGATCTGGCCGTGCCGCTGCGGGCGCTGCGCCTGCTGGCCGCGGACTTCGGGCACCTGTCGGCGCCGGAGGTGCGGGTGTCGCCCATCTATCCGGGGCGGCTGGAGCTGACGTTCCATGACGACCTGCCCGGCTTCGAGGCGTGGCGGGAGGCGCTGGGGGCCGCCCCGGACGCGGTGACCTACCACGAGCAGAGCGACGGCCGTACGCGCGTGCTGTCGACGGTCGTCGACCACGCGGGCGCACAGGTCCATCTGACCGGCTTCGCGGACGTGGTCGCCCCGGCGTTGGTCGGGGGTGCGGCATGAGCGCCCCGGCCCGCGTCGACGCCCGGTCGACGCCCGTCGAAGTGCCGTCGACGCCCGTCAATGTGGACCGTGCCATTACCGCGCTCGCGGCGGTGCTCACGGTGCTGCTGACCGCGGTGGCGTTCTGGCTCTCCTACGAACACCTGCAGGAGGTGGCCGCCCGGCACGGCATGGCCGAAGCGGTCGCCCGCTCGTGGGCCTGGCCGGCCACGGTGGATCTGTTCATCGTGATCGGTGAGCTGCTGATCCTGCGTGCCTCGCTCGCCCACCGGGTCGACTGGTGGGCAATCGGCCTGGTCACCGCAGGCGACGGCGCCTCCATCGCGCTGAACGTGGCCGGCGTCGGCCAGGACGCCAACGCCCTCAACTACGTGGTGGCCGCGGTTCCTCCGGTGGCCGCGCTGCTGGCGTTCGGGGCGCTGATGCGGCAGGTGCACGCCTACCTCGCCCGCCGAGCTTCGACGGGCGTCAACCCCCCGCCGCCGGGCGTCGAAGCACCGTCGACGCCCGTCAAGGTGAGCGTCGATCGCCCGCTGGCCGCCCCACCCGCGGAGAGCCCCCGTGAGGCCGAAGCGCTGCCGGAGCTCCCCGCGCTGGCGCAGCGCGTCAACGAGGCTTCGACGCCCGTCACCCAGGATCCGGCGCCTGCCGCCGAACCGTCGACGGCCGTCGATCTGTGCGCGCCGGTGGTCTACCCGAACCGGGTCGATCAGTTGGTCCGCGCGCTGTACGGGACCGACTTCACCCAGCCGAGCACCGCCCGCATGACACAGGCGATGGCAGAGATCGGGCTCGGGGCGTCGGAGTCGACGGCCCGCACGGCGCGCGGCCGGGTCAAGGCCCGTGAGCCGTACCTGGCCGACCTGCCCGCCGCGATCGCCGGTTGAGACGGGGGAGTCTTCGATGTCGCTCGCGTTCGCGAAGTGCTTCGACCCGACCGGGGCCCGTCACGGCATACCGACCTTTCCATGGCGCTGCGCACCGGAGGGCTACGCCACCCGCCGGCAACTGCGTGCCCGGGGATTACGCCCGGGTGGGCAGCCGATCGCCGGGCAGGTCCTGCGCCCGCGCTACCGGCGCGGCCCGCTGGTCGCCTACCTCTACCGCGAGGACCTGGCCAAGCCGGTCCGCCCGATGACCTCGCGCAAGTGGGGCGCACTCGCGCTGGCGATGCTCGCCCGCCGCACCTGCCCGCAATGCGGGCTCGATGCCGGCTACGTCATCCCCACCTCGCTGGGCATGTGCGTGCCCTGCGCCTACCCCGACGACGAACAGCGCGCCGCCTGAACACCCCTACTGTCCTGGGAGTTTCGCTGTGACCAGCCGTACCCGTACCTCTCGCGTGCGCACCCAGAAGGTGCCCGCCGGGGCCACCACCGTCCGTATCCCGCGCCAGCGCCGCACGGGCCGCCGCTCCTCTGCTCCGGTCATCGTGGTCGTGCCGGACCGCCCCTCGCTCACCGCGCGGGCCGCCGCCGCGGTGGGCGTGTGGGTGTGGGAGCACCGCCGCGCGTGGGCCCCCACCGCCGCCGCCATGGCGCTGTTCCTCGCCTGCGGCATCGTCCACCTGGCAGCCGCGTGGGTCGGCCTGGTGCTGGCCGGAGCTGCCGTCCTCCCACTGGGCTGGCTGGCGTGGGTGACCAAGTTCCGCCCCACCGCGCGCCGTTCGGTCCTCAAGTGGCGCGCCGGCCTGGCCCTGGCCGCCACCACGGTCGCCGCGTGGGCCGCGCTCGCCGTCGCGTTCAGCCCGGTCGCCGGTCCGCTGGGCTGGCTGTGGCTGCTGCTCACGCTCACCGCTCAGTCGGCGTGGCTTTACGCCCGCCGCACCCCGAACCCTGCTGAGGAGATCCGCTGATGTCGTCGTTCTTCACCCCGCCCCCGCGCAACGGCAACACCCCCGGACCCAACGGGCAGGGCGGCTACGGCCCCAACGGTCAGGGAGCCCCTGGTGCGAACGGCTTCCAGCCGCCGAACGGCGGGGGCCGCAACCGGACCACGAACCGGACGCGCACCCGCGAGTACCACTTCCACATCAACGACGGCGGCCAGGGCGACGGCCGGAACAACGGCCGCGGCCGTTCTGCCGGTCGGGGCAACGGCGCCCGCCACGGCGGACACAGCCCGCTGGCGGACCCGGAGTTCTTCTCCAACGCCGACATCCGCAACTACTGCGAGAACGGCCGCGGCGTCTTCCTGCAGATGTCGTTCGAGCTGGCCAACGCCGCGGAAGTCCTCAACGCGGTGCTCAAGGAGGTGCCCGACCCCGAGGGGCGGGCGCTCGGCTCGCGGATGAGGGCACGCCGCGTGTCGCGCAAGCTCAAGAAGGCCGCGGACGACGCCCGCGACACGGCCAAGAACCTGGCCGCCACCTACGCGGCGTTCCAGCGCGAGTACGACCCGGAGCTTGCCCCGATGCGCTCCAGGCAGCGGCCGACGGGCCGCCGCTTCGACTTCAACCAGTAGACCGAGAAGGAGGTCAGGTTCATGTCCCAGCTCACCCCTGAGCAGCAGTACGAAGAGCAGTTGCGGGTGGCCTCCCGCGGGGATGGCGGCGGCATCCTCGACTACCTGCTGCACCGCGCCAAGCCGCACCTGCCGCCGTGGCTGGCCGGCGCCGGGGCGGGCCTGGCCTCCCTGCCCGCCCACCACTTCTGGGGAGACAACCCCTGGACCGCCGCCGGCCTGACCCTCACCTCCGTCGCCCTCACCGGGGCGACGTGGTGGGCGGGCCGTTCGACGACATCGCAGCGGCGGCTGCATTCCGCGATCACGGTGGCAGCTTCGACCAGTTGGTTCACCGCCGCCTCCATCGCCGGACCCGGCGCCGGCCCGCTCGGAGACCTGTACTTCATGGGTGCCCCGGCACTGGCCTTGTCGTGGAACATCCGGCAGATCATGCGCCGCACCCCCGAAGGAGGCGCCGGAGACGGCGGCTTCCTGGAGAAGGTGGGACTGGCCAAGACGCAGGTGGTGTCCTCGGAGGTGAAGCCGAACCGGGCCACGTTCGATCTCCAGCTTCCGCGGGGTGAGCTGACCCCGGAGGACGTGTCCAAGAACATCACCAAGATCGCGGGCGCGCTGGACGTGCCGAAGACCGCGATCCGGGTGCAGGAAGACCCGGAGTCGGCTTCCCGCGTGCAGCTCACGGTGGTGCCGCGGGATCTGTTGAAGAACACCACGCCGTGCCCGGGACCGTCGCATCCGGGTGGCTCGATCGCCGATCCGGTGGTGGTCGGTCAGTACGAGGACGGGACCGAAGCCATCCTGTACTTCCCCGGTGACCCGGAGGCGGGCCGCAACGCGGCGCACTTCCTGGTCATGGGGATGACCGGCTCCGGCAAGTCGGAAGGCGCATTGACCGCGCTCGCGGAGGTCTGCACCCGCCGTGACGTGATCGTGTGGGCGTCCGATCCCGCCAAGGCGGACCAGACGCTTGGGCCGCTGCTGCCCGCGATCGACTGGGCGGCGCTCGACATGGCCTCCACCAAGGCAATGGCCGAGGCGCTGCCCGCGGTGATTCCGGCACGGACGGCGTGGCTGGCCAAGTACGGCTACAAGCAGTGGGAGCCCGCCTGCGCGGAGGTGCAGGCGGACGGCTCGCCCGGCATGCCGTATCTGGTCGCGTGGTTCGAGGAGGCGGCCAAGACGATCCGCGAGACCGACGACGACGTGTTCACCGGCATCGCGCAGGAAGCCCGCTCCGCCGGGGTCTCGCTGGTCGTCTCCATGCAGCGCGCCTCCGGCAACCAGGTCTCCACCGACACCCGCTCCTCCCTGGGTTCCTCCTGGTGCCACGGAGTGGGCAAGGAAAAAGACGCCCTGTTCGCCCTCGACGACGAGGTGCTGGACGCCGGGGCGGCGCCGCACGTGTGGAAGGACAAGAAGCCCGGCTACTCCTACCTGGTCGCCAACGGTGTCCCGGAGACGTTCTGGGCCATGCCGCTGCGGGACTACCTCTCCGGCAGCGACTACCTCGCATGGGTCGTGCTCACCTTCGCCGAAACCCGCGCGGGCATCGACCCGGTCACGGCGGGGGCCGCGGCCCGCGCGGTCGACCGGGCGTTCACCCGCCGCACCCGTCACCCACTGCCCGGCGCTGTGCCGGAGCTGGAGGAAGCCATGCCCGCATCCGACGAGGACGAGGACAGCCCCGCCGCGTACGAGCAGCACGACGAGGGCGACGACTACGACGACGAGGAGGGTGAGTTCGTCGACCCGGAGGCGGAACTCCCGCCCGTCACCCGCGTCATGCGCTTCGGGGAACCGGCCGCACCGGATGCCCCGCGCGTCCAGCTCACCCCCGCAGAAGCCCGGCAGGCGATGGAAGAGATCCTCGACGAGTTCGAGGACGAGGGCCGCACCGTGGTCGGTCCGGCCGACTTCATGGAGCACTGCGACCGCCACGGCCGCTCCCGCTCCTGGGTCTCCGGACAGGTCGCCCAGTTCGTCATGGCCGGCCGCCTCGCCGAAACCAACGAGACCGGCCGCTATCGCATCGTCCAGATGCAAGCCGCCTGAACAGCCCTGACACCGGCCTGACGCGTCAGACGCGTCTGACACCCCTGACGTAGTGAGTGGCCCACCGCACGGGTCATACGTGCGCGCGAAGGCCGTCTGACGCGTCTGACACCCGCCTGACGCGTCAGGCCCTGCATTCCCTGACACCCCGCACGTACGGGCCCGCCGCCGCCTCCGGCACGGGCCCGTACCTCACCTCGAGGGAGCCCGATGGACATCCCGCAGCGGCCTGCGGCCGTCGAAATCCACCACCCCACCCCGATCACCACCACGCAGCCGGCGCCGCTCATGCCCGTGCAGTCGGGCACCGTTCCGGCCGTGGCGTCCGTCGTCCTGCCCGATGGACGGGTCGTCACCGGCTACGCCATCGAGCCCGCCAAACCCGAACCCATCGCCACCAAACAGACCGTCTCGCGCACCGCGGTGAACATCGCTCTGGGAGGGATCGGGTTCGCCGCGGTGTGCGGCGGACTGGTCCTGCTCACCTCGTTCATCGCGGCCCTGACCGCGTTCATCACCAAGCTGATCATCCTGGCCGCGGTCATCTTCGGCGGCTGGGTCGCCGTGCAGATCTTCAGCGCCGGCGGCCACAGCGGCGGCAACACCTTCCACATCCGCAAGGCCGTCATCAAGCGCAACCACTTCCACGGCTAGCTACGCCAAGGGCGGCCCCCCACTCACGCCAATGAAGCGGGGCCGCCCTTGTCCACCTGCCAGATACAGACCTGTGGAGGTCTCCAAGCATGACTCAACCCACCGACATCCGGCGACCCTGCGGCCCACGGCCGCGCGCGCTGGACGTGTTCTCCTGCGCCGGCGGCGCGGGCATGGGCTACCACCGTGCGGGGTTCGACGTGGACGGCGTCGACATCGCCGACCGGCCGAACTACCCGTTCCCGCAGTACCGGGGCGATGCGCTCGAACGGCTTGCCGCGTTGATCCTCTCCGGGGAGATCGAGCGGTACGCGTTCGTGCACGCCTCCCCGCCGTGCCAGGACAAGTGCGCCCTGACCGTGGGCACGAACCGGTCCCAGGGCTGGGGCGGCACCCACGAGGACCTCGTGGCGCCCACCCGTGAACTCCTCGACAAGACCGGCCTGCCCTACGTCATCGAACAGCCCAACGGCCGCGCAAAGATCCGCAAAGACCTCACCCTGTGCGGCGAGATGTTCGGACTCGGGGTCATCCGGCACCGCAACTTCGAGTTGGGCGGCTGGACGGTCGCCCGGCCGGCGCACGTCGCCCACCGGGGCCGCGTGCGCGGGTGGCGGCACGGCGAGTACTACGACGGCCCGTACGTCGCCGCGTACGGCAACGGCGGCGGCAAGCCGTCCATCCCGGAGCTTCAGGAAGCGATGGGCATCACGTGGACCGACGTGCGCGAGGAACTGACCGAGGCCATCCCGCCCGCCTACGCGGAGTGGATCGGCCGCGCCTTCCTCGCACAGACCGCGCCGGGGGTGGCGGCATGAGCGCGCGCGTGCTGCCGCTGCGGCGGCCCAACGGACTGCGGCTGCTGGACGTGTGCTGCGGCGCCGGGGGCCTGTCCATGGGCTACTACCTCGCCGGCTTCGACGTGGTCGGCGTCGACATCCGCCCCATGCCGAACTACCCCTTCCCCTTCGTCCAGGCCGACGGCATCGACTACGTCGCCGCACACGGCCACACCTTCGACCTGGTCCACGGCTCCTGGCCGTGCGAGCGCTACTGCAAGGTCACCAAGTGGCGCGGCAACCCCGACGACCACCCGGACCTGATCGGCCCCGGCCGCGAGGTGATGCAGGCGACCGGACGGCCGTGGGTCATCGAGAACGTCCCCGAGACCGCGTGGGCGGGACTGCTGCGGCCGGACTACCTGCTGTGCGGCACCCAGTTCGGCCTCAACGTCCGCCGCCACCGCGTTTTCGAGACCTCGTGGGGCGGCGGCGGGGACCTGGTCGCGCCGTGCTGGCACCGCAAAGACCTGCTCGCCTTCGAGCACAAGGGCGAACGCGCCTACGCCGACGCCATGGGCTGCACCTGGATGACCAACAAGGAAGCCCGAAAAGCCGTACCCCCCGCCTACTCCCAGTGGATCACCACCCAGTTCCTCGCCCTGGAAGGGAGGACCGCCGCATGAGCAGCCACCTGCAAACCGCCCTCGCTCTCGCGTCCGACGGACTGCCTCCGCTGCCGCTGCGCAAGGGCAAGGTGCCGTTCGGGAACTGTCCGGCGTGCGCACAGAATGCGTGCGGCGGCCGGCCGAACATGAAGACCTCCGGCCCCTGCACGTGCCCTGCGCCGTGCCACGGTTGGGCCGCCGCCACCACCGACCTGAGCGTCATCAACTCGCCTGCTTGGGCGCGGGCGTGGCGGGACGCGGCGGCTGTGGCCTACCACCCCGGCGGCGCCGGCCTCACCATCGTCGACCTGGACAACGCGGAAGCCATCGCGTGGGCCCGTGCGAGCCTGCCCGCCACCCGAATCGTGCGCACCACCAGGGGTGAGCACTGGCTCTACCAGGGCGTCATGCAGTCCGCCAACGCTGTACGGCCTGGCGTGGACGTCAAGTCCACGATGGCCTACGCGCGGTGGCTCGGTCCCGGCACCGGCACCATGACGGCACTGCCGGACGTCGTGCGCGCGCTGGCCGTGAGGGAACCTCCCACCGTCCGGCCGGCGCCGCAGATCGTCACGGTGCCCGCACAGGCCAGGCAAGGGGAGTGCCGCCATCGCACGCCCGCCTACCTGGACCGTGGCATCGCCATGGCAGAACAGCGCATCACCGAAGCCCGCGGGGCGGTGCACGCCACCGTCTACCGGACGTTCCTCGCCGTGCTGTCCACGCACGGCCGGTGCGGCTGCCTCACCGACACCCACATCAGCAGGCTGTTCACCGCCGCGCAGGCCAAGGGCGAAACGCCCCGGCACTGCACCGACGCATGGACCAACGCCCGCACGAGGTTGGGACTGTGACCATGTCCGACGACGACAAGAATCCCGCCCGCGAGGTCATCACCGACTACGCACAGGCGCACTTCCGGTACTTCCGCACCGCCGACGGGACCGTGTACGCGCAGAAGAACGGCCACCCCGTGGCCCGCCCGATCCGCTCCCAGGGCACCACGGGCAGCCACCGCCAGGAACTCATGGTCGGTCTCTTCCGCGACGGGCACGGCGTGTTCAACGGCACCGCGCTCAAGGAGGCGTTGGACTTGATCGAAGCGCTCGCGCTGTCGGAGGACGTGCAGCCGGTCCACATCCGCGTGGCCCCCGGATTCGACGGTGCGACCTGGCTGGATCTGGGCCGCACCGACGGGCAGTCCGTCCGCATCCACCCCACCGGGTGGGACATCCTCACCCCCGACCCGCGCGAGGTGTGCTGGCGGCGCACTCAGCTCACCGGGGAGCTGCCCCTGCCGGTCAAGGACACCGACGGCAAGGGCATCGATCTCCTGCTGAGGCTGTGCAACTTCGCCAACGCGGAGACGGAGTGCCTGGCCATCGCCTGGCTCATCGGCTGTCTCGGGCCGTCCGTGCCCGTCCCCGCCCCGTTCCTCACCGGGCCGCAGGGCGCCGGCAAGTCCACCGGCGGGCGCATGCTCGTGCGGATCGTCGAGGGCATGAGCGGCGACCTGCGCCGCGCACCGAAGGATGAAGAAAACCTGATCGCGGCCGTGGCCGCCGGATGGGTCACCGCCCTGGACAATCTCTCCCACATGACCCCGGACCTGTCCGACGCCATGTGCTGCATCGTCACCGGCGCCGAGAACGTCAAACGCGCTCTGTTCACCGACGGAGACGTGTTCCGCGCCCGCTACCGCCGCCCCCTGCTCCTGACCGGCATCGACGTCGGCGTCATCCGCCCCGACCTCGCCGAACGACTCCTGCCGCTGCGCCTGGAACGCCCCCGCATCCGGCGCACCGAGGCGGAACTGTGGGCGGAGTACGCGGAGGTTCTGCCCGTCGTCCTCGGGTCTCTCCTGGATCTCACGGTGAAGGTCCGTGCGGTCGAGGCGGAGACCCCGACCGACCTGCGGATGGCGGACTTCGCGCACCTGTGCGCCCAGCTCGACGCCGCCACCGGTTTCGGAGCGCTCACCGCTTACCGGGCCAGTCTGGACGACCTCAACGACGACGTGATCGAGGGTGACCTCTTGGCGCAGACCGTCCTGCGGCACGCCGCAGACATCGAACCGGGCGCAGAGCAGCGGATGACCTCCACGGAGTGGCTGCACTGCCTCACCCGCCTCTACACCGGCGAGGACTTCCGTCCCCTGCCCAAGGGGTGGCCGACCACCGGCAAAGTCCTCTCCGACCGTCTCAAGCGTCTCCAGCCGACCCTGGCCGCCCGAGGAGTCCTCATCGACTCCGGCCGCACCAGGGAGGGCCGCTACATCGAGATGACCCGCTCTCCGGCCGCGCCCCCGCACGCGCAGCAGGCGTTCTGACCGGCACCGCCCCGACCGCACGAGCAAGAGGAGCACCACCGGCCAGGCGTGCTCCTCTTGCTGTTCGGCGGCGGCGCCGCCCTGCGATGGTCGCGCCGCGAAGCGGCTCCTTCTTCACGCCCGGAGCCGCACTGCACCACCACAGACACCCCCTCTTTTTTCCTAAGTAGGGAACGCTGCGTCACCTGCGTCACGGGGGCCCGGAAAACGTCGAGTGACCTGCGCATACGGCAGTGACGCAGAAGGCCCTTCTCTGCGTCACGCCGCGTCACCTGCGTCACCGTGACGGACAGCCTGCGTCTCCCGTGACGCACCCCCAACGCCCTGCGTCACGCAAAACCTGCAGGTCAGAAGCCTGGATGACGCACGTGACGCTGTGACGCAGAAATTCGCACCTCGGACAGACGCAGGCTCCCGGCCCCTCTGCGCTCAACCCTCGGCACCAGACACCACCGCAGGACACCTCACCCAATCCCGCCACAGACATGAGGAGTCACCAGCCATGGCCACCGAAGAGCCGACCGAGCCACGCGCCATCCTGCGCGGCGGACTCCCGGACCGCTACCTCACCCCCGAAGACCTGGTCACCATGTTCAGCCTCCCCAGCGTCGAGACCGTCTACCAGTGGCGACGCAAGCGCATCGGCCCAACCGGCTTCCGCGTCGGACGCTACCTCCGCTTCAACCCTGCCGCCGTACAGGCATGGGAGGCCGAACTCACCGCCCTCGAAGACGCGGCCTGAGGCTGCCGCACCCCGCACCACCCAACTCCCCGGGGAGGGCCGCACCGTGGCCCTCCCCGTCCCATGCTCAGAAGGGACTACGCCCCACATGGCAGGCAGCATCCAAGACCGCTGGTTCAAGAACGAGACCGACGCCGACGGCAAGACCCGCAAGGTCAAAACAGCCCGGTACGGAACCGGCATGCGCTACAGGGCCCGCTACTTCGCGCCCGACGGCAAGCGCAAGAGCAAGTCGTTCGCCGACGGACAGAAGCGGCTCGCCGAGCAGTGGCTGACCAAGATGGCTGCGGACGTGGCTCGCGGCGACTACATCGACCCGAACGCGTCCCGGACATCCTTCCAGGAATTCGCGGAAGGGTGGTTGGCGAGCCAGAGCGGCGACCCGAACACCCGAGCGTCGATGCAGTCTCAGCTCAGCCTGCACGCCTTCCCGCGCATCGGCTCGCGCGCGCTGGGGTCGTTCCAGCCGAGCCACATCCGCGAGTTCGTGACGCAGCTCGAAGCCTCCGGCATGTCCGGCGCGTATGCCCGCGTGATTTTCTCCAATGTCCGCGCTGTCCTCTCCGCAGCGGTGGAGGACGGCTACCTGCGCCGGAACCCATGCAACTCGCGCACGGTGACGCTCCCCGAGATGGGCACGCGCCGTGTCGTCCCCTGGCAGCCGGACCGCGTTTTCGCCGTCCGTGACGCCATGGTTGAGCGCTTCCGGACCATGGTCGACATGGGCGCCGGATGCGGACTGCGACAGGGTGAGATTCTCGGACTGTGCGTCGATGAGCTGGACTTCGACAGCGGCACCCTGCACGTGGTGCAGCAACTCAAGCTGAGCCTGAGCAAGCCCGTGTTCGCGCCTCCCAAGGGCGGCAAGCTCCGGGACGTGCCTCTTCCCGATCCCGTGGCGGAGGCTCTCCAAGAGCACATCAAGCGCTTCCCACCGGTCGAGGTCACCTTGCCGTGGATGCGCGCGAGCGGCCAGCCCGTGACCAAGCGGCTCATCTTCAGCGGGCCGCGCGGCGGGCACGTCTGGCGTACGTCGCTGAATGAGGACCACTGGAAGCCCGCCCTCGCGAAGGTGGGCGTCATCCCCAAGGCCAAGAGCCGCGAGCACGAGGCCGCTCGCGAGCACGGCATGCACGCCCTCCGGCACTTCTACGCGTCCGTTCTCCTGGACGCCGGCGAGAGCATCAAGGCCGTCAGCGAGTACCTCGGACACTCCGACCCGGGGCTGACGCTGAAGGTGTACGCGCACCTCATGCCCAGTAGCCGGGACCGGGCCCGAAACGCCATCGGTCGCGCGCTCCGGCCGCAAGATCCGGGGCGCTGAGGGCCCACAGTGGGCCCAGGCCATGAAAACGCCCCTGACTCGCGCCATGTGCGCAGGTCAGGGGCATGATCACCAACCCTACTTCTTCTTGCCCTGGTTCTTGACCGCCTCGATCGCCGCCGCAGCCGCCTCCGGGTCCAGGTATGTACCGCCCGGGTTGACCGGCTTGAAGTCCCCGTCGAGTTCGTACGACAGCGGGATGCCCGTCGGGATGTTCAGGCCCGCGATGTCCGCGTCCGAGATGCCGTCGAGGTGCTTGACGAGGGCGCGCAGCGAGTTGCCGTGGGCCGCTACCAGGACCGTGCGGCCGGTGAGCAGGTCCGGGACGATGCCGTCGAACCAGTACGGGAGCATGCGGACGACGACGTCCTTGAGGCACTCCGTCTGCGGGCGCAGCTCCGGCGGGAGGGTCGCGTAGCGCGGGTCCTCGAACTGCGAGTACTCGGCGTCGCGGTCCAGCGGCGGCGGGGGCGTGTCGTACGAGCGGCGCCACAGCATGAACTGCTCCTCGCCGAACTCGGCGAGCGTCTGCGCCTTGTCCTTGCCCTGGAGCGCGCCGTAGTGACGCTCGTTCAGGCGCCAGGTGCGGTGGACCGGGATCCAGAGGCGGTCGGCGGACTCCAGCGCGAGCTGCGCGGTGCGGATCGCGCGCTTCTGGAGGGAGGTGTGCACGACGTCGGGCAGCAGGCCGGCGTCCTTGAGCAGCTCACCGCCGCGGACTGCCTCCTTCTCGCCCTTCTCGTTGAGGTTGACGTCCACCCAGCCGGTGAACAGGTTCTTCGCGTTCCATTCGCTCTCGCCGTGGCGGAGGAGGATCAGCTTGTACGGTGCGTCGGCCATGCCCCGAGCGTAATAGACGCCCTCAAGCCGTCGTGTGGCTGCCCGGCAGCCGGACAGTTGACGGCGTTCGTCAATTGAGTGGCCGGGCCGAGCGGGGCGCTTGTAAGTTACATAGGGAGCCTTAGCCGCTTACATCCGGGGGATCTCGATGTCACGCGCCGCCATGAAACGCGCTGTCCGCGAATCGGTCTCCGGCTTACCCCGCGCGTTCTGGTGGCTGTGGCTCAGCACGCTCGTCAACCGGCTCGGGGCCTTCGTCGCGACCTTCATGGCTCTGTATCTCACGCTCGACCGCGGCTACTCCGCCTCGTACGCCGGTCTCGTCGTTGCACTTCACGGACTCGGCGGGGTCGTCTCCTCCATCGGCGCGGGGGTGATGACCGACCGGCTCGGACGGCGGCCCACCCTTCTCGTCGCCCAGTCGTCGACGGCCGCGAGCGTCGCGCTGCTCGGCTTTGTGCATCACCCGGTCGCGATCGCCGCCGTCGCCTTCCTGGTCGGCGCGACCAGCAGCGCCTCCCGGCCCGCAGTGCAGGCGATGGTGGCCGACATCGTCCGGCCCGAGGACCGTGTGCGGGCCTTGTCCTTGAACTACTGGGCGATCAACCTCGGGTTCGCGATCTCGTCGATGGCCGCCGGGTTCATCGCCGAGTACAGCTATCTCGCCGGGTTCCTGATCGAGGCCGGGATGACGCTCGTCTGCGCGATCGTCGTCTTCGCCAAGTTGCCGGAATCCAGGCCCGTACGTACGGAGAAGGAAAAGGCGGCTGGGGAGGTGAACCTCGGCACCGTTATGCGCGACGGCCGGTTCATGGCCATGGTCGGGCTGTCCTTCCTCGTCGCGCTGATCTTCCAGCAGGGCATGGTGGGGCTGCCGGTGGCGATGGGCCAGGCGGGGTTCACGCCCGCCGACTACGGCATGGCGATCGCCGTCAACGGCGTACTGATCGTCGTCCTCCAGATCCCCGTCACCCGCTTCATCGAGCACCGGGATCCGAGGCGGCTGCTCGTCATCTCGTCCCTCCTCTCGGGGTACGGCCTCGGCCTCACCGCCTTCGCCGGGTCCGTCGGAGTCTTCGCGCTCACGGTGTGCGTCTGGTCCCTCGCCGAGATCGTCTACGCGCCCACCCAGATCGGCCTGGTCGTCCGCCTCTCCCCGCTGCACGGCCGGGGCCGCTACCAGGGCGTCCATGCGTCGTCCTGGCCGGTGGCCAGCCTCGTCGCACCGCTGATGGCGGGCGGGATCATCGACTGGTTCGGGGCGGAGTGGCTGTGGGGGACGTGTGCGGTGGTGGGGACGGTGGCGGGGGTCGGGTACTGGGTGCTGATGCGGCGGCTGCCGGAGGAGGACGAGTCGGCCTCGAGGACCACGTCCGCACCGACGGAGGCCACCGCAGCCTGAGCAACCCGGCGCCCGGGACCCCTCCCCACCTCAACCCCCCATAGTTCAGGGGCTGCTGGATGGGCGGTTGCGCTGCGTCGTCGGCGCTTATGGGAAGACGGGAAGGGTGAGGGCCCATGGTCACTGGAGCGCCGGTGCGTATGCCGGTCAATGTCAAGGTCGCCGTGGCGGGGGTGTGGATTCAGGCTGTCTTCAATGGTCTCGGCGGGGTTTTCATCCTGTCCGAGGTGAACGACCGGCTCGACCACGGCCAGGACGTCGACGGACTGATGCGGCCGCTGGCATACATCTCCATCGTCCTGGCGCTCGTACTGGTCACCTGCGCCGCCCTGGCGCCGAAGCGGTACGGCTGGGTGCGTAACACCGTGCTGGTCATCGAGGCGTTCGCGGTGCTCAGCGGCCTGATCGGGCTGGCCGCCACCGCCACCCCCTCCTACGCCGTCGGCATGGCCTTCGCCATCGGGATCGCGGCCGGGTTCAGCGGCGAGGGAGGGAAGTGGTTCGAGCGCTGAGGGCCGGCAACGGGACCAGGCCAGGACCTCAGGGATGCATCCGCGCCCCCTTCACCACCTTGTCCACGCCGTTGCGCGGCCCGTACACCGCGAGACCCACCAGGTCCAACTCCCCCGCGGCGACGGCCCGTACGGCCGCGCGGTTGTCCCGGTCGTTGCCCGTGGTGAACAGGTCGGACGTGAAGACCGAGCGGGGCAGGGCGCGGGTGAGGGCACGGCTGTGGGCCGCGGTCAGGGTCTCCTTGGAGCCTTCGAAGATCATCACGGGCTGGCGGAACATCCGGAGGTACGGGGTTCCGTCGGCGTCCTCGTACGGCTCCCCGATCACCTCGGGCAGCTCTGTCCCCAGGCCGCTGACCAGGAAGGCGGTCACATTCAGGCGCTGCCAGGACTCCAGGTCGTCCCTCAGGAGTACGGCGATTTTGGTCTCGAAGCGGATGGGTTCGTTGTCCATGGGACGAGACTGACGGCAGTCGTACGCCCCGGTCTTGTACGTTTCTTGCATGGTGTCCCGGCAGGAAGTGTCCGCCTGGCGCCCGCGTGTCCCGGGTGTCGTGGAGGTGTTCCACGCCCACTTCACCGAGTACGCGTACCCCATGCACGTACACGACGCGTGGACCCTGCTGATCGTCGACGACGGCGCCGTACGCTACGACCTCGACCGGCACGAGCACGGCACCCCGCACGACACGGTCACCCTGCTCCCGCCGCACGTGCCGCACAACGGCTCCCCCGCGACCCCGCACGGCTTCCGCAAGCGCGTCATCTACCTGGACGCGACCCAGCTCGACGAGAGCTTCATCGGCCCGGCGGTGGACGGCCCGGACCTGGCGGATCCCGTACTGCGCACCCGAGTTGGGCAACTGCACTCGGCCCTGAGGCACCCGGGTGACGAGTTGGAGGCCGCGAGCCGGCTCGCGCTCATCGGCGAGCGGCTGCGCGGGCATCTGCGGCCCCGGCTGACCGGGGAACGGCCGTCGGCGGACCACGGCATCGCGCACACGCTGCGCGAACTCCTCGACGCCCGCCTCGTCCCGGGCATCGCGTTGGACGAGGCCGCGCGGCTGGTGCATGCCCATCCGGCCCATCTGGTACGGGCGTTCAGCGCGGCCTTCGGTATCGCCCCGCACCAGTACGTGAACTCCCGCCGCGTCGACCGCGCCCGCCGCCTGCTCCTGGAGGGTCGCCCGCCGAGCGAGGTGGCCACCGCGACCGGCTTCTACGACCAGTCCCATCTGACGCGCCACTTCAAGCGGTTGGTGGGCGTGACTCCGGGCCGGTACGCCCGTACTGCCTGATGTGGACCAGGAGTCAGTCGCCGCGCGGTTTCGTGAGATGCGCGAACGCGTCCAGGTTGCGCGTCGATTCGCCGCGCGACACCCGCCAGGCGTACTCCTTGCGGATCGCGGACGCGAAACCGAGCTCCAGGAGGGTGTTGAAACCGCCGTCGGCGGCCTCCAGGACCGAGCCGAGCAGTCGGTCGATCTCCTCGGGGGTGATGGCGGATAGGGGGAGTTTGCCGGTGACGTAGATGTCTCCGAGCGGGTCGACGGCGTAACTGACGCCATAGAGCTTGAGGTTGCGCTCCAGGAGCCAGCGGTGGACGCCGGACTCGTTCTCGTCGGGGTGCCGGATCACGAAGGCGTTGAGCGAGAGGGAGTGTCTGCCGACGATCAGTGAGACGGTCGTGGAGAGCTTGCGGGTGCCGGGGAGCTTCACTACGTAGGTGCCGGGTTCGGGGCTCTCCCACTCGAGTTCGGCGTCCTTGAGGACTCCCTCGACGACCTGTGCGGCCTGCCGTACGTCAGCCATGGTGGGAGCGTACGCGACGGCGGTGGTCGTGGATCGCCGCCGTGTAGACGTCCGCCGTGGCCGCGGCCGCGGTGTTCCAGCCGAAGGACTTGGCGTGCCCGGCGGCGGCTGTGCCCATCCGCTCCGGGAGGGCGCGATTGTCGGCGAAATCGCGCAGCACGCGCGCGTAGTCGACGGGATCGTGGCCGGGGACCAAAATGCCGGTCTCCTTGTTGCGTACGGCGACGGGGAGTCCGCCCACCGCCGCCGCGAGCACTGGAGTGCCACTCGCCTGCGCCTCTACGGCGACGAGCCCGAACGACTCACTGTAGGAGGGCATCACGAGGACGGACGCGGCCCGGAACCAGTCCGCGAGCTGGTCCTGGCCGACGGGCGGGTGGAAACAGACGACGTCGGCAATGCCCAGGCGGGCGGCGAGTTTCTGCAGGCCCTCGGGCTTGGCGAGGCCGCTGCCGCTCGGACCGCCCACTACAGGGACGATGATTTTCGAGCGGAGGTCGGGACGCTCCTCCAGTAGGACGGCTACCGCGCGCAGCAGTACGTCGGGGGCCTTCAGGGGCTGGATGCGGCCCGCGAAGAGAGGGATCAGGGCGTCCTGCGGGAGGCCGAGGCGGGCGCGGGCGGCGGCGCGGCCGTCGGCGGGGCGGAAGCGGTCGAGGTTCACGCCGGGGTGGACGACCGCCACCTTGCCGGGGTCGGCGTCGTAGTGGCGTACGAGTTCGTCGGCCTCTTCGGAGGTGTTGGCGATGAGGCGGTCGGCGGCGCGGACGATCTGGGTCTCGCCGATGACGCGGGCGGCGGGCTCGGGGCTGTCGCCCTCGGCCAGGGCGGCGTTCTTGACCTTCGCCATGGTGTGCATGGCGTGCACCAGGGGGGCGCCCCAGCGTTCGGCGGCCAGCCAGCCGACGTGGCCGGAGAGCCAGTAGTGCGAGTGCACCAGGTCGTAGTAACCGGGGCGGTGGCCGGCCCAGGCCTGCATCACGCCGTGCGTGAAGGCGCACAGCTGGGCGGGCAGGTCCTCCTTGGCAAGGCCTTCGTAGGGGCCTGCGTCGACGTGGCGTACGAGGACGCCAGGCGCGAGTTCCACCTTGGGTGGCAGGCCCCCGGTCGTCGCGCGCGTGAAGATCTCGACCTCGATGTTGATCGCGGCGAGGCGCTGGGCCAGCTCCACGATGTAGACGTTCATGCCGCCGGCGTCGCCCGTGCCGGGCTGGTGCAGCGGTGAGGTGTGCACGGAGAGCATCGCGACGCGGCGTGGCCTGCGGTGCAGCCTGAGCCTTGAGGGTGCCGCCGGTGAGCGACGCCCGAGCCTGCTCACGTACTGGCTCACGTGGCATTCCTCCTTGCTGCGGGCATGCCGGACCGGAGGGCCTGGAGTGCCCTCCAAAGCCGGAACACCGGAGCGCCCCGCTCCATTTCCTCTTTACCGAATCATTGCCGAATCTCGCTCAACCGTTCGAGGCCGCCGTGCGTAGAGGGGATAACAGCTGCACCAGGGGCCCGCTGTCAGAGCCGCCCTCTACCCTCGTACGCATGACATCCCGCGCAGCGCCCCGCCCCATGGGCACGGTGACGCGCGGGACCACCAACCCCAACCGGCTGCGGCGCATGGACCGCTGGATCGCCGCGGTCCACGGCGCCGAACTGCGCCGGGCCGGCGACGCGGTGGCGGTCGACCTCGGTTACGGGGCCGCCCACTGGACCCCGGTGGAACTGCTCAAGCGGCTGCGTACCGTCGCTCCACGCGCGCGCGTGGTCGGTGTCGAGATCGATCCTGCCCGGGTCGCGGCGGCGCGGCCGCACGAGCGCGAGGGGCTCGCCTTCCGGCACGGCGGTTTCGAGATCCCGCTCCCGGAGCGGCCCTTGCTGATCCGCGCGGCGAACGTGCTGCGCCAGTACGAGGAGGCGGAGGTCGCCAAGGTCTGGGCGCGGCTGTGCGCCCGCCTCGCGCCGGCGTACGCCAACTCACGCGGTGGGCTCCTCGTCGAGGGCACCTGCGATGAGATCGGCCGACGGCACGTGTGGGTCGCGCTCGGCCCCGAGGGCCCGCGCACCGTCACGTTCGCCACCCGCCTCGGCTCCCTGGACCGCCCCTCCGACCTCGCCGAACGCCTCCCCAAGGCGCTCATCCACCGCAACATCCCGGGCGAACCGGTGCACGCCTTCCTGCGCGACTTCGACCGCGCCTGGGCGGCAGCGGCACCCTACGCCTCGTACGGCGCCCGGCAGCGCTGGATACGCGCCGTACGCGATCTGGCGGCCGACTGGCCGGTGACGGACGGGGTGACGCGCTGGCGGCAGGGCGAAGTGACCGTGCGGTGGGGGGCGTTGGCGCCTCGCGGGTAGTCCGGTGGCCCCGGCTGTCATCCCGCACACAATCCCCGCGATCCCGCACCGGTGACCCCGCGCCCGTGATCGGCGTGTGCTGATGCGGCGGGAACGATCTCCGCGAGTCGTTCGTCACATGGGCAGGGAGATCATCGTCGAGTGGGCAGGGACCCGAGGGGAGTTGCCGAGTGAGCGGGGGCCCGAGGGGAGTTGGGGGAGTCCTCGCGTGCCTCTGTCGGATTGCGGGGCGTCATGGCACCATCCCCCGAGACATCCGTAAGTTACTGACGGTAAATCAGCTTGGGGAGCGGAGCATGGGAGCGGGCAAGCGGAGCCTGACCACGGCGACCATGGCCCTGGCCTGCGCGGCTGTCATCATGGCAGCGCCCGGGGTGGCGTACGCGAATCCGACACCGAACCCGACACCAACACCGACGCCGACCTCAAAACCCGTGAGCACCAAGGACCTTGAGGCGATCCGCAAGAAGCTGGACAAGCTCTACCACGACGCGGCGGTCGCCACGGACGCGTACAACGCGGCGGAGGAGAAGACCGAGAAGCAGTCCGCCCAGATCGTCGAGCTGGCCCGCGCGATCGTCGAGGGCCAGGCGAAGCTGGACAGGTTGAAGGACCGGGCGGGCGCCGCGGCCCGCGCCCAGTACCGCAGCGGCGGACTGCCGCCCGAGGCACAGCTGATGCTCAGCGACGACCCGCAGGAGTACCTGAACGGAGCGGGCCGGATGCGCCAGGGCGAGCAGGCGACCAAGGGCATGCTCGCCGAAATGGCGCGTACGCAGCGGGACTTGAAGCAGTACGCGAAGGACGCCTCGGCCCAGTGGCAGAAGCTGGAGGGCAACCGCAAGGCCAAGGCCGAGGCCAAGAAGAAGGTCACGAAGCAGATCGCCGCCGCCGAGAAGCTCGAGTCGGAGCTGGAGAAGGACGAGAAGGAGCGGCTGGCCGAGCTGGAGCGGGAGGCCGCGGCCAGGGCACAGACGGCCTGGCTGGACACCGGTGTGCTCGAGGAGGCCAAGGGCGAGGCGACGGCCGCGGGCAAGAAGGCCGTCCAGTACGCGACGGAGCAGCTGGGCAAACCGTACGAATGGGGCGCCGAGGGTCCGGCGACGTACGACTGCTCCGGGCTGACCTCGCAGGCGTGGGCGGCGGCCGGCCAGGCCATCCCGCGTACCTCGCAGGAGCAGTGGAAGCAGCTCGACCGCGTCGACGTCAAGGACATGCGCCCGGGCGACCTCATCATCTACAACGCCGACGCCAGCCATGTGGCGATCTACATAGACGACGGCGCGATCATCCACGCCCCACGGCCGGGGCGGCCGGTGACGATCGCGGGTGCGGGGTCCATGCCGATCCTGGGGGTCGTGCGTCCGGCTGCGTGAGGCGTACGGACGGTGACCCCTGCCGTAAGAGCTCCGGACAGAATGGGAGTCCGATCAGCTTGCGGCGTCTGGTGCGTGCGATCGCAAGGCGCCGGAAGGTCCTCGATGGGGGTCCCCCCGCTCGAGCGAAGCCGAGAGTGAGGGAGGAGCTACTAGGGCCTTTTGGCAACGCGGCTGGGGTCCACCCACGCCCTTAAGGCAGTGGGGGAGTGCGTGTCAGACGTCGCGAGCCGGGCGCCCATTCTGTCCGGAGCTCTAAGCCCCTGCCGCGACCCCTGATACGTGACGCGCCCCACGTGACGTGCAGCACGTTCCGGGGCTCCGCTCAACCCCGGCAACGTGACGTTCGTCATTACCGGCAGAGCCAACTGATGTCCAAATCCGTTACGGGATGCGGCATATGACAGGGGCGGTTTTCCGCACCGAACGCTTTACGCCATTCCTATGTGGCGGCAGCTGACGCTATGGTCCCCGTCGGTGGGCGAGACCCCTTGTCCCACCGTGCCCTCGGGGGGAGGGAAGGAACCAAGACGATGCCCATACCCGTACCGCGGCAGAGAGCGATCCCGGCCGTGGAAGGTGGTCAGGCTCGCGCCGCCTCCAAAGTCGACGCCATGGCCGGCACCGCGTCCACACCGGGCGCCCCGGCCGGTCAGGCGCCACCCTCGGCCACGCGCGACACCGGCGACCTGGCCGGCAGTACCCCGCTGACGCTGCTCGTCATCGAGGACGACCCGGCCGGTTCGCTGAGCGTGCCCGAGCTGCTCGACTCGGCCGGCAAGCCGATCCGGGTCCGTACCGCCCGCAACCTCACCGAGGCCGGGCGGCTGCTCACCGATGACGTCCACTGCATCCTGCTCGACCTCGCGCTGCCGGCGCCCGGCCGGGCCGTCGAGGGCGACGACGAGCTGGCCACGCTCAAGCACGTACTGCGGCTCGCGCCCCGGCACGCCGTCCTCGCGCTCACCGCGTCCGGGGACGCCGAGCGCGGCGCGGAGGCTGTGCGCGTCGGCGCCCAGGACTACCTCTTCCGCGACGAGCTGGACGGCCGGCTGCTCAGCCGCGCGATCCGGTACGCGGTGGAGCGAAAACGGTCGGACACCGCCGAGCGGCGGCTCGCCGAGGGCCGGGTGCGCGCCCAGGAGAACCGCCGCCTGCACCGCGGCCTGCTCCCCACGCCCCTCCTGGAGGGCTCCTCACTGCGGTTCGCCGCGCGCTACCGGCCCGGCCGCTCGCGCGCACTGCTCGGCGGCGACTTCTACGACACCGTGCGCACCCCGGACGGCACCGTGCACGCCATGATCGGCGACGTCTGCGGGCACGGCCCCGACGAGGCGGCGCTCGGCGTGGAGCTGCGCATCGCCTGGCGCGCGCTCACGCTGGCCGGCCTGTGCGGCGACGAACTGCTCGGCACGCTCCAGCAGGTCCTGGAGCACGAGCGGGACAGCGACGAGATCTTCGCGACGCTCTGCACGGTGGACATCGCACCGGACGGCCGCCGCGCCGGCCTGTGCCTGGCCGGACACCCCACCCCGCTGATCGCCCGCTCCGGCCACGTCGCCGAACTGCTCCCGTACGAGAGCGGCGGCCCGGCCCTCGGCCTGCTGCCGAACGCCCGCTGGCCGCGCCGGCAGGTGGAGCTGGGCGGCGCGTGGAGCCTGATGCTCTACACGGACGGCCTGATAGAGGGCCGGATCGGCGCGGGCAAGGAGCGGCTGGGCCAGGAGCGGATGGTCGACATGGTCCGTCGCCAGCTGGCACAGGGCCTGAGCGGCGAGGAACTCCTGAGGGCGGCCGTGAACGAGGTCCGGGACCTCAACGGCGGGGAGCTGACGGACGACGTGGCGGTACTGCTGCTCGACCGGGGGCCGTAAGGAGTGCGCCAGGCCGCACGCCTTAGCGCTCCGCTGGGAATGCGGTTCGAAGCTGCGGGTCCGTCGCGGCTGGTCGCTCCCCCACGGCGGAGCCGCAGATTGACACAGCCCCGCGCCCCTTACGGGGCGCGGTCGCATCCGACCCCGTACGACGCTTCAGCGTCCGCCGTTATAAGGCCCGTACGGACCGTCGCTGCTGCTTCCCCCTGGACGGCCGCCGCCGCCCGAGACCTGCTTGATCGCGGGCCGCACGTCCACGAAGAAGACGATCGTGGCGATGAGGCCGGCGATCTGCAGGAACAGGATCGGCACCAGCAGGTTCACGGCCACCGTGACACCGAGAATGATCAGCCAGAACGGCTTGGTCTTCTTGTCGGCCGCGCGATACGCGTCCTCGCGGGCCATCGCCGCCAGCGCCAGCGCCACCACGGCGAGCACCAGCATGGCGAGGAAGAGCAGCGACATGAAGCCGCCGAATGCCGTCATCAGCACTGTGCCCACCACCCAGTCGAGTCGTCTCTACGCCGTCACCGTACCCGGAGAACGGGTCGGGGACTCCGATAGTGCCCGGAGTCCCCGACGGTTCTTGCCTGGGTGAATCTCTGTTAACGCCCTACACGCCGCTTACTTGCTGGGCGGCGTCGTCTTCTTGGCCGTGCTCTTGCGAGCGGCCGGGGCCTTCTTGGCCGGGGCCGTCTTCTTCGCCTCGGCGGGCTCGGACTTGGCCTCGGCAGGCTTCTCGTCCTTGGCCTCGGCGGCCTCGGCCGGCTCCGGCTTCGGCTCGACGGCGGCCGCCAGCTCCTCGATCTCCTCGGCGGCTTCGCCGCGCCAGGTCTTCACGGTCTGCTCACCGTGCTCGGCGACCTTCTCGTAGGTCTCGCGCGCCTTGACGGCGTACTCGGCGGCCACGCCGACACCGCGCAGGGCGAAGTCCTGAGCGGTCTCACCGATCTTCTTCAGGTCGGTGTCGAGCGTGCTGATGAACTCCGTGACCTTGCTCTGAAGGGTCTCCTGCGCCTCCTTGGCGCGGGTGGCGGCCTTCTCCTGGACGGCGTTCGGGTCGATCTGCTTGACGGCCTCGATACGGGACGGGGCCTCGGTGCGGATCTGCTCCACGATCGTGGGCACCTTCTTGGCCTGCTGGAAGGCAAGGTCGGCGGTGCCGGCGGCGAAGTAGAGCGGGGTCGGGTCGCTGAAGGTCTTGCGCAGGTCGTCGGTGATCGCCATGGCGATGGTCCTCCCGGAATCGCTAAGTGAGGGTTTTATGTGAGGGTTTGTGCGGCGGCGCACGACCGCTGCTCCGCGGTGGGGCTCCGTCGCCCCGGGTCAGCTCGCGGACTGCCGACCGTGCGGTTCACCGCGATCGTTCTCGTCACCCTTGTCGGCCTTATCGGCCTTGTCGGTCTTGCGGTCGTTCTTCGTGTTCTTGGGCCGGCTGTCCTCGTCGTACGGGTCGTACTGCTCGGCCTCGCTGCCGTCGGCCGTGCGGGCCCTGTCAACGGCGGTGACCCGACCTTCCGTTATGCCCTGAGGATCCAGATCATCCTGAACGTCCTGGAATTCCTCGACCGCCTTGATCTCGAAGCCGTTCTCCTTGCGGAAGGACTCGTAGATCTGGAGCAGCACCTGCTTCTGCCGCTCGCTGAGCGTCGGGTCGGCGATGATGACGGCTCGCGTCTCCACCTCGTCCCGGTCCCGCTCGGCATCGAGGATCCCGGCCCGCACATACAGCGTCTCGGCGGAGATCCGCAGGGCCTTGGCGACCTGCTGCAACACCTCCGCGCTCGGCTTGCGCAGCCCGCGCTCGATCTGGCTCAGATACGGATTGGACACCCCGGCGGCCTCGGCGAGCTGCCGCAGACTCAGCTGCGCATTGCGCCGCTGCTCCCGCAGATACTCACCAAGATTGCCGACGTTGAGCGTTGCCATACCCCCACCTTGCCCCAACTCCGCTAACTATTGCAAGCACCTGCTTGCAATAGTGCGCTACGCCACTGCGGCCCACTGCCTGTGACTCGTCACGCTCCGGACACTGTCCGGACCCTCTTCGTGCGGGTGCGATCCGAAGCCGCGGGCACGAAGTGACCATGAACCGGCGTGTCGGAATGCCCACACGCCTTGTCGGCGGAACCGGAAACCTACGGTCTGCTGGTCACCGACGCGTTGGGAGCGGTGGGCATCGGACACGCTCACGCGCCAATTCCTGCCATGAGCGAGGCACGTTCGTGGAGGTCGGCTCTTCGTGGACACCGGCCGTGCCGGCTGAACAAAGATCGCTGCGCTGGACGGCCGGGCGGAAGTCCGCGACGCCATCGACGTCGACGGGCTCCTCAAGGCCGGGTTCACCCGATTCCGGGATGGGCCGGTGTGAGTGTGAGCCGGTTGTCGCTGCCCGGCTTTTTCCAGGTGGTGGCGTTGGCGTGGACGATGTATGCCTCGCTGATTTTGTCCAGGCCCTCGACGACTATCAGGCGGCGATTTCCCTTGACCGCGCCCTGGTCGATCTGGGTGAAGTCAGGGAAGGCACGCAGTATGGGGGTGATGTAGCGGGTGCCGAAGATGTCGAAGACCTCGTACTTCTCGGTCGTGTTGCGCTTTTGGTAGGCCAGGCGGAGGTAGTGCGCTCCGGCGCCTTCGACCATCAGGCGGTAGGCGGGGTGGTCCCGGACGGTGCCGAGGGTGGCGTTCTGGACGTTGCCCTTGTTGCCGGTCATGCCGAACAGGGGCAGGCCGTCGACCAGCGGGGCGAGGGGCCGGGTGCACCAGGAGTCGGCGTCGGTGTAGATGCCGCCGTACCGGGCGAGGAGTTCGAGGCGGAGAAGGTCGGCCCGGATGGCGAGCGGCTGGTCGGCGAGGGCGTCGTAGACCCACTGGTTGTGCAGTACGGGGAGGTTCTTGTCGGTCCAGAGCCGGACCTGGTAGTCGGGGTTGTGCTCCTTCCAGGTGCGGAAGTTGTCCCGGTAGGGGAAGGCCTTCTCGCCGATCCAGATGACGTGGATCAACTTGGGGACGCCTGCCTGCGTGGCATCTGCAACGTTGACAGTGGATCTACGGAATCTGCTGCGGATCACGGCGCCTCCCAGCGGACCATGGTGATGAGGAAGCGGAAGTCGGCCGCCTGTGCGCGGCGGCGGGCTCGGCGCATCGGCCTGTGCTCAGGCCAGTTCGGCGACCTCGCGTGGGCGGTGTCCACGGGGTGGAACCTGGTCTCCAGGCGGATGCCCGAGTGCTCGGACTGGAACGCCGGGCCGACTCGGGCCCAGTACGCCTGGGAGTTCCTGCGGACGCTGTCGCCGTAGTCGTCGCGGTGACGGTGAGCGTGACGAGTCCGCGCCGGAGCCCGAGTCCGCGCCGCGGGCGCCCACTCCGACGATGAGCCTCAGCGCGGACCCCACCGCCCTCACGGCCCCGCCCCTGCGACGCACAGCCCTCATCCCCACCCCCAGTTCCGCCCGCCCCCCGACGCGCGTAAAAGAGGATGGTAGAACCGTCCCGCAGGTCGGGGCAGGACCTCACGTGTTGCCTTTGGGTTCCATCGGTGTGACACGAGCAGCGTGAAGTCACGTGGGGTGACGGGACTCAGGGCAACATCTCGGCGACCGCCAGGACGAAGCGACGTCAGGGTCGAGTGTCAGAGGAACCCTTTTCCGAGACACCTTGAGACGTCGCTTCGTATAGGACAGGAGTTGGCCTAGACGGCTCCTACTGTCGGAGGTGGATTCTCGGTTGTCCGACATCAGGAGCACAGGATGAGTTACGTCAGCAGCATCCAGCCGGACGGTACGCCCACATGGATCGACCTCCGGGTGCCTGACCGGGAGCGCGCGCTGGAGTTCTACGGTGCGCTCTTCGGCTGGGAGTACGACCCGAGGGCCACAGAGACCGGCCTCGGCACGGTGTGCCTGCTGCACGGCCGGCCTGTCGCGGCCATCGCACAGGCCCCGGTCACCACGGGCTCCGGCTGGAACATGTACTTCGCCACCGCGGACTGCGACGGCATCGCCAAGCGCATCGTCGACGCGGGCGGTTCCCTGCTCAAGGCTCCGACCGACGTCGGGGACCAGGGCCGCACGGCCATCGCCGAGGATCTGGTCGGCGCCCGCTTCGGTCTCTGGGAGGGGCGGGCGCACCTCGGCTGCGAGGTCGTGAACGAGCCCGGCTCGCTCGTACGGAACGACCTGGTCACCCCGGACCCCGAACCCGCGCGAGCCTTCTACGCGGCCGTCTTCGACTACACCCTCGACCTCAACGAGACCCTCCCGGACCTCGACTTCACCTTCCTGCGCCGCGGGGACGGCCACGAGATCGGCGGCATCTTCGGCCTCCCGACCGCCCCCAAGTCCGTCTGGGCGACCACCTTCGAGGTGGCCGACACGGACGCAGTGGTGCAGCGCGCCATCACGGCAGGCGCCGCCGCCGGCGCCCCCGAGGACACCCCTTACGGCCGGAGCGCCACCATCACGGACCCCTTCGGAGTGGAGTTCTCAGTCATCACGAGACTCTGAGCTCCGATTCTGCGACTCCTCCACCGCGGTGAACCCGACAAGCAGGCCCACCATCGCGCCCACGGCCACCGCTCCGCGCACGACCCAGAAGATCGTGATGGCCCAGGCCCGCACCGCGAGAGTGTGCCCGGCAGTGGCTGCAGAGTGAACTACGCACTGGCGCAAGGGTATTTGCCGCGTACCTCAGGCTGGTGCGGTCTGGCCGCCCCGCCCGATACAGCGGTGCGGGGCGGCCACCTCAGAAGTTCTCCACCAGCAGGGTCGCCAGCCACAGCAGCACCGCCAGCGTGGCGAGCAGGCCGATCGCCTGGACGACCCAGCGAGGAATCCCGCGCATCGCGTCCCTCCTCACCTCGGGTCCTGCCCAGGTTCTACCCTCACCGGATCAAATCAGCGCGTTGAGCTCCCGCAAGCTCCTACCACGAACTGCGGCGCTTCCCGCCCGACATCTCCTTGGAACCGGAGGTCCCCTTCGGCTCCTTCTTCGGGAACACGGTGTAGGCCAGTGCCACCATCGCGTGCACGCCGACCACCGAGGACAACCACTCGCGCCACTGCGGCAGTTCGGCGGTCCGGGCCGGGTCGTCCACTCCGACGATCATGAGCTGGATGAAACCGGCGCTGAGGGCGCCGGCGATCAGCGTCTTGAGGAAGAGGTTCCATTCGTGCGTGGCCCGCTTGCTGCCGTACTTCGGGGGCGGAGCCGGAGCCTCCGCTCCCGCGAAGCGGTGCGCGAACTTGCCGTCCGCCCAGCGGATCAGATAGTGCCCCCAGGCCAGCGTGAAGCCCAGGTAGACAGCGGCCAGGCCGTGCTCGAATCCGGCCGTCGTGCCCCGGCGCAGGTCCTCCACGGTGGCTGCGACGAGTACCAGGTCGACGAGGGGGACGCAGGCCAGCAGCACGTTGCTGGCCCGCTGCATCCGAAGTACGTAGCGCACTATGAGACCGAGCAGGATGACGGCCCAGAAGCCGATCTCGCAGGCGACGATGATGGTGACGATCAAGGCAGCTCCTTATAGGGCTGAGGTGGGGGGCCTGGGACGTCGGGGCGGTGCAGACTCGCAGACTTGCCTACCCGCCGGGCATCTCAATTCGTGTTCCAAGTCTGGGGAAACCGGGGCCACTTTCGCGTCGGCGTGTGAGCTCGCGCCGTACCGACTTTGGTCGCGGGGGGCCTCGGCCGTTGGTCGGGGGCCCGCGGGCCGGATTCCGCTGGGCACGGAGCTGGGCAAGGAACTGGGCATGGCAGAGTGCCGGTACGGAGACCCCTCGCCTCCGTACCGGCACCCGTATCACCTTTCAGTCAGCCTCATGACCTCGAGAGGCTGGCTGAGGAGGGACAGAGCCAGCGCCTGTCCCTACCGCACTGGTCAGCTGCAGGAGACGCTGACGGACGAGGCGGCGGCCTCCGCCTCGCGGCGGCCGGCGATCTCCAGACCCTGCAGGTCGAGAACGGCCATGAGGAACACCTCTTTCTTTTTCGGGTTGTTGACGTATGGTTGGTTCTCCGGGCTTGGTTCGCCCGGCACTTCATGGGGCTCGGTTCATCAGCAGGAGACGCTGACGGACGATGCGGCAGCCTCCGCCTCGCGGCGGCCGGCAACCTCCAGACCCTGCAGGTCGAGGATGGCCATGTGAAACACCTCCTTCTCGGGGTTCCGTTTGGTTCTCCGGGCTTGGTTCGCCCGGCACTTCATGGGGCTCGGGTCGTCAGCAGCCAATGCTGACGGACGAGGCGGCGGCCTCCGCCTCGCGGCGGCCGGCGACCTCCAGACCCTGCAGGTCGAGGACGGTCATGTGAAACACCTCCTTCTCGGGGTTCCGTAGGGACGGGGGTGCCGTACTCACGGGGAGTGCGACGGTTCCGACGGCCCAGGAGCCGCCGTCCCGCGCCGCTGGTCAGCCATCGCACCTGGCTGACGTCGCGGAGCGGAGTCCATGGGGGTGAGGAAGGGCAGCAGCTGTGCCGCCTTCCCACCGGGGGCTGTCACGCCGAGTGCCAGGAGCAGTCCGGCACTTCCGGTCGCCACATCCGTCGACAGGCGCAGCTGGCCCCTGCCGGGGAAGGCGAGATGACCGCGGTACGCGAGGGCGTGGGCGCCCAGTCGGGACAGATGGCGCTCCACCGTGTTGGGTCCCACAGTGCCGGATGAGTCCGGCCCCCGGTCCGCCGCGTCGGCGTGTAGCTGAGCCGCGGCGCCGATCAGGCCGGCTCGGCCGGCGAACAGCCCGCACTCCAGCACGAAGTCGGCGGCGCAGGACTTGGTGAGTCCGCCCATCGCCGTACGGACACGGTCGTCTTCGCGGTGCCTGAGCAGTTCGGCCGCGACCAGGGCGATTCCGGCGCTGCCCTCGGCCAGATAGGGCATGGTCCTGAAGCCCTCGTCCACTTGGAGGGTGCCCTGGACCGAGGGCACGCATCGGTCCAGGTCACGGTGGAGGGCCTGGACGGCGAGGTCCAGTAGCGCCGGGTCGCCCGTCCGCTCGTACAGCCTGATGAGGAAGAGGGCGGCGCCCGACCAGCCGTACAGCAGTCCCACCGGATCGGTGGGGTCGGGAGTGTCCGCCGTCAGCCGCGTGGCGACTCGGCCGGCGAGGGTCACCGCCTCGGCCAGGCCCTCCGGATGGCTTCCGGTGCTCCCGAGATGCAGGAGACCGAGACCGATTCCGGACAGTCCGCGGTAGAGGTCGGTGCAGCGCAGTGCGGAGACGACGGGGGCCGCCCGCTCCACCAGGGCCAGGGCCGACTGGCGGTCGCCGAGGAGGTCCAGTACGTGGGCCGCTCCGTGCAGACCGTCGTAGAAGCCCGGCCTCGGGGCGCGGGTCCTGGCCGTGGCGCCGCGGAGCCAGTCCGCTCCGTCCTGGAGCATCCGCTCCGCGCCCTCGACGGTGGCCGCGTCCGGTGTCGTACGCAGTGCCCACAGCACTCCGGCCGCTCCGTGCGCGAATCCCCAGCCGCCGTCCGGGAACTGCTCGTACCCGCCCGGGAAGAGCCGGTCGTCGCGCTCCGGTGTGGCGGTGGCCAGGATGCCCCGGACCAGCGAGCCTCGCGCGCTTGTCCACAGCTCCGCTGAATCCCCTTCCTCCGGCAGGACCTCCGTGGCCCTGCGGAGCACAGGCGGGCAGGCGCCCAGGTCCGGCGCGGCGGCCTTCGGTGCTCCGTGCACCAGGTGCTCGCGCAGGTCATCGGCGTAACCCGGCGGCAGCGGGAAGGAGTTCTCCGCGTAGGCGATGAGGTCCTCCGCCTTACGGGGCGTCAGCGCCAGCAGAGCGTTGAGCGGTACGAACAGCCACAGCCGCAGGGCGGCGAGCGCGTACAGGTCGGCGGCGGAGCCGGACAGCCCGGAGTGGACGAAACCGGGGTTGCCCATGCGCGGTCGGTCGGTGTCGTCGACCGGCGCCGCGGCCTCGTAGTCGATCAGTGCGACCGAGCCGTTCTCGCGGACGATGATGTTGCCGGGGTGCAGATCGCGGATCGCCACACCCTTGGCGTGGACGGCGGCGACCAGCTCCTCGATACCGCGCAGCACGCCGAGGGCCTGTTCGGTGTAGTCGGCGACGGCCCGGGGGTCCGGTTCCGGCACGGTGAGCGGATGGCGCAGCGCCAGCCAGCGCTGGAGCGAGTCTCCGTCGACGTACTCCATGGCCAGGAAGCGGTGGCCGCCTGCCTGGAAGGTGTCGTACAGCCGGGGAACCCCCGAAGTGCCGTCCAGGGTGCGCAGCGCCCACTCCTCGGTGGCCAGCCGTTGTACGGCGTCGCGGCCCGCTCCGTCGAGGCCGGCCAGGGGGCGGGCTTCCTTCAGCACCACGCGGCCGTGTTCTCCGGTGGCCAGATAGACGCCTCCGCCGTTGGAGAAGTGCAGGGCCTCCTCGACCCGGTACGGGAAGTCGGCCGCGGACCCGGCGACATTCGTGTGTTCGGCCAGGCAGGCGGGCAGCGGGGCCCAGGCCGGCGGGCGGAAGACGGGGCCGCGGCGGTCCGGGACGAGCTCGCCGCCGGGCTCCTCGACGGCGAGTACGAGACGTCCGTCGGCGTCCTCGCAGTACTGCGAGGTGAATCCGCCGTAGCGCACGTGCAGCGGAGTCTCGCCCCACCGCAAGTCGCCCAGGATGCGCGGCGCCTGAAGCCCCGTCAGCGAGGTCTCTAGGGTACGGAGAGCCTTCTCCAGCCGCGTGTCGTCCTCCGGGTAGAGCGTGATCAGCTTGCTCGCGGAGGACCGCGGGGCGTACTTGAAGCTGTAAGCGCGCAGTACGTCCAGGGTGCGCAGGTGCTTGAAGGTGAGTCCCTCGGCGTAGCAGTACTCGGCGACGGTCTCGAGGGTCCGCTCGGCGTGCTCCTGGACGGCGGCGACGTGGATCTTCCAGCCCTGGCGGGGCAGTTGGACGTTCTCGGGGCGGTGAGTGATCCAGGTGCCGTTGTCGTCGGTGCGCCACCCCGGGGGGAGGGCCGGGGGCCGCAGCCGACCGGAGTCGGAGTCACCCTGCAGGCGGGCGGGGTCCTCGAAGAACACCCGGTCCGCGAGGAGGTAGAGATCGAGGTTGGCGATCATGGCTGGGCTCCGCGTTCGTGACGTGGGGCGGGGAGGTGGTCTGGGAGCCGGCGCCGGCCGGGGGAAGGGGCACCGGCCGGCGCCGGGGGTCGGTCAGCCGGGGTGTTTCCCGGTCAGCTGGGACAGGGAGGTCACCGGGTCGCCGGCCAGGTACTTCTCGACGAGCCGCCGGGCCTCTTCCTTGGCCGGGCCGGGCAGGAACTCCAGTACCGGCGGGTTGCCCTGGGAGGCGGCGGTGCTGTTCAGGCTCTCGTAGTACTCGTTGCGCAGCATCGACCACGCCGCGGCATGGTGGTACTCGCCGTCGAGGAAGTAGTAGTCGCGCAGGATGCCCTCCAGGACGAAGGGGCCGCGAATCATGGTCCTGGTGACGTCCCGGTTGAACAGCGCGGTGGTGGCCTCGACCCGGTGGGCGCCCAGCTGGTGGAAGAGATAGTCCACGAGCAGCACGCTGGCGTCGGCGGCGTACCCCCTGTTCCACAGCTCGGGGTCGCCGACCGCGGTGCCGATGGAGTATGAGCCCTCCCGGCCGACCTTGCGGTAGCTGACCACACCGACCTTTTCTCCGCCGATCACCTCGATGATCAGGTGGCGGACGCGGCCGCTGCGGTTGATGTCCTCCACGTCCTGGGGGGACAGCGGTTCCCAGTCGTTGGTGAGAACGGCCGCCGGTGAGGCGGGGCGCACCCATCGGGCGATGGCTGCCCAGTCGTCCTGGTCCGGCCAGGTGAGCGACACCAGTCTGCCGCGCATGGGGGGTTCCTCTCCGGTCTGAAGCCTTTGACTGTCGTAGTCGAGGGGGGGAGCGTTCCGGGGTGGAGCAGGGCGGTGCGGGGTCGAGCGGGTCGTACGGGTGGAGCGGGACGGGTCAGTCTTCCCAGCGTCCGGCGACCAGTACGGCGTTGTGCCCGCCGAAGCCGAAGGATGTGGTGACCGCGACGCGGGTGTCCCATGGGCGGGGTGCTCCTCGGACGAGGTCCAGGTCGGGCTCGTCCGGCTGGTCGCAGTTGATCATCGGAGGGATGGTTCCGTGCTGGATGGCGAGGACCGTGGCGACGAACTCCACCGCGCCGGCCGCACCCAGCATGTGCCCGGTCATGCTCTTCACCGCCGTGACGGGGATACGGGTCGCCCGCTCCCCGAACACCATGCGCAGGGCCAGGACTTCGGTCCGGTCGTTGAGCAGGGTTCCGGTTCCGTGTGCGTTGAAGTGGTCCACGTCGGCCGGAGTGACACCGGCGTCCCGCAGCGCCTCGTGGATGGCGCGCAGGGCGCCGGTCGCCTCGGGGTGCGGCGCGGTGGCGTGGTAGGCGTCGGTGGAGGTCCCGGATCCCAGTACCTCGGCGAGAATCGGTGCCCCTCGGCGCCGGGCGTGTTCGGCCTCTTCGAGCACCACCACCCCCGCCCCCTCGGCCATGACGAATCCGTCGCGGTCTTTGTCGAAGGGCCGCGAGGCCTGTTCGGGAGTGTCGTTACGGGTGGACAGGGCACCGGAGTTGGCCGTACCGGTGAGGTCGACACGGGTGACGGCGTGGTCGGTGCCGCCGGCCAGGACGACATCGGCGCGGCCGAGGCGGATCCAGTCCGCCGCCTCGCCGATGGCGGCCGTGCCGGTGGCGCAGGCCGCCGCGATCGAGGCGCTCGGACCCTGGAGGCCGAACTTCAGCGCCACGCTACTGATGGCGCTGTCGATCCCGCTGGCCGCCGCGTAGTACGGCGTGACCGCCCGCGGTCCGCGCAGCCGAAGGTTTTCGAGGCTTTGGTGCACCACGTCGTTGGCTCCGTAGCCGGAGCCGATCAGCACCCCGGTGCGAGCCGCCGTGTCGGGATCGTCGACGACGTCGAGCTTGGCCGCGGTCAGGGCCTCGGCCGACGCGGCCACGGCGAACTGCGCGAACTTGTCGATCCGTCGGCTGAAGGTCCGCGGCATGGTCTGGTCGGGCTGGAAGTCCTGGACCTGGCCGGCTATGCGCACCGGCAGATCGGAGACGTCGAACCCGGTGACCGGGCGAACTCCGCTGCGTCCCTGAAGCAGTGACTGCCAGAAAGCCTCGGTGCTGTTTCCGACCGGGCTGACCACGCCACTGCCAGTGACCACGACACGGCGCTCGTGCCTCTGACTCATCCGACTCTCCCTTTCCGGAGACTGTGCCTGGAACGGTCCGACGACACCCGGGGAATTCGCTGGGTGTCACTTCCGTCTCGTTCCCGGCTCCATCAACTTGTCACACGCGAGTCACAAGAGTCAACAGTTATGACTAAGTGAGTCACGAACTCATGTCATGGCTTGCTTCCAGGCCTGCGTCCGAGGGCTGCCGGAGCCCGCGTACGAGTGCCACGACTCCCCCGGCGGCCGCCGCGAGGGCCGCCGCCAGCAGCAGTGCCGGCACCGCGCCGAGGACGTCCACGAGGGCGGTCGCGGCTCCGACCCCCAGCAGGTAGCACAGGCCGACCACGGTCTCGGCGCTGCTCAGCACCCGCCCGCGGAGCGCGGGCGGCACCCGTTCCTGCATCTGCGAAAGCACCACCGGATCGATCGGGGCGGACACCGCCCCCGCGCAGGCGAGCGCGACCACCGCCACCCAGGGGTGCGGCCACAGGCCGGGAACCGCCAGGAACAACCCCAGCAGCACAGAGGAGCCGACGAGGAGTGTCCGCACCGGCAGCCTCGGCGCCAGTGCGGCCGACAGCGCGGTCCCGATCAGCGAGCCCCCGGCGAACGCGGTGATCAGCACCCCGAGCAGGGCCGGCGACTCCAGCACCTGGCGTACGTAGGCGACGAGCACCACGCCGGTCAGGCCGCTGTCCAGCGCGGTGAGCACCGCCAGCAGCACCACCAGGACCCGCAGCACCGGATCACGCAGCAACACCGAGACACCCTCGAGCAGTTCACGGGCCAGGTTGGGCCGGCGGCCGGGATCGGGGTCAGGGGCGGGGCCGTTGTCGGGGCCGGTGTCGGGGGCTGCCCCGTCCGCTTCGCCGCCTTCATCCCGTATGGCGGGAATGACGCGGAGCGCGAACAGCACGCCTGCCCCCGCGAGGTTGAGGCAGGCGTCCGCGACCAGGGCCGACCGCGCTCCGGCCGCCGCGGTGAGAAGCCCGGCGAGCAGCGGACCGACCAGCATGGCGAACTGCCGCATGCCCACCAGCAGCGAGTTGGCGCGGGTCAGACGGGTGCGGGCCGCCTGTGCCACCTCGGGCACCAGCGTCTTGACGGCGGTGCCTCGCGGCGCTCCGGCCGCGCCGAGCAGGCCGACCAGGGCCATCAGCAGCCAGAGGGGCAGCGTGCCCGGAGAGAGCACCGCCAGCACCAGCAGCAGCGCGGCGGTCAGCAACTGGGCGCCGATGGCCATCCGGCCGCTGCCCGCCCGGTCGATCAGGGCCCCGGCGGGAAGCCCCGCCAGAAGCTGTCCGCCGGCCAGCGCCGCCACCGCGACCCCCACGGCCACGGTGCTCGAGGAGTCCTCGATGAGCAGCAGCGGCAGTGCCACGTACGTCATCGAGGAGCCCATGGAGGAGGCGGACGAGGCGACGGCCAGCAGCGTGGGACCGTACCTGCGCCTGAGCCCCGGGACAGGAGGACGTCGATGCCGTCCCAGCCCCGGACCTCGGCGGGGCTTACGGCGCCGGCCGCGTTTGTGGTCGGACGTCCGCGCCACGAGCTCGGGCATGGTCAATACCTCCGCGGTCACCTGGGGCGGCTGACGCCGCAGGCAGCACGGAGACCATGTCACAGAATTTGACTCTGGCCAAGCAAAGTGAGTTATGAAGTTGTCATGAGGCTCAGCAAGGGAGACTCATGGAGGGCGCCATCAAAGCAGCTCGGCGTCCCTGGCCAGCAGCGCGACCTGGACCCTGTTGGACAGGTCGAGCTTGACGAGGATCCGGGAGACATGGGCCTTGACCGTCGCCGGGCTCATATGGAGCTCCTCGGCGACCTCCGCGTTCGACTTGCCCTGCCCGATCGAGGTGAAGACCTCCAGTTCCCGCTCGGTGAGGGCGCGCAGCTTCTCCAGGGCCTCCTCCCGGCGGGCGGCGTCGCCGCGATCGGCCAACCGGCCGATGAGCTGCCGGGTCACCGCCGGGGACAGGATGCCCTCGCCCGCCGCGACCAGCCGGACCGCGCGTACCAGCTCGGGCGGCGAGGTGGACTTCAGCAGATAGCCCACGGCGCCGCTCTGCAGTGCGCGCATCACCTGGTCGTCGTTGTCGAAGGTGGTCAGCATGACGACCTTCGGGGGCCGCTGGGTGCGGCGCAGCGCCGCGGTCGCCGCGATTCCGTCCATGCCGGGCATCCCGATGTCCATGAGGAGTACGTCGGGCCGGTGCCGTGCGACGGCTCCCGGGACCTGCGTGCCGTCCTCGGCCTCGCCCACCACCCTGATGTCCTCCGTACCGCCGAGGATCATCGACAGCGCGGACCGGACCAGGGGATCGTCGTCCACGATCAGCACGCGAATCTCGGAATCAATCGCGGAACCAGTCTCGGAATCGCTCACGTCGCTCACGCCGACCACGGTAGCCATACGGAGAGCCGGTAGTCGCCGTTGTCCAGACGACCGTGCTCAAGTCGGCCGCCGACCAGGCGAGTTCGTTCCGTGAGACCGATGATGCCCGTACCGGTGCCGGGAATCGCCGGGCCGACCGGACTGCCGACGGGACTGCGGTTGACCACCGCGGCATGCAGCTCCCTGCCGGGAGTCCCCTGAACCGTCACCCGGACACTGGCGCCGGGAGCGTGCTTGCGCGCGTTCGTCAGTCCTTCCTGGACCACGCGATACACCGTGCGCCCCAGGTCGGCCGGGACCGCGTCGGGATCGGCCAGCTGGTTGTCGAGCCGTATCCTCGCCCCGGCCTGAACCGACTCCGCGACCAGCTTGTCCAGTCCGGCAAGACCGGCGGTCGACGCCAGCGGCACGATCTCGTCGCCCGCGGAGTCCGCAGAGCCCACGGAATCCGCGGAGTCCTCCCCGTCCAGCGGGTCCTCGCGCAGGACGCCGATCACCTCCCGCAGGTCGAGCAGCGACCGGTGTGCGGCGTCGCGGACGATGCCCGCGGTCCGGGCGAGTTCCGCGGGCGGCAGGTCCGGGCGGTACTGCATGGCTCCCGCCTGCATGCTCAGCAGGGAGAGCCGGTGGGCCAGCACGTCGTGCATCTCCCGGGCGATACGGGTCCGTTCGGCGCGCCTGGCCTCGTTGACCCGCAGCTTCTGCTCGGTCTCGGCGGCCAGGGCGCGCTCGTGCCAGAACTGGACCAGTTGCCGGCGGGCCCGCACCAGCATGCCCCACGAGGCGACGCCCCAGAGGAACAGCGTGTAGGCGAGCAGCGAGAGCCACAGCGGCCTGCTCTTCTCCGGATGAAGCATCAGGAACGGTACGAGGGTGAGCGTGTGCAGGCCGCAGACCAACGCGGTCGTCCGGAACGGGCGGTACACGGCGACGGTGGCCACCGCGACGGCGATCGCCCCCGAGGCCATCGCGGAGAAGAGGGAGACGGGCAGCAGTGCCAGCGCCAGGGTGACAGGCCTGCGGCGCCTGCCCCACAGAGCCAGACAGGACAGCGAACCGCACACCAGGTCGGCCGTCCACAGCGGCCGGTTGGAGGCCTCGGGCGAACCGGGGTAGATCACGAAGAACAGCAGTACGCCGAGGCCCCACGCCACCAGGAACCACATGCCGTCGACGAGCGCGTCACGGCGCGGGCGCGGGGCCGCCTCCGTCCTCCAGAGGCCGGCCAGCAGCCGGGGAACGACCCGTACCGTGGCCGTATCCGGCGCTTGTGACAGCCCGCCCGCGGGCAGCGAACTCCCCGCGTCACCGCCCGTTCCCGGTGTGCCTTCCTGAATCTCCATCGCGGCCAACAGTATGGCGTGGCATGGACACGTGGTACGGCCTGCGCATACGTGCACCGCCCACCGGAATGCCGTACGCCGTCATCACCCGGCCGACAGGAAAGCCGTACGCCGTCATCACCCGGAAGTCGATGCCGCCACCGACTTCGGTCGGGGGTGGGCCGGACCGGCAGTCCGAGGCGGTGCGGCCCCGGGGCCGATGTGCCCCGGCCGCTGCCTCCCCAGACTGATCCGCATGATCAGAGTAGAGAACGTCAGCAAGCGCTACGGCGCACACAATGCCGTCCGGGACGTCTCCTTCACCTGCGAGCCCGGCACCGTCACCGGCTTCCTCGGCCCCAACGGCGCGGGCAAGTCGACCACCATGCGGATCCTCTGCGGTCTCACCCGGCCCGACGCGGGCAGCGCGACCATGAACGGGATGGAGTACCGCAAGCTGAAGAACCCCGGCCGCACGGTGGGGGTCCTGCTGGACGCCTCGGCGCAGCACGGCGGGCGCAGCGGCCGGGAGGTACTCACCGTCTCGGCACAGGTGCTCGGGGTGAAGCGGGACCGGGTCGAGCAGGTACTCGACCTGGTGGGACTGGCCGGTGCGGCGGCCAAGCGCAGGGTCGCCGGCTACTCGCTCGGCATGCGGCAGCGCCTGGGCCTTGGCCACGCGCTGCTGGGCGACCCCGGCGTACTGGTCCTCGACGAGCCCGCGAACGGCCTGGATCCCGAAGGCATCTTCTGGATGCGCGAGTTGCTCACCGACTTCGCCGACCGAGGGGGCACCGTACTGCTCTCCTCGCACCTGCTCAGCGAGGTGCAGGCGGTGGCCGACCGGCTGGTGGTCGTACGCAGTGGTCAGGTGGTCGCCAACGGCACGATGGAGAGCCTGCTCGGCGCCTCCGGGGTGCTGGTCAGGGCCCAGGACCCGACGCTGCTGGAGCGAGCGCTGCACAGGGCGGGGCTCAGCGGTACCAGGAGCGCCGACGGAGCGTGGCTGGTGGACGCCGACGCCGGGGCGGTCGGCCAGGCCACCGCCGCCGCCCAGGTCCCGCTGCTGGAACTGCGGCCCGCGGGGGGCCTCGGTCTTGAGGAGATGTTCCTCTCCCTGACCGCCGACAACAAGAAGGAAGGCACGGCAGCATGAGCACTCTGGCGGGAACGAGGACGGGAACCGCGGTGCCGCGGGCTCGGGGCCGGCAGGCGGGCATGGCGCGCCTGACCGGCGTGGAGCTGCGGAAGATGACCGACACCCGGGCCGGCTTCTGGCTGCTGGCCGGTGTGGAACTGCTCGCCCTGGGCATGGCGGTGATCCAGCTCGCCACAGCGGAGGCGCCCGAGCAGACCCTGATGGACTTCTTCGCGGTCACCCTCTATCCGGTCGGCATCATCATGCCGCTGCTCGGCATTCTGCTGGTCACCAGCGAGTGGTCGCAGCGCACGGCGCTGACCACCTTCGCTCTGGTGCCACAGCGGTGGCGGGTGCTCACGGCGAAGCTGACGGCGGGTGTCGTACTGGCGATGGCCGTGATCGCCGCCAGCCTCGCGACCGCGGCCGCGGTGAACGGGGTGTCCGTCGGTGTGGGCAAGGGCGACGGCGACTGGACGCTGGAGCTGTCGGCCGTGGCCAACGGCCTGATTTTCCAGCTCGCCAACATGCTGATCGGGCTGGCTTTCGGGATGCTGCTGCTGAACTCCCCGGCGGCGATCGTTCTGTACTTGTTGCTGCCGACGGTGTGGGCCGTTCTCGTTTCGTTTATCGACGCTCTGCAGACTCCCGCCGAATGGCTGGACATCAATCAGACCTTCCAGCCACTGATCGACAATTCCCTCACACGTGAGGAATGGGAGCGGTTGGGAGCCTCGGTGTTTTTCTGGGGCGTACTTCCGTTCTTCGCCGGTCTGGTACGCGTACTGCGCCGGGAAGTCAAGTAGCGTGCGACAGAGGCGAGTTGAGGGGCTTGTCGGTTCACGTCGGCCCCCCCTTCTTGCCTGCACGGCAGTTCGGGACCCGCGTAGTGGCATTTGCCGCGGGAAATCCCGGGATACCAGTTCATGGCGATTCCCCAAACATTGGGAAGCCCTGAAGATGTTACGTAGCATTGGTGCCGATGCGCGGAGTCGTCCGGCCGATGACCGGGCTGGAGGCAGGCTCATGTGCTCGCCCGGCGAGAGTTAGCACTATGCGGCGAGAGCCCGAGTGAGGAGACTGCGTTGAGAAAATCCGCAGCGCCTGTCGAGGGGAACCTCCATGTAATTGCGGCTTCCTGCTTCGAGGAGCACGCCCTACCCCTGTGCGACGGATCGTTCGCGCCGGGTGACGGGCGGAACGCGGCCCCCTGGAAGCCGCTGACGCACTCGTCGGAGGTCGTCAACAGCCTGGGTACCCGCCACGCCCCCAACCGTGTGTGTTCGGTCCTGTGGCAGGACGGCGGGGTGGTCGTCGTCGCGCACGGCATGGACATCGGGCAGGTCCAGCTCTCCGTCGAGACGGCGGACACGGCCGACGACCGCGTCAACGACGCCTACGACTATCTGCTCACGGCAGCCGAACGAAGAGCCGTCGACCGGCTGCCTCCCGGGCAGCGGCATGCGCTGGTGACCCGGCTGTGGGTGCGCAAGGACGCCGCACTGCGCCTGCTCGGTCACGGACTGGCGGGTTACCCGCATCGCATGCACGCGTACTACCGCGGCGCACAGGGGACCATCAGGGTCTCCGACCCCGAGGACGCGCAGCTCCAGTACGTCATACACCTCAGCGACTTCGCCGTACCGACCGGCCAGGTGCTGTCCGTCGCGAGCTGGGGTGCGCCGCACGGCTGCCACGCCTGGCACCTGAGGACGACGGAGCCGCAGGACCCGTCGACGCTGTTAAGCGGCCGGGTCCCCTCGTTCGAGGACGACGCGGCGTTCTCGAACGCGACATGCGCGGCTTTCCCGTCCGTGACCTGAGAGTACGGACCGGGTCCCGGGCGCAGGCGACAGACAGCAGCAGGCCGACGACACAGGGTTGAAGGGGGAAACGGTCATGTTCTATGACATGGCGGACCTGTCTCGCACATCTCTCTTGCGATTATTGAAGGATCAAGGGCATACTGAAAAACTCTCTAGTCACATCTTCCTGACTTGGTCGTTATGACTGTCAAAGCTCTGGGAAGCTGTTCACACAACCCTGTAGTGGGGGTCGGTCAACGACCGCCGGACGGCAGCGCCGCCGCCCGGGCAGAGCTGTGTGTCGCATCGAAGGAGCCCGCGTTGCCTAATACGCAGCCGGAGTTCGGCAGACGAATCCGGGAACTCAGGCGCCAAGTGGGCATGTCCCAGGCCCAGCTGGCCGGGCCGCAGTTCTCCGCCAGCTATGTCTCCCTGGTCGAGAGCGGCAAACGCGTGCCGAGTCCGGACATCGTTGCCACGCTCGCGGACCGGTTGGGGGTGACTCCGCAGTCCCTCCAGGAGGACGACGACACGGCTTCCCCGCCGGACGAGACCAAGGACGAGGCCCGGCGGATCGATCTCGTGGGTCTGCTCTTCAAGGCACGCAAGGAGGAGGAAGAAGGCTTTCCCGATGCGGCCGTCAAGCAGCTGACCGAGATCCTGGACAAGTACGGCGAGGGCCCGCACCACGATGTGCTCTGGGAGGTCCGCTGGGCGCTGGCCCGCATCCACGAGGAGAACGGCCGGGCGGACGAGAGCCGGCGGCTGCTGCGGGAGCTGGCGGCCGACGAGTACACCCGCTCCACGCCGGACCAGATGGAACGGGTGGCCCGGTATCTCGCCGAACTCAACCTGCGCAACGGCGGGCTTCCCGAAGCCCTGCGGTTCGCTCACCTCGCGTGGGCCATCGCCGAGACCCACCGGGGATGCGCCAACTGGGCGCGGGCCGGCACCGTGCTCGTGAGCGCCTGCACGTGGAGTGGCTTCCAGTCCTGGGGGCGGGAGGTGTCCGACCTCCTTGTCGCACACGCGGACCTCTCGGACCGGATCTCGCGACCGCTGCGCAATGCGGTGTACCTGGAGTCGGCCAAGTTGTACTGCCTGGCGGGCGACAACGAGCAGGCACGCGTCTTGTTCGAGCGCGCCCTGGAGCAGATCGACCCGAGGCAGGACATCGTGGCCTGGGCCACGGGGCAGTACTACCTGGCGATGGCGGAGCTCGACCTCGACCAGGGCCTCGAAGAGCGCGTCACCGATCGCGTGGCCAAGGCACGGCCGGTGATCGAGGTGCTCGGCGACCCGGGCATGCGCGTTCAACTGGCGCTCCTCGAGGGGCGGCTGGCCCTGACGCAGGGCGATCACGACCGGGCCAGATTCTGGGCCGACACCGCGGCGGAAGCGGAGCCCTGGCCGGCCACCCACGAGGTCGGCATGTGCCTGCTGTTCGCGGCCCGGATCTACCGTTCGCTGGGCGACATGTCCACCGCCGCCGCGATGTACCGACGGGCCGCCGACATGAGTGACGAAGCCGGGACGGTGTACCTCTGCAAGCTGGTGTGGCGGGAGCTTGCCGAACTCCAGGAGCAGTGCCTGCCGCAGGACTCGTAGCGACGGCTGTACCCGATGCTCTGAAAGGCCTGCCCGGAACCACGGGCAGGCCTTTTGCATACCCTTCTCGCGCATCGAGTCAAGTTCACTTTACTGTCATGACTCAATGAGTCACAAGTGTTGACTCTCGTCACAGATTCTTGTCACACTCGGCGTCGGCCCCCTCCGACCGAACGCCTATGTGAAGCGAGAGCGGATGTCCATGACAGAGGCCCATCAACCACCGGTTCCCGACTTCGGCGCGGACGCCCGGAATCCGGTCGTCACCTCCGGAACCGACACCGAGCGGCAGGCGCTGAGCATCGCGGCCCTGCTGACCCGTATCGGGGTGGAACCGGGCGACCGGGTCCTGATCAGGGCCGAGAACAGCCGCCCGCTCGTACTGACCCTGATCGCCCTGCTCCACCTGGACTGCTCCCTCGTACTGGCCGACCCCACCGCGGTCCCGGAGGACGTGCGGCGCATGGCCGACCGGGCGTCGGTCCGCTGGGCGCTCGAGGACGAACCGGCCGGGACCGCGGCACACTCCCTGAACCTCTCCGACCTCCTTGCCCTCGCGGGATGGGTCCAGCCGCTGCCGGGGCCGCTGAGCCTCGACCGCTGGGCCTCCCGGCAGGACGGCGTGGTGATGTGGTCCTCCGGCACCACCGGCCGTCCCAAGGGAGTGGTCAAGCAGGGCGGCGCGGTGCTGGCCAACTGCCGGCGGACGGTCAAGGTGCTCGGCTACACCCCTGACGACCACCTGTTCCCGCTGCTGCCCTTCAGCCACCAGTACGGCTTCTCCCTGGTGCTGATCTGGTGGCTGAGCGGCTGCAACCTGGTCGTCCCCGGTCAGCGCCGGGCCGATCTCGCGCTGACCCGGGCACTGGAGGCGGGCGCCACCGTCGTCGACAGCACACCTCCCGTCTACGACAGCCTGCTGAGGCTCCTGGACCGCAGTCCGGAACTGATGTCGGCCGCCCGCAAGGTGCGTATGTGGTGCGTGGGCGGAGCACCCCTGCCGCAGCCGCTCGCCCAGCGCTTCCACGCCACCCTGGGGCTGCCCCTGCTCGACGGCTACGGCGCCACGGAGACCGGCAACATCGCACTGGCCGAACCGTCGGACCCGGTGGGCTGCGGGCGGCCGCTGCCCGGCGTGGAGGTGCGGGTCGTCGGACCCGACGGCGGCGAACTGCCGCCCGGCGCCACGGGGTTCGTCGAGGTGAGCACCCCGGATCTGATGGCCGGGGTGCTCACCGAGGACGGCGAGGTGGAGCCGTACCGGGAGAGCTGGTACCGCATCGGGGACATGGGACTGATCGACATGGCGGGCCGGCTCCATGTGCACGGCCGGGACCGGGCGGTCCACCGGATGGGCTACACGCTGTATCCCGAGGAGATCGAGCGCAAGGCCGAGCGGTGCGGAGCGCCGGTACGGGTGCTGTCCTTCCCGCATCCGCGGCGCGGCTGCGATCTGGTCTTCGTCGTTCTCGATCCCTCCGGCGGCGCCCCGGCCGGCTGGCACCGCACGTTCCGCGACCTGCTGCCCCGCTACGAGCAGCCCAACCGGGTCGCCGTCGTCCCCGAGTTCCCGCTCACCAGCAACGGAAAAGTCGATGTGGCGGCCCTGCGCGCACGCCTGAACGCACCGGCCGACGGCTCGGATGACGGCTCGTCACCTCACCACGGACCGTCTGAAGACACCGAAGGAGCACGCTCATGAACGTCGCAACCGCTCACCCCGCAACGCGGTCCCTGGCCCGCGCACCCCACCCGGAGCGGGCCGCCGCACTCGACCGGGTACTGGAGGCCCTGTCGGCTCCGGACCCGGCGGTGCTGGAGGTGCTGACCGAGATCAGCTCGATACGCTCGGCCCGCTACGAGATCGAGGCAGCCCGCAACACCCTGCTCGGCGCCTTCGCGGAGGTGGCGGACAACGCCCCGCCCCGGCTCCGCTCGGCCGCCGTCTACATGCCGTCCAACGTGGTGCTGTACTCGTACATCCTCTATCTGCTGGTGCCCTCGCTCTACACCGACCGGCTCAGCTTCCGGCCCTCGCGGCATGTGAAGGACCAGACCGCCCGTATCCACCAACTGCTGCAGCCGGTGCACCAGTTGCCCATCGAGCTGTGCGACCTGTCCCAGCGGACCTTCCTGGAGCAGGAGGTGGACCCCGCCGACCTGGTGGTCTTCACCGGCCGCTACGGGAACGCCGAACAGATCCGTCCCCGCCTGAGGAAGGACCAGCTCATGCTGTTCCTCGGCATGGGCGTCAACCCGTTCGTGGTCGCCCCGGACGCACAGATCCCGGACGCCGCACGCGACCTCGCCGACGTACGGCTCCTCAACACCGGCCAGGACTGCCTGGCTCCGGACGCGGTCTTCGTCCACGAGGACATCGCGGAGCCCTTCCTCGAAGCGCTCGTGGCCGAGCTCGCCGGCCGTCGCTACGGTCCGTACCGGGAACCCGAGGCGGACTACGGCCCGCTCTACTACGAGGAGGCCTTCGACGAGGCCGTGCGCTTCCTCACCCGCTGGCGCCGGCACATCGTGTACGGCGGAGGAATCGACGCCGGGCCGCTGCGCGTGGACCCGACCGTCGTGGTCCGGGACGATCTCTCCCAGGCCCGCACCGTGCAGGAGTTCTTCGCGCCGGTCTTCAACGTGTTCCGCTACCGGGACGAGAGCGACCTCAAGGAACTCTTCGCCTCCAACCAGTACTCGGAGCGTGCCATGGGGGCCAGCGTCTACGGCACGCCCGGCCCCGTGGTCACCTACCTGGAGCGCAAGCACACGGTGACCAGGAACCAGACTCTCGTCGCCGTCGACGACGGCAACCAGCCCTTCGGCGGACGCGGCCGGATGGCCAACTACGCGAGCTTCGGCGGCAGCGTGCACACCGAGCCGATCCTGGTGTCCAAGGCCGCCGCCGACCACTTCCGGCGGGGGGCGGCCGGATGACCAGCCCGCCGCGGCACCCCACCGGCTGGCACGCCGTCGTCGACGAGCTGCTCACCGGCGGACACGACACTCTGTACGGGCTCCCGGCCGACGACCTCGGACTGCTGAGGGCCGTCGAGCCCACCCCGCTGCGCTTCGTACTCTGCCGCGACCAGCGCAACGCCGTGTTCATGGCTGTCGGTCACGCGCTGGCCACCGGGCGGCCCGGCCTGTGCGCGGTGGGCAAGGGCCCTGCCCTGGCCAGTGCCGTCCCCGGGCTCGTCGAAGCGCACGCGGGCCGGGTGCCGCTGGTGCTGCTCGCCACCGGTACGGCCAGGGACCGGACCGGGACGGGCGCGTTCCAGGAGCTCGACCAGCTCGCCCTGGTCCGCTCCGTGACCAAGTGGGCAATGCGGGTGGAGAGCCCCGACCGGGTCGCCGACGCGCTGCGCCAGGCGCTGGCCGTCGCCGGGCACGGCCGCCCGGGGCCGGTCTTCCTGGAGCTCCCCGAGGACGTGGCGGCCGCCCCGGCTCCGGGCGCGACGGCGAGACCCGCGTTCCCCCGGCAGGTCCCGCGGCCCGCCCCGGAGGTGCTCGGCGCCGCCGCCGAGTGGCTGCGGGACGCGGAGCGGCCACTGATCCTGGTGGGCGGCGGCATGCGGCACCGTAACGCCTCGGGGGAGGTGGAACAGCTCGCCGAGCGGCTCGGGGCACCGTTGTTCACCACCGCCTCCGGGCGGGGGGCAGTCCGTGAGGACCACCCGCTGCACTGCGGCCTCGCCGGCCTCTACACCCCGGAACCGGCACGGGAGTTGTGGGCGGACTGCGACCTGGTGCTGGCACTCGGCAGCAGGCTGGAGGAGACGGCCACATTCGGCTGGGAACGGCGCCAGGACTGTGCGGTCATCCAGGTCAACACCGCCGAGCAGGACCTGGCCACGGCCTGGCCCGGTCTGCTCGTCCTGGGCGACGGAGGTGCCGCGGTCGGGCACTGGCTCGACGACATCGGCCCGGAAGGCGCGGAACCGGACGCACGGAGCGGAGACGACACGGGCTGGCGGCGGCGTGCGGAACGCGCCCGGGCCGCCGCCCTGGCGCGGGCCGAGACCGCCGCGCTGTTCGCCGGCCCGGCGGACGGGCGTCCGCCGAGGGTCGTGGAGGTGCTCGCCACCCTGCGCGAGGTGCTGCCCGAGGACGTGCTGCTGGTGCAGGAGAACGGTCTGCAGGACATGTGGTCGTACCACTTCCCGTACTGGACCGTCGGCCGGCCCGGCGGATCGATCGTCCCGAGCGAGCAGACCAGCCTGGGCTTCGCCGGAGGGGCCGCCGCCGGCGCCCGTACCGCCCTGCAAGACAGGCCGGTGGCCGCCCTGATGGGCGACGGCGCGTTCAACCTCTTCCGCAGCGACCTGGAGACGGTGGCGGAGCAGTGCCCCGCGGTGCTCTACGTCGTCCTGGACAACGGCGGCTACGGCTGGCTGCAGCACCAACTGCGCGCCACCGGGCCGGTGTTGGCGGACGGGGACGCCTCGCGCTTCTCCTTCGCCCGCCCCCGCGCCGACGGTGCCGGTGCCGGTGCCGTCGGCGGGAACGACGGGCCGGGCGAACCGTCCGGTGCCCTGCTGGTCCACGCGGACCAGCAGGGGCAGCTGCGCCCCGCGCTGGAGAAGGCCTGGCAGTCGTGCCTTTCGGGACACACGGCCGTGGTCGTGGTGCGGGTCGGCCTCGAGGACGTGCCACCCGGCCTCGACGCTCCGGGCGGCGACTTCCCCGAGCGCAACGCCGACTCACACGCCGACTCGCACGCCCGCCCACACCCCGGCTCATAGGAGGCAGAGAGCGATGACAACGGTCTCCCCCGTACGCCTGCCCACCCGCCCGCTGGTCGTGGGCAGCGACGACCCCGGGGTGCTCGACACCTGCCGTGCGGAGGTCGCGCGCGTCGGCCTCGGTCCGCCGCTCGCGTGGGTCTCGGCGGGCGATTCGGCACAGCTGACCGCGCTGACGCTGTTCGCGGCGTTCGCCGCCCTGCCGCCGGACGAAGCCGGATCGGCCGCGGTGTACCTGGCGGCCGACGAACACTGCGTCCAGGCGGCCACCGTGTTCGCGCAACGCGCCGCGGACTCCGGGCGCCGGCTGCGCCCATCGGACTCCATGCGGCTGGAGACGTCCGAACTGGTCCGGACGGTCGGCGGCTGGCCGGGGCGCACCGGTCCCTGCTACGTCCTCACCTCACCCGGCAGCGCGACCGCCCAGGGCCAGGCCCTGGCGTGGGCCGCTGTCCGCAGCGGCGCCCGCCCCGCGGCGGTGGTCTGCGAGGTACTGCGTGCCGGGCCGGACGGCCCGGGTCTGGTGACGGCACTCATCCTGCGCACGGGGGACGCGCGTGCGGTGCCTCTCGCGGATTCCGACCTCGGCCTCGGGGACCCGTGGGCCGAGCCCACCCGGGCTGCCATGTCGGGGCGGGCCGTGTCTGCGGGATCCGCCGGATCCGCGAGGGCCGCCGGGCTCCCGGGGTCGGCGGGGTCCGCCGGGACAGCCAGGACTGCCGGGGCTACCGGACCTGCCGGGACTCCAGCGGACGAGGCAGACGCGAGCCGCGGCAGCCTCGTGGCCCGCAGCGCGCTCCTCGCGGCCGTCCGTGAGGGGGCCCAGGTATGAGCGGGATCGCCGTACGGATCGCCGGACTCGGCCTGGTCACCCCTGGCGGCCGGGGACCGCGGCCGTTCTGGGACGGCCTGCTGGCAGGCCGGGTGGCGCTCGGCGACGGACGCCGTTTCCGTACCCCCGAGGCGGTCGGTGAGGTTCCGGAGACGGCACTGGGGGCCGTACCTCCAGGGCAAAGCCGCAAGCGGGCGCTCCTCGACACCGCGCTGGGGGACGCGCTACGGGACGCCGACTTGAGCAAGGGCGGCGGGGCCGGTGCGGTCAGTGCCGTCCCGGACGGCACGCTGCTCATCGTGGTCGGCCAGAGCCCCGCGGTCGGGCCCGAAGCACCCGACGGATGCGAGGAGTTCGCCGATACGGGCCCGCACCCCGAAGGGGCGACCGTGGTGCATCTGTCCCACGCCTGCGCCTCCGCCCTGTTCGGTGTCGCCCTCGCCCGCGACGCGCTGCGCGCCGGGATGGCCCGGTACGCGGTGGTGGCCGGAGCCTCCGCGCTCAACCCCTTCGAGTACTCCAGCATGACGGCGGTACGCGCCGTGGCCACCGCCCCGGCCCGCCCCTTCGACCAGGATCGCGCGGGCATCTCCGTGGGCGAGGGTTCGGGCGCCGTGGTGCTGGAAGCCGTCGCCGGTCACGAGGTGCGCCCACAGGACGTCCTGGTGACCGGGGCCGTGAGCCGGGTCGGCGGAGCGAGCCCCGCGGCGTCCGACTCCGGCACCGCGCTGGACTGCATGGCCGACGCGCTCGCCCAGGCGGGCCGCGACCGGCCGGACTACCTGCACGCCCACGCGACCGCGACGAAGCAGGGCGACGCGGCCGAACTGCGGGCCGCGGCCACCCTCGCCGAGGGAACACGGAAGCAGAACGGCCGCCGCCCGGCGAGTTTCCCGGTGAGCTCGCACAAGGGCGCCATCGGCCACCTGCTGCACGCCTCCGGCTTCGCCGGCATCGCGGCCGCCGTGTGCACGCTGCGTACCGGAGTCGTTCCGCCCACCCCCGGACTCGTACACCCGGACCCGGAACTGGAAGGCTCCGATCCCGACTCCCCTGTGCTGCTGCCACGGCGTGCGCTGTTCGGGGCCGACCCGAGCTGCGTACTCGTCAACGCCTTCGGTTTCGGGGGCAACAACGCCTCACTCGCACTCGGCCACCCGACACAGAACAGGACAGCGAGCTGATGGGAATCTTCGACGGCAAGCACATCCTCGTCACCGGAGTGATCACCGAGTCGTCGATCGCGTACCACGTCGCCCGCCTCATCCAGGAGGAGGGCGGCACGGTCGTCCTCACCGGCTACGGCAGGCTCTCCCTCGTCGAGCGGATCGCCCGCCGGCTACCGGACCCGAAGGCCCCCGTCCTCGAACTCGACGTCACGAACCAGGAGCACCTGGACACCCTCGCCGAGCGCGTCACCCTGCACTCTCCCGTCCTGGACGGCGTCCTGCACGCCGTCGCCTACGCCCCGCAAGAGGCGCTGGGCGACCGGATCACCGCCACCGGCTGGGCGGACGTGGCCACCACCGTCCACGTCTCCGCCTACTCGCTCACGGCCCTGGCCGCCTCCGTGCGCCCGCTGCTCCGGCCCGGTTCCGCCATCGTGGGCCTGGACTTCGACGCCCGCTTCGCCTGGTCCTCGTACGGCTGGATGGGGGTGGCCAAAGCGGCCCTGGAGTCCGCCTCCCGCTACCTCGCCCGGGAGCTGGGCCCCTCGGGCATCAGAGTGAACCTGGTCGCCGCCGGTCCGCTCACCACGATCGCGGCCCGGAACATCCCGGGTTTCGAGGACGTCGGCGAAACCTGGCGGCGCCGCTCACCCCTCGGCTGGTCCGTCTCGGACCCCACCGGGGTCGCGCGCTCATGCGCGGCACTGCTCACCGACTGGTTTCCGGCCACCACCGGTCAGATCCTGTACGCCGACGGGGGCGCCCATGCCATGGGGGACTGAGCCGGAGCAGTCCGTCATCGGCCGGAGCTATCCGCCCACCGCGCCGTACACGGTGGACCAGGAGGAGATCCACGAGTTCGCCTCGGCGGTGGGCGACCCCAATCCCGCGTACACGGACAGGGAAACCGCCCGGGCCCTCGGACATCCGGACGTGATCGCCCCTCCCACGTTCGTGTTCACGATCACGTCCGCGGCGGAGAACCGCGTCATCGAGGATCCGCGGCTGGGTGTGGACCACAGCGTGGTCATGCACGGCGCCCAGAAGTTCGTGTACTCCCGTCCGGTGCGCGCCGGGGACCGGCTCACCGTCACCTCGACCCTGCGGTCGGTCAGGTCGCTCGCCGGAAACGACGTACTCGAAATCCACAGCGAGGTCCACGACGACGCCGACGAGCACGTGGCGACGACGATCACCACACTGCTGATGCGCCACGCCGGGCCGTCGAATCAGACGTGACCGCCCGCCGCGGCTGCCATGAGCGGTTCCGCGGCCTTCTCGGTCGTGTCCGGAGGGACGACGAGCCGGTCCGCCGTGGACGCCATCAGCGCCCTCGGTGACGCGGTCACCGATTCCGTCCTCCGCCGGGTCGCGCACTCCTGCGGCTGAAGCCCATGCGGGTTACGTGGGTGAAGCGTGAGCCGCCGTCCGCCTCGCGGGGCATGTATGGATATCCCGGCCGTATGTGGATGAGTCGGGGCAGACACGACACCCTGGAGGCAAGTGATGAACGCAAGAGCCGATCGAGCAGATCCGACGACCCATCAGGTCCCGGTCCTCATTGTCGGCGGTTCCCTGGTGGGCCTGTCGACCTCGCTGTTCCTCGGCCGGCTGGGGGTGCGGCACACGCTGGTGGAGCGCCATGCCAGCACGTCCATCCACCCCCGTGGCCGCGGCAACAACGTTCGTACGATGGAGCTGTTCCGGGTGGCCGGTGTGGAGCCGGCCATCCGTGAGGCCGCGGCCACCCTCGCCGACAACCACGGCATCCTGCAGACGCCCACTCTGGTCGGCGACGCGGGCGAGTGGCTGCTCAAGGAGATCGACCCGGGCGGCGGGCTGGCCCGCTTCAGCCCGAGTGGCTGGTGCCTGTGCAGCCAGAACGACCTGGAGCCGGTCCTGCTCGACCATGCCGCCTCGCTCGGCGGCGACCTGCGCTTCTCCACCGAACTGATGTCGTTCGAGACCGACTCCACCGGCGTCAGCGCGGTGGTCAAGAGCCGGCAGACGGGCGAACACACCACGATCCGCGCGGACTACCTCGTCGCCGCCGACGGCCCCCGCAGCCCCGTCCGGGAACAGCTCGGCATCGGCCAGAACGGCCCCGGCGACCTGTTCCACAACATCAGCGTGACGTTCCGTTCCGAGCGCCTCGCCGAGGTGGTGGGCGACCGTCGCTTCATCATCTGCTACCTGAACAGCCCGGACGCCGACGGTGCCCTGCTGCCGGTGGACAACCGCGAGAACTGGGTCTTCCACGCCCCCTGGCACCCCGAACTCGGCGAAACGATCGAGGAGTTCACCGACGAGCGCTGTGCCGACCACATCCGCCGCGCGGTCGGGGACGCGGGCCTCGACGTCCAGATCACCGGCAAGGCGCCCTGGCACGCCGCCCAGCGTGTGGCTCGCGGCTACCGGTCGGAACGGGTCTTCCTGGCCGGCGACTCGGCGCATGAGATGTCCCCCACCGGAGCCTTCGGCTCCAACACCGGTATCCAGGACGCGCACAACCTCGCCTGGAAACTGGCCGCGGTACTCGGCGGCTGGGCCGGGGAAGGACTGCTGGACACCTACGACGCCGAGCGCCGTCCGCTGGCGGAGGCGACCAGCGCCCGCGCGACGGGCCGCTCGGCCGAGCACAGCCACCCCGGCTTCGCCCCGCCGCCCGGCGCCGCGGGTGGACCGCAGCGCGGCATCCTCAACATGGTCCTCGGCCACCGCTATTCGCACGGCGCCGTCGTCGGCGCCGATCCCACGGTCCCGGCCATCCCGGAGGAACTCGCCCTGGCCGGGGAGCCCGGCAGCCGGGCACCGCACCTGTGGGTACGGCATGAGGGCAGGCGCATCTCCACCCTCGACCTCTATGAGCGGTCCATGGTCCTGCTCAGCGACGCCGACGAGGCGAGCGAATGGCACCAGGCGGCCCTCCGCCTTGCCGAGCAGTTGCCGGTCCCGCTCGTCTCGTACCGGCTGGGCACCGGATCCGACAGCGAGCTGATGCCCGAGGACGGTGCGGACTGGGCGGAACGCCATGGCACGACACGTACAGGCGCCGTACTCGTACGGCCCGACGGGTTCGTCGCCTGGCGATCGTCAGGTCCGGTCCCTGATGCGGAACTGACGCTGCGACAGGTTCTGGCCACGGCCCTGGCACTGAGCTGATCGAGGCGGCGTCACCCGGCTGAGCGCCCCGAGTGGTGGGGGACGGAGACCTGACTAACGGTGGATCACACCGAGGTCGGGTCACTCAGCTGACGAAATGCCAGTTGCCCGGCCACGGCGGAAGGAACGTCAAATGCGCTCTGCTCGATTGCTTCTGGCCACCGCGGCGGCTTCGACCGTCCTCACTCTCGGCGCTCCCGGCGCCTACGCGGATGGCTGGGACAACCAGGACTCCTCCTCCAAGAGCGAGAACTCTTCCTCCTACGGCAAGGAGCACGACAAGGAAGACAAGCACGACAAGGAAGACAAGGACGACGAGTACAGCAAGGACGACGAGCACAGCAAGGACG
>NZ_BAAGPS010000050.1:231070-318796 GCF_054783935.1 Streptomyces pseudoechinosporeus
ACGAGCACGGCAAGCACGACGAGAACGGCAAGCACGACTCGCCGCACGGCGGCATGCACACCGGCGGTGGCGCGCTGACCGGCCTCACCGACGCGGGCCACGACAACGGCTCGGAAAGCTACAAGGAGAACGGGGACAAGGGATACGGCAAGGAGGAGTCCTGGAAGGGCGAGTACGACAAGGACTCCCGGAAGGGTGAGCACGACAAGCCCCACGGCGGAGTGCACACCGGCGGCGGCGGGCTCGCCGAACCGTCGGTGACCGCGGGCGGGCTGGCCGTCCTGGCCGCCGCCGGCGCCGGCCTGTACGCGGCGCGCCGCAGGAAGACCGGCGCGAACGTGGCCTGACCCACGCCGTACGACATAGCCGCCGCAGCCGCCACGCGCACACCGTGTGGCGGCCCGGCGGCCCTCTGCGAGGCCCTTCCCTCCCCTGCTGCCGCGTCCTAGTGAGGTGGTCCCGATGGCAGCTCCCCCTCTCCCTCCCCGTCCCCCCTATCCCCCACATCCGCCCTCACCCCCCTCTGTCGACAACTCCCCCTCCGGAGGCGACGCCCCGGCCCAGAACCGATGCCGTACGAGCCTGACCATGGTGTGCGCCGCGGCCCTCATGATCCTGGCAGCCATCCTGTACGGCGGCGGGGACTCGTCCTCCGGCACCTCCCAAAGCTCCCTGCATCCGCCGTCCGCCCAGCAGGCCCCGCCTGCCGAGCCCCGGGCGGAGAGGGACCCGCCCCAGGCGGAGAAGTCGGAGAAGCAGCTGCCGCACTCGCGGCCGACGCGTCTGCTCATCCCGAAGATCTCGGTCGACGCCCCCTTCGTCCCTCTCGCCCTCGGCCGCACGGGGCAGCTCGAAGCCCCGCCCGCCGACAACGTCAACCTCGTCGGCTGGTACGCCGAGGGAGCCTCCCCCGGTGAGGCGGGCACGTCGATCATCGCCGGGCACGTGGACACCCGGACGTCCCCGGCCGTGTTCGCGGGTCTCGGCGAACTGAAGAAGGGCGATGTCTTCCACGTCGCACGGGCCGACGGGCGCAAGGCGTCCTTCGTCGTCGACAGTGCGGAGACCTTCGAGAAGGACGACTTCCCCGACGAGCGGGTGTACGCCGACACCCGCCGGGCCGAGGTCCGGCTCATCACCTGTGCGGGTGACTACGACCGCTCGGCCAGGGACTACACGGAGAACCTGGTGGTCTTCGCCCACCTGATCTGAACCCCGGCAGCGAAGCCCCGGCCGCCTCCGCGCAGTTGGGTGCCGAGGTTCCCCCGTGGCCCATCACCCGCGTAGTCCATACGAATCGCGCGCTTCCGGGGACGGGCACAAGATCGAACCACGCCGAAGTCGCAGTACCGCGACCGACGTCCACCCCTGCCCCGCGAAACGTCCATCCCTGCCCCCCGAAGGAGATAAGCAGGATGACCACCACGTCCGCCCCTGCCTCAGAACCGCCGACACGCCAGGTGTCGCCACGTGTCTCCCAGTCCGTGTTCGACGGCTCCCAGCTTCGAGTCGTCCTGCTGGTGGACGTCCACGACGGAGCCCAGCAGCAATTCCTGGAGGCGTACGAGCAACTGTGCAACCAGGTCGCGTCCGTTCCCGGGCATGTCAGCGACCAGCTGTGCCAGTCGATCGAGAATCCCTCCCAGTGGCTGATCACCAGTGAGTGGGAGAGCGCCCCGCCGTTCCTCGCCTGGGTGAACAGCGAGGAGCACTTCCAGATGGTGCAGCCGCTGCACAGCTGTGTCCGGGACACCAGGTCGCTGCGCTTCCACGTCGTCCGCGAGACCGGCGGCCCGGTGGCGGACGCCACCCCCGCGAAGCGTCATCTCCAGGCCTCGCCCCGGATCGGTGACGGCGTGATCCACCACGCCCTCACCTTCACGGTCAAGCCGGGCAGTGAGGCGGCTGTCGCCCAGATCTTCGCCGACTACGCCGTGCCCGAACCGCGGGTCGACGACACCACCCGGCTGTGCCGTACCTCCCTGTTCATGCACGGCAACCGGGTGGTGCGGGCCATCGAGGTGCGAGGCGACCTGAACGCAGCTCTGCGCCACATCGCCCGGCAGCCCGAGGTACAGGCCGTGGAGGAGGCCATCAACCCCTACCTGGAGTGGGACCGGGACCTGAGCGACCCCGAGTCCGCCCGGGTCTACTTCACGCGGGCCGCGCTGCCCGCCGTACACCATGTGACGGCGGAGCAGGAGGACCCACGGGCGGAGCGGCATGCCCTGTACTACCCGGCGCGGCCCGGTCGCGGCATGCGGCTGGCCGAGCTGCTGGCCCGGCAGGACGAAGCGGCGGCGGGCAGTCCGTACAGCCCCGTTCTGCGCAGCACGATCTTCCAGCGTGACGACGTGGTGGTCCGGCTGATCGACGTACTCGGCGGTCTCGACGCCGCCGACCCGGTGTTGGCCCTCGGCCTCCCGGACTCCGGGCCCGCGGCCGAGCTGACGACGCTCGTGGACAAAGCCGTCGGTGCGGACGCCGGTGCGGATGCTTCCCTCATCCGCCTCCTGGGCCTCGCCCGCATGGAACTCGTCACCGACCGCCGCTCGCCCGAAGCCTGACCCACCCGAAGCCTGACCCGTCCACCACACGGGTCGCGGCGATCACGGCCCTCATGTCGACCGCCCTCATGTCGACACAGCACACGATCGGAGCAACGTCATGACCAAACCCCGTCCCAGAATCGTGGATCTCAACGAGGTTGAGCCCAATACCCGGCGCGGCGGCGATCTGCGCGCCATGCTCACTCCCGCCACGGTCGGCTCCACCAGCGGTTTCATGGGCGTGGCCATCGTGCAGCCCGGCGAGCGCGTCGGTGAGCACTACCACCCGTACTCCGAGGAGTTCGTGTACGTCCTCCGCGGGCAGCTGGAGGTCGACCTGGACGGCGACCCGCACCCGCTGCGGGCCGAGCAGGGGCTCATGATCCCCGCTTACATGCGGCACCGTTTCCGCAACGTCGGCGATGTGGAGGCGCGCGTCGTCTTCCACCTCGGTCCGCTGGCGCCGAGCCCGCCGCTCGGTCACGTCGACACCGAGGGGACCGACGCCGCCGAGGTCCCGTCGGAGGAGACCGGCGCGAGTGAGGGCCGGACGGTCGACCGAAGCAAGGTCGGTTCATGAGCGGGCGCGTGGCGGTCACCGGCATGGGCGTCGTCGCCCCGGGTGGCATCGGTGTACCGGCTTTCTGGGATCTCCTGGCAGGCGGGCGCACCGCGACACGGGGCATCACGTTCTTCGACCCGACAGGGCTGCGTTCGCGGATAGCCGCCGAATGCGACTTCGATCCGGCGGCCCACGGGCTGGACGCGGAGCAGATCGCACGCTCCGACCGGTACATCCAGTTCGCACTGGTCGCCGCGGAGGAAGCGGTACGGAACGCCGGCCTGGACCTCGGCCAGGAGGACCCCTGGCGGGTCGGGGTCTCCCTGGGGACCGCGGTGGGTGGCACCACCCGCCTCGAGCACGACTACGTACTGATCAGCCACCAAGGACAGCGCTGGGACGTGGACCACCGGGAGGCCGGCCCGCATCTGCACCGCGCGTTCTCGCCGAGCACGCTCGCCTCGGCGGTGGCGGAGCGGTTCGAGGCGCGCGGGCCGGTGCAGACCGTCTCCACGGGCTGCACCTCGGGCCTCGACGCGGTCGGCTACGCCTTCCACACCATCGAGGAGGGCCGGGCGGATGTGTGCATAGCCGGCGCCTCGGACTCGCCGATCTCACCGATCACCATGGCCTGCTTCGACGCGATCAAAGCCACGTCCGCGAACAACGACGACCCCGCCCATGCCTCACGTCCCTTCGACGCCAACCGTGACGGCTTCGTCATGGGCGAGGGCAGTGCCGTACTCGTCCTGGAGAAGCTCGAACACGCCCTGGCCCGCGGCGCCCACGTGTACTGCGAGCTCAGCGGCTACGCCACCTTCGGCAACGCCTACCACATGACCGGGCTGACCAAGGAGGGCCTGGAGATGGCCCGCGCGATCGAGGTCGCCCTCGGTCACGCCGGGCTCGACGGCACAGCGATCGACTACGTCAACGCGCACGGCTCGGGCACCCAACAGAACGACCGTCACGAGACCGCCGCGGTGAAACGGGCCCTGGGACAGCACGCCTACGACACCCCCATGAGCTCCATCAAGTCCATGGTGGGCCACTCCCTCGGCGCGATCGGGGCGATCGAACTCGTCGCCTGCGTACTGGCGTTGGCCCACCAGGTGGTACCGCCCACCGCGAACTACGAGACCCCGGACCCCGAGTGCGACCTGGACTACGTCCCCCGCGTCGCTCGCGAGCGGAGACTGAACAACGTGCTCTCCGTGGGCAGCGGGTTCGGCGGCTTCCAGTCCGCGGTGGTCCTGACCCGGCGAGGGGAGAGGACACGATGAGCGAACCGCGTCCACGGCGCGCGGCCGTCACCGGAATCGGTGTGATCGCGCCCAACGGAACCAGCATTGAGTCCTTCTGGAAGTCCACTCAGGAGGGCGTCAGCGTCCTCGACCGGGTCACTCGCGAGGGCTGTGAGCACCTGCCTCTGCGGGTGGCCGGCGAAGTCCGGGGCTTCGAGCCGTCGGAGGCGGTCGAGGAACGCCACCTCGTGCAGACCGACCGGTTCACGCACTTCGCGCTGGCCGCATCCGACCTCGCGCTGGACGACGCCCGCCTCGGCCAGGCCGACACCGGCGACGCGCCGTTCTCCATGGGCGTGGTCACCGCGGCGGGTTCCGGCGGCGGTGAGTTCGGTCAGCGCGAACTCCAGCAATTGTGGGGAAAGGGCAGTCGCTACGTCGGCCCGTACCAGTCCATCGCCTGGTTCTACGCCGCCAGCACCGGCCAGATCTCCATCCGCCGCGGCTTCAAGGGCCCCTGCTCGGTCGTCGCCGCCGACGAGGCCGGCGGTCTGGACGCCCTCGCCCACGCGGCGCGGGCCACGCGGCGCGGCACCGATGTGATCGTGGCCGGCGCGACCGAGGCACCGCTGGCCCCGGCTTCGGTGGTCTGCCAACTCGGCTACCAGGAACTGAGCACGGCTCAGGACCCGGCGCACGCCTACCGCCCGTTCACCGCCGAAGCCTGCGGATTCGTGCCCGCCGAGGGCGGCGCCATGCTCGTCGTGGAGGACGAGCGCTCGGCCCGGGAGCGGGGCGCGACCGTACGGGCCACCGTCGCCGGACACGCGGCCACGTTCACCGGCGCCTCCCGCTGGGCGGAGTCCCGGCAAGGGCTCGCCCGGGCCATCAGCGGTGCGCTGGAGGAAGCCGGTTGCGCCCCGGGGGAGATCGACGTGGTCTTCGCCGACGCCCTCGGCGTACCGGAGGCGGACCGTGCCGAGGCGCTGGCGATCGCCGACGCGCTCGGTGCGCATGGCGGACGCGTACCCGTGACCGCCCCCAAGACCGGTATCGGCCGCGGCTACTGCGCGGCGTCCGTGCTGGACGCCGCGGCGGCCGTGCTCACGATGGAGCACGGCCTGATCCCCCCGACCCCCAACGTCTCCGACATCTGCCATGACCTCGACCTCGTGACCGGCCGGGCCCGTGCCGCCGAGCTGCGCACGGCGCTGGTCCTCAGCCGGGGCCTCATGGGATCGAACTCGGCGCTGGTGCTACGGCACGGCGCCGCCGAGTGAGCCGGAGGAGCGCGCCGGTGTCGAGAGCGCTGGGGGTCCCCCGGACGGAGTCTGGGGGAGCGCGGAGTGCCCGACGAAGGAGGGTCGAGCACGGTCGTGCTCTCGACACCGGCTGTAGCGCTCCGTAGGCGAACAACCGAAAAAAATCGCCTCGTAGCGAGGCGAGGAACATAAGGAGAAGAACCGCATGAGTGAGCAAATCACCGTGGAAGAGCTGTCCGAACTCATGAAGAAGGCGGCCGGAGTCACCGTCGCCCCCAGCGAACTGCAGGAGCGCAGTGACTCCGGCTTCGATGCCCTCGGCATCGACTCGCTCGGTCTGCTCGGCGTCGTGGGCGAGTTGGAGAAGCGGTACGGCACCCCGCTGCCTCCCGACGCGGAGCGCTGCAAGACGCCGCGACAGTTCCTCGACCTCGTCAACGGTGCCCTCGTGGCAGGAGCGTGACATGACCGGACACACCGAGAACGAGATCACCATCGCCGCACCGCTGGACCTGGTCTGGGACATGACCAACGACGTGGCGAACTGGCCACGGCTGTTCAGCGAATACGCCTCCGTCGAGATCCTCTCCCAGGAGGGCAACAGGACCACCTTCCGGCTGACCATGAAGCCCGACGAGAACGGCACCGTGTGGAGCTGGGTCTCGGAGCGGGAGACGGACCGCGACGCGCTCAGCGTGCGCGCCCGCCGCGTCGAGACCGGCCCCTTCGCGTACATGAGCATCCGGTGGCAGTACGAGAAGGTGCCGGAGGGCACCCGGATGGTGTGGACGCAGGACTTCGCGATGAAGCCGGACGCGCCTGTCGACGACGCCTGGATGACAGACAACATCAACAAGAACTCCAAGACCCAGATGGCACTGATCCGGGACCGCATCGAACAGGCCGCCGCTCGGCGCCGTCCCGTGCCGTCCATGACCGACTGAGCCGACGGAGGACAGCTCGATGAGTTCGATGCACCAGACCCTGATCGTCGCCCGGATGGCTCCCGGGTCGGCCCCCGACATCGCCAAGGTGTTTGAGGAGTCCGACCGGGGCGAGCTGCCGCATCTCGTGGGAGTCGCCCGGCGCAGTCTCTTCCAGTTCGGAGAGGTGTACCTGCACCTCATCGAGGCCGAACACGACCCCCGTCCGGCCATCGCCAAGATGGCCGGGCACCCCGAGTTCCGGGGCATCAGCGAGCGGCTGTCGGCGTATGTCGCCGCGTACGACCCCGCGACCTGGCGATCCCCGAAGGACGCGATGGCCCACTGCTTCTACCGCTGGGAGCGGGACTCCACCGCCTGAACCGCACTGCGTACGCCAACGGCCGCCGGGCCCGCGACAGTCAAGTCGCGGGCCCGGCGGCCGTTGGTCCGCGGCATGTCCATCCGGGATGGACCACGTGGATCGTATGGGCGGCGGCCGAGGGGGCGGCCCCGAGCCCCGTCCCGATGACCGCCGCGGTGCATGCCAGGTAGGCGATACGCTGTTTCATCATATTCCGCACGTTATGCACCAATTGATCCTCGACAAGGTCGAATGGTCCGTCTGGCGGCGCGTCCCCACCGCCATTCCTGCTTCTACGCCCACGTGTAACCGTTTTCGCGCCATGGCCGCGTATGCGAGAAGGCGCGCCAACGCGGCGGTCCCACGACCTTGACGCGCACTCGTCACGGTGCTTCCATCGCAGGCGTGTAAACGGTTTAACTCCCCAGCGTTTCCGGCCTTGGAGGTTGTCATGCGCATGAAGTACGGAGTGGCCGTCCTGGCGCTCTGCGCCACACTGGCCGTCGGCCCCACGACCCCGGCCTCACCCAGCGCGACCACGGCCACGGCCGACGCTGCCGCGGAGCCGACGGTGCAGGCCACGCGCATGATGGAGAACCTCGGTCGCGGCGTCGTGGCGGTGCGCTCCAGCAATACCCAAGTCCTGGTCTCCTGGCGGCTGTTGGGACTCGACCCGGAGGGCATCGGCTTCAACGTCTACCGGTCCACCGCCGGCGGCGCGTACACCAAGCTCAACTCGAGTGTCCTGACCGGCGGAACCAACTACGTTGACCCCACAGCCGACTTGACGCGGTCCAACAGCTACCGAGTGGCCCCGGTCGTGGGCGGCCAGGAGCAACCGCCCAGCAGCGCCTTCACGTTGACGGCCAACCACGCCACCGAGCCCGTGGTCCGCGTGCCGTTGCGTTCCGGCGGTCCGGTGAAGTTCACCTGGGTCGGCGACCTCGACGGCGACGGCGAGTACGACTACGTGGTGGACCGGCAGACCTCCCCCCAGAAACTCGAGGCCTACAGCAGCGACGGCGACTTCCTCTGGGAGGTCGACCTGGGGCCCAACAGCCAGAACCAGGACAACATCGAACCGGGGTCGTCCGCGATCGACCTGGGCCACTGGGACGGCGTCACGGTCTACGACTTCGACAGCGACGGCCGCGCGGAAGTCGCCCTGCGGATCGCCGACGGTGTCAGGTTCGGCGACGGAACGACCTGGACGCACGCGGACGACTCACGTCAGTTCATGGCCGTCCTCGACGGCCGGACCGGAGCGCTGCGCAACTGGTCCGCCATACCGACGACTTACCTGGGCGACGGTCCGATGGCCGCGCGTCTCGGGGTGGCGTATCTCAACGGCACGACGCCGAGCCTGGTCGCCTTCATGAAGAACCGGCGCGACGACGGGGCCTTCAACCTGATGATGGGCGCCTGGAGGTTCACCGGCAGTGCGCTGAGGCAGGAGTGGACGTGGCAGCGCGGCAACCAAGACGCGCCCGACGGGCACAACACCCGCGCCATCGACGTCAACGGTGACGGGACGGACGAGGTCGCCGAGATCGGGTTCGTACTGAACGGCAACGGCTCCCTGCGCTACTCGATGGCACCCGAGGGCATCATCCACGGCGACCGCTTCCACATCGCCGACATGGACCCCAGCCGTCCGGGCCTGGAGGGCTACGGCGTACAGCAGGACAACCCGAGCGGCCTCCTCGAGTACTACTACGACGCCGCGAACGGCTCCGTCATCTGGGAGCACAACGGTGGCCCGGCCGACGTCGGACGCGGCATGGCGGGCGACGTCGACCCGCGCTTCCCCGGCATGGAGGTCTGGTCCTTCTCGGGCCTGTACAACGCGCCCGCCAACAGGCTCACCGAACCGAACGCGTCATTGCGCCCCTGGCCGCAGCTGGGCCTGTGGTGGGACGGCGACCTCACCATGGAGCTGCTCAACGACGGCAAGATCGAGAAGTGGGACCCGAACAACCCGACGCCGAGCGGCAGCCTGCCCCGGCTGGTCAGCACCTGGAACTACGGCGCGGTCGACGCCGCCCAGGGCGTACAGCCCACCCTCGTCGGCGACATCCTCGGCGACTGGCGCGAGGAGGCCGTGTACACCAACGCGTCCTACAACGAGCTGATCATCTTCACCACGAACCAGCCGACGAACACCCGGCTGTACACCCTGGCGCACAACCCCGCCTACCGGAACGCCATGACCTTCAAGGGCTACCTCCAGTCCCACCACCCCGACTACTTCCTCGGAGCCGGCATGACCAGGCCGCCCCGGCCGGACATCGCGTACGCCGGACAGTGAGCCACGCGCACAGCGCGAGGTTGCGCATGGCAGAGCCCAGGTCGCCGGGCGAACACCCGGCGACCTGGTCTCTGCCTCGTTCCCGTGCGTTGCCGTGGCCTGGATCACACGGTCCGGATTGAGTGGCGCACCCGGTGGTTGTCCGTATTGGGCTGTGACGGCCCAATGCCGGTGCAAGGATGAAGCCCGCCATGAGTGCTGGACGGAGTGTTCGTACGCTGAGGGCCGCGATGTTCGCGGTCGTCTGCGTACTGTTCGCTGTCCAGGGACACGTGATGACGTCCGGTGTCGCGGTGCCCGGCTGGGCACTGGCCGCCGGAGTCGTCGCGACGGGCGGCATGGCGTGGGGTCTGGCCGACCGGGAACGCGGACTCTTCGCGGTCGGTTCTCTCACGGTCGCCACCCAAGTGGTCCTCCACGCGGTGTTCTCGCTCGCGCAGGCGGTCGTACGACCGGAATCGGCGTCGCTCGCGCAGCGGTGGGTGCGCTCCCTGCTGTGCACGCCGCCGGGAAGCGGTACGCACCCCGACGGCGCGGCGACGACCGCACACTCCATGGGCCACGGCATGGCAGGCATGTCCTCGATGGACGCCTCAGCCTCCACGGCCCACGCGGGGCATCTCATGGACGGCATGTCCCCCACCGGCATGCTCGCCGCCCACCTGGCCGCCGCCCTGCTGTGCGGCCTGTGGCTCGCCCACGGTGAGCGCGCCGCCTTCCGTATCCTGCGGGTTCTCGCCGGCTGGCTCGTCGCGCCGCTGCGCCTGCCGCTCCAGCTGCCCACCCCGCCGTACCGCCCGCGCGTCCGCGCTCTCCGGGACGGCTCGGGTCACGCGTTGCGGCAGCTCCTCCTCGTATACGCGATCACTTCTCGGGGTCCGCCTGCCCGGCCCGCTGTCCTCTGACGACAGCCGGAGTCAACAGTCACCGGAACCGCCGAGCTATCTGCTCCGGCCTGGTTCCCGGACCCCGAGAAGGACACAGGTGTTCACTCCTGCCCTGCATAGCTCACCCTGCCCGCAAGACGAGTCGATAACCTCCTGGGCGCTCGCCGCCCGCGGCGGTGACCTGGACGCCGTCGAGAAGTTCGTCCGCGCCCTCCACCGGGACGTCAGCCGCTACGTGACGTACCTCGGCGCCGATCCGCAAGCGGCCGACGACCTGACCCAGGACACCTTCCTGCGGGCCCTCGGCAGCCTGCACCGTTTCGAAGGCCGTTCCTCGGCGCGCAGTTGGCTGCTGTCCATCGCGCGCCGCGCGGTCATCGACAACATCCGGTACGCCTCCGCCCGGCCCCGGCTGTCGGACCGGGACAACTGGCAGTCGGCCGCCGAACGCGCCCAGCCGCGCGGCCTGCCCGGCTTCGACGAAGGCATCGCCCTCGCGGAACTGCTGGCCGCACTGCCCGACGACCGCCGCGAGGCCTTCGTACTGACCCAGATGCTGGGCCTGCCGTACGAGGAGGCAGCGCGGGCCGGCGGCTGCCCGGTCGGCACGGTGCGCTCACGCGTGGCCCGCGCCCGCAACTCACTGATCGAGTCCCTGTACGAGGCCGAAGGCCACGGGCCGCCGGCCGCGGTGGCTGCCTGATATCCCGTACGACCCTGTACGCCCCGTATGTCGCTGCCGCCCGGCTCATGGGCCGGGCGGCAGCACCCCGGAAAACCCGAACTCAGCCCCTACACATCGACCATCGGTACGAGGAGTCCCTGTGCATCACCCGGCCCTTGCCCTTGCCCGCAGCCTGCGCCGTGTTGGCGCCCTCGGCGCCCTCACGGCAGCCGCGTTCGCGGTCGCCGTCGCCACCGCGGGACCGGCCGCCGCCCACGCGGACGTCGAGGCGGAGGGCGCCCGGGCCCTCGACCAGAACGTGGCGCTGAACTTCTCCGCGGAGTCGGAGTCCGGCTCGGCCGGCATCACCAAGCTGGAGGTGGTCCTGCCCAAGGGCATAGCCCCCGGCGACATCACCTACAAGGAAGGCCCGGACGGCTGGAAACTCGCCCTCACCAACCGGGGTTACACCGTCTCCGGACCGAAGCTCGCCGTCGGTGAGGACGCCGAATACGTCGTCACCGTACGGCAGTTGCCCGACGCCGAGTCGCTGGTCTTCAAGACCGTGCAGAGCTACAGCGACGGCCAGGTGGACCGCTGGATCGAACTGGACGACAGCAGCAGCGGAGACGGCCATGGCCACGGTCACCCCGCACCCCGCCTGGACCTGGAACCCGCCGCCCCCGGCGCCAAGCCCGTGAGCCCCACCCCCACCGAGGAGCCCACGACGGCGGCCCCCTCGTCCGACACCGCCGCGAACGAGCCGAAGACCGGCACGTCGGCACCGGCGGCGGAGCCCGCGGCGAACAGCGCGGAGGGCGACGACGGCATGCCCATCGCCGTACCCGTCGGCATCGCCGCGTCCGTCCTCGTACTCGGCGGCGGCGCGTGGTGGCTCCGCAGCCGCCGAAGCGGATCCGCCTGAGAACCGTGGCCCCGTAGAGGGCCGGAGCCGGTGAGCGTCAGGGACCCACCGGCTCCGGTGCTGACAGGCCGCAGACTGCGGCCGGGTCCGACCTGCTGTGTTCCTCAGGCGGAGGGCGCTCCGGTCAGGACTTCCACCTGACCGGTGTCGAGCGAGTAGTACGCGCTGACCACCGCCAGGTCGCCCTTCTTCACCAGCGGGCCGAGGTCCTTGTTGGTCCGCAGGTCGGCGGAGGTCTGCTTGATGTGGACGCGGGTCATGGCCTCGACCGGGTCGGTGTGCTTCTCCTTGGCGATCACGTCGTACGCCGGGCGCAGGGCCTCGGCGATCGACTGGAGGTTGCCGGGCAGCGGCTTGCCGTCCTTCAGCGCCTTGTGCGCTGCCTTGACCGCGCCGCAGCGCTGGTGCCCCAGCACGACGATCAGCGGGGTTCCGGAGGTCATCGGCCCGTACTCGACGGAACCGGTGACCACGTCGCCGACCACCTGCCCGCCGGTACGCATCACGAACAGGTCCCCGAGCCCGGTGTCGAACAGCAGCTCCGGCGGCACACGCGAGTCGATGCAGGACAGGACCACACCGAAGGGATCCTGCTCCTCGGCGACGAACTGACGCCGGCGGGGATCCCGGTCGGGGTGCTGGAGCTTCCCGTTCACCCAGCGCTCGTTGCCCTCCATCAGTCGCGCGAACGCCGCCCAGGGCGAGTCCGGGCGCTCGCCCGCCGCCGGTGACGGTGTCGAGGGGTTCTTCTCCGCCGCCCCCGCGGCCGACGCTGTCTTCTCCGTCGTCGCGCTGTCCGTCTTCGACGAACAGCCGGTGAGGAGGGCCGCCGCGGTGGCGGCCAGCCCTCCGGTGAGAATGGCCCTGCGCTGTGGTCGCACTGCACTGCCCATGTGTGTTTCTCCTTCCAGCCTTGTGCGGGTACGCCACTCTGGCGGGCCGTCGGTTAGCGTCCGTACAGCTCTCATGCAGGCCGGAAGAAGCACTCGTCCAATTCGCCCGGCGTGACATCAGGTGACGCTGGGTAACCCGTGCCGGGCAGGGTCGAGACAGGGCGATCAGCATCACCCGTACGGGCGGCGCGGCTCAGAAGGGTCAGTACGCCGCCCGGAGTTGGCGGAGCGTGCGTCAGACGAGCAGATCGTCCACGTGTGCTTCGCCCTCGCGGTATCTGCGCGCGATCTCCGCACTGCAGTCGTCGGCCGTCCGCTGCAGCTGCCGACGGCGGCGCGAGACCTGCTGCTCGTACCGTACGAGCCGCCCCATCGCGGTGTTCAGCTCCAGATCCGTACGGGCCTCGAGGTCGGACAGCTCCACATCCGCGAGCATGTCCGCGGCCAGCCGCCGGAACTCCTCGCTGCGCGGGGTGCCGAGCGTGACATGCCGGGCCGAGGAGCGCTGCTGTGCGGGCGCGTCCGTCAGGATCTCCGACAGCCGCGCCACGACGGACGGGATGGACGAGTCGGAGGATGCTTCCTCGGCGAGCGGTGCCTCAGAGGACGAGCGGGCGGGATCGGCCCGTCGCCCGAGTTCCGCACGCAGGATGTCGATCCGCCCCTGGAGCAGTCGCCGTACATAGCTGAGGTCCGCCTCGTCCCGCTGGGCGCCGCGCCGCATCGTCCGCAGCTCGGGCAGCCGCAGCCCGGACAGATCGCGCTCGACCGGCGGACTGTCCGTCCGTTGCACCGGCGGACGGACCCCCACCGGAGGCGCCGTAATCGGATGGCCCGTAGCCGAATGTGCTGCTCCCCCAGCCCCCGCGACCGCAGGCGGTGACTGCCCCATACCCGACGTGCTCATGCTGCTCATATGCCTCAACCGTCCCCTCGACCGGCGTGTGGATGCATCGTGCCACCCCCGCAAGCTGCTATGAGCCGGAGTGCACCCGATACGCCCCAGATGGAGGCTTAAGGAGTGATAAGAAGACCCTCTACAGGGGTCAAGCCGATGCACGGCATGATGGTCCGTATGCGTGCGGTGGTGCAGAGGGTTGACGGCGCGAGTGTGGTCGTCGACGGCGAGACGGTCGGTGAGATCAACGGCGAGGGATTGTGCGTCCTGGTGGGCGTCACCCACGAGGACACCAAGGAGAAGGCGGCCCAACTGGCCCGCAAACTCTGGTCGATCCGGATGCTGGACGACGAGAAGTCGTGCAGCGACATCGACGCGCCGCTGCTCGTCATCAGCCAGTTCACGCTCTACGGCGACGCCCGCAAGGGCCGCCGCCCCACCTGGAACGCCGCCGCCCCCGGCGACATCGCCGAGCCCCTCGTGGACGAGGTCGTCGCCCAGCTCCGTTCCCTGGGCGCGACGGTGGCGACGGGCCGCTTCGGCGCCAAGATGCGCGTATCGCTGACGAACGACGGCCCGTTCACGGTCCTGCTGGAGATGTGACGCCCCGCGAGGGGCCCGGCGGCGCCCTACGGTGCGGTATCGCGCCCACTTGAGGGGCCGCAGGCCCCGATAGGGGCGCGGGGCTGTATCGATGTGCGGCTCCGCCGCGGTGGGGGTCCCCCCGCTCGAGCGAATTCGAGAGTGGGGGAGCGACCAGCCACATCGAACCCGCAGATTCGAACCGTATAACCCAGCGGAGCGCTTACGCCTCGACCACGGCCTCCTGCGACGCAGCCGTCGCGTCGGCCATCAGCGGTGCGTCGAGCGGCACGTTCCGCTTCACCAGGGCCAGGGCGATCGGGCCGAGCTCGTGATGGCGTACGGACGTCGTGATGAAACCGATCTTGCGCCCGTCCGGGCCCTCCTCCGCGAGCCGGATCTCGGTACCGTGCGGCGGCAGGTGCACCTCGCTGCCATCAAGGTGGAGGAAGACCAGCCGCCGCGGCGGCTTGCCCAGGTTCTGGACGCGGGCGACGGTCTCCTGACCCCGGTAGCAGCCCTTCTGCAGATGCACCGCCGAGCCGATCCAGCCCAGCTCGTGCGGAATGGTCCGGTGGTCGGTCTCGAAGCCGAGCCGCGGCCGGTGCTGCTCGACGCGCAGCGCCTCGTACGCCAGGATCCCGGCGACCGGCCCGCTCTTCGCCGCGTACGACTCCAGATCGCTGCGAGGCAGGAACAGATCACGCCCGTACGACATCTCCCGTACGACGACGCCCTGAGGCACCTCGGCGATGGAACCGGCCGGCAGATGCACGACCGCGAACTCGCTTGTCCGGTCCGCGACTTCGACCCGGTAGAAGAACTTCATCGACTCCAGGTACGCGATCAGCGCGTCCTGGGTGCCGGGCTCCACGTGGGCCCAGGTGGTCGTCCCGTCGTCGACGAGATACAGCGCATGCTCGATATGGCCGTGCGCGGAAAGGATCAGCGCCTCGGTGGCATGGCCGGGCGGGAGGTCGGAGACGTGCTGGGTGAGCAGCAGGTGCAGCCAGCTGAGCCGGTCCTCGCCGGAGACGGTGACGACGCCGCGGTGCGAGAGGTCGACGAAACCCGTGCCGTCGGCGAGGGCACGCTGTTCGCGGAACAGGTCGCCGTAGTGCGCGGCGACGCCTTCGTCCACACCCTCGGCGGGCACGGCACCGGGCAAGGACAGCAGGGGGCTCTTCATGGGCATACACCCTACGACCGAGTAGTTGCGTGTTTTATTTCCTGTTCGCGCTCTTGCCCGAGCAGTCCTTGCACCGGCCGAAGATCGCGAAGTGCTTCATATCGGTGTCGAACCCGAAGCTCTCCCGCAGCTTCGCCGTGAACTCGGCGGCGACCGACACATCCGCCTCGATCACGTTCCGGCAGTCCCGGCACACCAGGTGGAGATGGTGATGACGGTCCGCGAGATGGTACGTGGGCGCGCCATGCCCGAGGTGGGCGTGCGAGACCAGCCCGAGCTCCTCCAGAAGCTCCAAGGTCCGGTACACGGTGGAGATGTTGACCCCCGACGCCGTCTTCCTCACTTCCACGAGGATGTCGTCGGGCGTCGCATGCTCCAGCGTGTCCACAGCTTCGAGCACAAGCTGCCGCTGCGGCGTCAGCCGATACCCGCGCTGCCGCAGATCACTCTTCCAGTCAGTGCCTTCGGCACTGCTTCCGGTGCTGCTCTGAGTGCTCACCACACTGGAAAGTCTAGGACTACTTGAAGAAGGCGATCCCGTCGTCCGGCATGTCGTCCGGGAGGGCCTTGGCCCAGCGTTCGACGTCCTCCGGGGACACGACCTTCTTGAGCTGGGCGGACATGTAGGGGCGGAGCGGCACCTCGGGGGTCTGCTTCTCGCCGACCCACATGAGGTCGCTCTTGACGTAGCCGTACAGCCGCTTGCCGCCGCTGTACGGGCCCGAGGCCGCCGTACGCGCGACCGCGTCCGTCGCCAGGTCGATCTGCGGCTTCTTGTCGGCCAGCTCGCCGTACCAGACCTCGACGACGCCGTCGTCTCGGACCATCACGACCTCGACCTTGCGGTCGGCGTCGATACGCCAGTAGCCGGACTCGGTCTCCAGCGGCTTCACCTTGTTGCCCTCGGAGTCCAGGACCCAGGTGCGCGAGTGGTACTCGAGGAAGTCCCGCCCGTCGTGGCTGAAGCTGACTTCCTGGCCGAAGTTGCACTTCTCGGCACCGGGGAAGTCATGGACACCCGCGCCGGTCCAGTTGCCGAGCAGGAAGGCCAGGGGGACCAGGTCCTTGTGGAGGTCGGACGGGATCTCGATCATGATCAGCTCAGAAGTCTCGTACGTGGGTGATGGGGGGCGTCCGTGACGGCGCTCAGCGCTGGCCCTGGTACAGCTTCTTCACGGTCAGCCCGGCGAAGGCGAGGACGCCGACGCAGACCAGCACGAGCAGAGCTTCGAAGAAGATCGTAAGCACGGGGTGCTCCTTGGATGAGCGAGGTTGGGCGGTGGGGCCGTACACAGAGCCGGGCTCCAGCTTACGCGGCCATGGTCCGGCGCTCTGTGCGAGGTGCCGCGACTAGGCTTCACCCCATGGCGAAGAAGCTCGTGATCAAGGTGACGGCCGGGGCGGACGCTCCCGAGCGGTGCTCGCAGGCGTTCACGGTGGCGGCGGTCGCCGTGGCCAGCGGGGTGGACGTCTCGCTCTGGCTGACCGGTGAGTCGGCGTGGTTCGCACTGCCGGGCAAGGCCGCCGAGTTCGAGCTGCCGCACGCGGCTCCACTCCCCGATCTGCTCGAGTCGGTACTGGCCGGCGGCCGTCTCACACTGTGCACCCAGTGTGCGGCCCGCCGGGACATCACGGAGAAGGACGTGATCGAGGGCGTACGGATCGCCGGGGCGCAGGTCTTCGTGCAGGAGGCGCTGGCGGAGGAGACGCAGGCGCTCGTCTACTGAGACGCCTCATGCGCAAGTTCTAGCGCCGGCGCCTCCTGCCGTCCAGCTCGTCCCACCACTCGTCGGACTTCGGGTCCCCGGAGGGGGCGTCCCACCAGCGGTCGTCCGGGCCGCGCCGGTTGGCCACCATGGCCGCGAGGGGCGGAATCACCATCGCCACGACGCACATCCCGATGGCCACGGGCATCGACCAGAGCCGCACGACTCCCCAGGCGAGGACGAAGAGGCCGATGCACGTGCCCATCATCGCGAAGTAGGCGTGACGCCGTCGTGCGTACATGCCTCCAGCGTAGGTCCGGAGATCCCGGGATCCCCCGAGGTCCGGGCAAGCCGAAGGGCCGCACCCCGTGAATAACAGGTGGCGTCCAACCCCCTGGGGTGCGGCCCTTCAGCCGTTCATACGGCGCGTGCCGTCAGACCGTTCAAACGGCGATCAGACGGCGATCGCGACCTCGGCCAGCCCGCCCGTCTGGGCGACGACCGTGCGGTCCGCCGTGCCGCCCGGGACGAGGGCGCGTACGGTCCACGTGCCCTCGGCCGCGTAGAAACGGAACTGTCCCGTCGCCGAGGTCGGGACCTCGGCCGTGAACTCGCCGGTCGAGTCCAGCAGACGGACATAGCCGACCACGGGCTCGCCGTCCTTGGTCACCTGGCCCTGGATGGTGGTCTCACCGGGCTTGATCGTCGAGGCGTCGGGGCCGCCGGCCTTCGCTCCACACATGTGCTGCTCCTACGTAGTTGAAGATCGGGGCTTACTTGGCGGCGCCGAGCTCGATCGGCACGCCGACGAGGGAGCCGTACTCGGTCCAGGAACCGTCGTAGTTCTTGACGTTCTCGACGCCGAGCAGCTCGTGCAGGACGAACCAGGTCAGGGCCGAGCGCTCACCGATGCGGCAGTACGCGATGGTGTCCTTCGCCAGGTCGACCTGCTCCTCCTGGTAGAGGGCCTTTAGCTGGTCGTCCGACTTGAAGGTGCCGTCGTCGTTGGCGTTCTTGGACCACGGGATGTTGCGGGCGCTCGGCACATGGCCGGGGCGCTGCGACTGCTCCTGCGGCAGGTGAGCCGGGGCGAGCAGCTTGCCGCTGAACTCGTCGGGCGAGCGGACGTCGACCAGGTTCTGCGCACCGATCGCGGCGACGACGTCGTCACGGAACGCGCGGATCGAGGTGTCCTGCGGCTTGGCCTTGTACTCGGTCTTCGGGCGGTTCGGCACCTGGGAGCCGTCGACCAGGTCGCGGGAGTCCAGCTCCCACTTCTTGCGGCCGCCGTCGAGGAGCTTGACGTTCTCGTGGCCGTAGAGCTTGAAGTACCAGTAGGCGTACGAGGCGAACCAGTTGTTGTTGCCGCCGTAGAGAACGACCGTGGTGTCGTTGGCGATGCCCTTCTCCGACAGGAGCTTCTCGAAGCCCTCCTGGTCGATGAAGTCACGGCGGACCGGGTCCTGGAGGTCCTTGGTCCAGTCGATGCGGATCGCGTTCTTGATGTGGTTCTTGTCGTACGCGGACGTGTCCTCGTCCACCTCGACGACGGCCACACTCGGGTCATCCAGGTGCTCCTGGACCCAGTCCGCGTCAACCAGGACGTCGCTGCGGCTCATTCTGTTTCTCCTCCGGGGCAGTTGCGGCGGGGCGGTACGTCGATGAGTGGGTGCGGTACGCGCAGGACAGCGGGGCGTACGTGGCGCACGGGGGTGGCCCTGACCTGGTGAGCGCGTCAAAGGGCCCGGGGATCGCGGAAGTCGGCGCTTCCGCTCAGAAGGTGCGACAGAGCATGGCGGCGACACGGCACAGGTCTACTGCCCGCCGCTTCGTCAGATCCGCCTGCTGTCGCTTCATGGGGTCGATCGTAGGGAGGGTGGGGGTGGCATGTCACCGGCGTGTCGAATGATGAGACGCGATTGTCCGCGATGCGGGATGATGGAGCGGCAGCAGTCGTGTTCGTACGGCTGTTGCGGGCTCGTCGCCTTCATCGCATCTGCTTCGCGGACGGGGGCGTCTCGCCTTTCGGACAGCGCCCCCTCGGCCGAAGACTGCACTCGCCCTGCCGTACTACCCGACGAGCGAGACGTCCGAACCCCGAACCGTGATGTCGACGCCGTTCGGTGCCGCCTCGACCTTGTCGAGCTTGATGCCGCCGGGGAGGCCGTCGATGCGCTGCTGGAAGTCGGTGACCGTGCGGGCCTTGTCCTCGGCGAGCTGGACGCCGAGGTCGGGGAGCGCGTCGGCGCGGGCCCTGACGGTGTCGCCCTCGACGCTGACCGTGCTCAGTACGGAGACCGGCTCGGGGAGCTTGGTGCCGAGTACGGTGGCTTCGACCTCGACCTTGATCTTGCCGTTGCCGCCGTCGGAGAGGCCGACGACCTCGGCGGTGACTCCGCTCGCGAGCTGTACGGGTTCGGACTTGGCGGCCTTGAGGAGTTCGTCGTACGAGATCGTGGCCGTGCCGGTGGCCGAGGCGGCGGTGGCGGAGCTGTAGTTGCCGGAGAAGGCGACGCCGCGCATCTGAGCGGTGAGGTCGTCGATACGGATCTTGTCGGGGCCGGTGTTCTGCGCGGTGCCGCCGGTGTCCGCCTCGAGGTTCTGGATGCCGACCTCGACCTCGTCGAGTTCGCCGCCGACCACCTGGGTGAGGAAGGGGAAGCCCTTGATCGACACGCTGGGTGTGCTGGCCAGGCCCTCGCTGGTCCGCAGCTTGTCCGCCGCCTCGTCCTCGGCGAAGCCGACGGCTACGCGGTCGGCGATGACGAAGAGCCCGCCCAGGATGACGGTGACGATCAGAAGTATTCGCAGTGCGCGCATGTCTTGGTGTTCCCCCACCTCGGCATCGACGGCCTCCGGTGGCCGTCGAGCGAGAGTAACCCTGGCGAGGGGTTGGCTGTGGTGGTTACGGTGAGTTGTGGATCAGCTGTGACAGGGGAGGCTTAGCCCAATGCCCTGCCCAGCAGGTAGATCGCCGGGGCCGCCGCCGCGAGCGGAAGGGCCACTCCCGCCGTGAAGTGGACGAAGCGGGACGGGTAGTCGTAGCTGGCGACTCTGTGGCCGATCAGGGCCGAGGCGCCGGCCGCGGCGCCGAGGAGGGCGCCGCCCGTGCCCAGGTCCGTCAGGGCACCCAGCCCAAGGCCCATGCCCGCCGCCGCCAACAGGGCGACCAGCAGTGACGCCGGTGTCGGGAGGGGGAGCGCGCGGGCCAGTACCGCCGCCGCTACCGCCGCCGCGCCCACCGTCACCGCCTCCGAGGTCGCCGCGAGATGCCCCGTCGCGACGATGGCCAGCGCCGCGGAGGCGACCGTGGCCATCAGCCCGTACATGCGCTCGTCGGGTTCGGCGCGGCTGCGGAGTTGGAGGACCAGGGCGAGCAGGACCCAGACGCCGAGGGTGCCGAGGATGGCGGCGGGGGCGTTCTCGCGGCCGGCCACGAGCAGCACGACGTCCGCCGTGAGCGCGCCCGCGAAGGCCACCGCGATGCCCTGCCGGGCGGGCCACATGCCGTTCAGCCGGAACCAGCCCGCCGCGGTCACCGCCTGCAGGATCACCAGCGGGACGAGGAGTGCGTACTCGCCGATCGCCGCCGTTCCCGCGAGCAGCGCCCCGAGCACCGCCGTCAGCGCGGCCGGCTGCCCGCCGGGTTCGATGATCGGTGAACGCCCCTCGGCGCGGGCACGCTGGGCGTCGGTGACCCGGGGGTTGCCGGTGAGGGTGGGCGGTCCGTACGCGGGGGCGGAGGCGGGGACAGCGGGGTCAGGAGCAGCGGATACCGGTGCGGGTGCGGGCGCAGGCGCGGGCGCGGATACCGGCGCGGGTGCGGGCGCAGGCGCCGGAGCGGACGGCGGCGCGAAGTCCCCGTACGCCGGACCCTGCACATACCCGTACCCCTGGCCTTGACCCTGGCCCGTGTGATCCCAAGCCGGAGTCGGAGCCCCGTACCCCTGGGACGACTGGTCCGGAGCCGGAGCCCCGTACCCCTGAGACGGCTGGTCCGACGCCGGAGCCGGAGCGTGACCCCTGTACCCCTGAGACGGCTGATCCGGAGCCGGAGCGTGCCCCCCGTACCCCTCAGCCCGCTGATCCCACCCCGGCGTATGGCCCCCGTACCCATGCCGCGTCTCATACGCCGGCTCTGCCGGAGCCGGAGTCGGAGCCGCCGCCGGCGGCACAGGCGGCGTAGGACGTGCGTGGGTCTGGGTCTCCCACGTCTGGCCCTCCCACTGCTGGGTCTGGTGCTGCGCGTCCTCGTCGGACTGCTGCTGCCTGGGCCAGCGGGGCTGCTGCTGTTGAGGGGAGCCGTGCCCTTCGTGCGCCCCTCCCCCACTCTCGGCTTCGCTCGAGCGGGGGGACCCCCACTGCTGGTTGCTCATGATGCCCGTCACCCTCCTGCGAACGGCGGGAGCACCTCGACCGTGCCGCCCTCGGCCAGCTGTACCGTCTCATGTCCGCGGGTGCCCACGGGGTCACCGTCGATGAGGAACGAGCATCGCCGCAGGACGCGGACGAGTTCGCCGGGGTGTCGCGCGCGTGCCGCGTCGAGCGCCTCGGCGAGGGTCTCCGCCTCGTACGGCTCCTCGGCGACGCCGGCGGCGGCCTTGGCGGCGGCCCAGTAACGCACCGTGCCCTGTGCCATCACGTTCCTCGATCGGTAAGTCAGCGGGTGTCGGTCAATGGTGACAGTCGACACGGACAGGCTAAGCGGTCTCGGGGAGGTGGGGTGCGTTCCCGCGTCGTCCGGTGCTGGGGGCACCCCCAGCGGTAGCTGGGGGAGCATCGGCGTGCTGCCGCATCGCCCTCGTACTGGACGTACTTGGGTGATGCGGCAGTGCGGCGAGGTGCCGTGCCGGGCGGCGCGGGGGCGTGCCTCACCTCCCCGAGACCGCTTAGTGCGGCGCAGAAGCCGCCCACGCACCGATCCGCCCCAGCAGCGCATCGTCGGCCGCGTGCTCCGCGTGACCCATGCCTGCCTCCAGCCACAGCTCGGCGTGGCCCTCCCCCGCGGCGGCCAGCATCCGGGGGTGGTCCAGCGGGAAGTAGCCGTCCAGTTCGCCGTGGACGATCAGCAGGGGTGTGGGGGCGATCAACGGGACCGACTCGACGGGGGAGAGCGGGACCGGGTCCCAGTCGCAGTGGTGGATCCGGGTGCGCAGGCCGTAGCGGCTGATCGTGCGGCCCAGCGGGCGGGTCACCACCCAGTGCAGTCGCCGCATGGGTGCCGTACCCCGGTAGTACCAGCGCGCCGGAGCGCTCACCGACACCACCGCGTCCGTATACGCTCCCGTGCGTCCCACCTGCCCCTGCTGCTCCTGACCGGGCCCCCGGCGGTGCATCGCCGCGTGCCGCAGCACCACGGATCCGCCCATCGAGAAGCCGACCGTGGCGACGCGGGTGTGGCCGAGCTCTCGTGCCCAGGCGACCGCCGCCGCCAGGTCGAGCACCTCGCGGTCGCCCACCGTGGAACGCCCGCCGGAGGCCCCGTGCCCCCGGAAGGAGAACGTCACCACGGCCGCGTGCTCCGCGAGGACACCGGCCACTCGGCGTACGTGCGGCCGGTCGAGATCCCCGGTGAACCCGTGCGCGACAACGATCGCGAGCTCGTCGGTAGGGGGCGCGGACGTGCGCTTTCCGGGCTCGTACGCGGCGTCGATCGTGACCCCGTCGACCGTGCGCAGAAACCTCCGCCGCTCGGCTCGCCGTGCTGTCTCAGGTAGTGGACGATTGAAAGATCGCGTCACATGACCTGCCGGACCTTGGTTCATGTGGGCTATTCTGCTGGGTAAGAGGACTCGGGCAGCGTAGCCCCCGAGTCCTTTTGCGCTTTCTGGAGCGTTGTATACGAACGCTGTATACGGCGGGAAAGCGCAACCGCGGCGCCCAGGGGCGCGGGAGCCGCAACAGTACGGAAGCAGTGCCGCAAACGTCCTCGCAGGGACCGAGGAGGAACCAGACGTATGGGCGAGCGATTCATGCACGACCGCAAGACGACCCGGGTAGGTGGGACACGATGAGCTCTCTGCTGCTCCTGACCAATGCCCTTCAGCCGTCGACGGAGGTGCTTCCCGCTCTCGGCCTGCTTCTGCACAACGTGCGAGTGGCTCCGGCGGAAGGCCCCGCTCTCGTCGACACCCCTGGTGCCGACATCATCCTGATCGACGGCCGCCGTGATCTGCCGCAGGTGCGCAGCCTGTGCCAGTTGCTGCGGTCGACCGGTCCCGGCTGTCCGCTGATCCTCGTCGTGACGGAGGGCGGCCTCGCGGCCGTCACCGCCGACTGGGGCATCGACGACGTGCTGCTCGACACCGCCGGTCCGGCGGAGGTCGAGGCGCGGCTGCGGCTGGCCATGGGCCGCCAGCAGATCGTCAACGACGACTCCCCGATGGAGATCCGCAACGGCGATCTGTCGGTGGACGAGGCGACGTACAGCGCCAAGCTCAAGGGCCGGGTCCTGGACCTGACCTTCAAGGAGTTCGAGCTCCTGAAGTATCTGGCCCAGCACCCTGGCCGCGTTTTCACCCGCGCCCAGCTCCTCCAGGAGGTCTGGGGCTACGACTACTTCGGCGGTACGCGCACGGTCGACGTCCACGTACGACGGCTGCGCGCGAAGCTCGGTCCGGAGCACGAGTCGCTGATCGGGACCGTCCGGAACGTCGGTTATCGATTCGTTACGCCGGAGAAGCTGGACCGCACCGCGACCGAGGCGAAGGCCCCGGCAACCCAGCCAAAGCCGGAGGATGCGGACGAGACGGCGCATCTGGACGCCACCTCGGACGCCGAGCTCACGACAGAGGACGAGGAAGCCGCCGTACGCCCTGCCCAGAGGTAGGTCCATCCGCGTAGACTCCGCGCGTGGCAAAGGTGACTCGGGATGATGTGGCGCGACTGGCGGGTACTTCCACCGCCGTCGTCAGCTACGTCATCAACAACGGACCCCGGCCGGTCGCCCCGGCCACGCGCGAGCGCGTTCTCGCCGCGATCAAGGAGCTGGGGTACCGGCCGGACCGGGTCGCCCAGGCCATGGCCTCGCGGCGGACCGACCTCATAGGCCTGATCGTGCCGGACGCGCGCCAGCCGTTCTTCGGCGAGATGGCGCACGCGGTCGAAGAGGCCGCCTTCGAGCGCGGAAAGATGGTGCTCGTCGGCAACTCCGACTACGTCGGCGAGCGCGAGGTCCACTATCTGCGGGCCTTCCTCGGGATGCGGGTCTCCGGGCTGATCCTCGTCAGCCATGCCCTGAACGATCTGGCCGCGGCCGAGATCGAGGCCTGGGACGCCCGGGTGGTGCTGCTGCACGAGCGGCCCGAGGCGATCGACGACGTCGCTGTCGTGACGGACGACATAGGCGGCGCCGAGCTCGCCACCCGCCATCTCCTGGAGCACGGTTACGAGTACGTGGCCTGTCTGGGCGGCGTCGCCGAGACCCCCACCGTCGGCGACCCGGTCTCCGACCACGTCGAGGGCTGGCGGCGTGCGATGCACGAGGCCGGGAAGTCCACGGAGGGTCGCCTCTTCGAGGCGCTCTACAACCGTTACGACGCCTACCAGGTCGGCCTGAAGCTGCTCGCCGGGCCGAACCGCCCACCCGCGATCTTCTGCTCCACCGACGACCAGGCGGTCGGCATCATGCGGGCGGCGCGCGAGCTGCGTATCGACGTGCCGGGCGAGCTGGCCGTCGCCGGCTTCGACGACATCAAGGAAGCCGCGCTCACCGACCCGCCGATGACCACGGTCGCCTCCGACCGCCCGGCGATGGCCCGCGCGGCCGTCGACCTCGTCCTCGACGACGGCCAGCGGATCGGCTCCCGCCGGGAGCGGTTGAAGCTTTTCCCCTCACGGCTGGTGGTACGGCGGTCCTGCGGTTGCGCTCCGCGCTAAGCAAGGCTCTGAAGCTGCGGGTCGTCTGTGGCTGGTCGCGCCCACGCGGCGGAGCCGCATATCGACACTGCCCCGCGCCCCTTACGGGGCGCAGGGAGCCGCATGGTGTGACAGCCCCGCGACCCTTACGGGGCGCAGGGAACGCGCGTTCTCAGAAGAGCAGGTTGTACTGGTTGAAGCCCGTGCCCAGGCTCACGCGTGACGAGAAGAGGTCCGTCGACGCCTTGCCCGTGCCGCGGTAGAGCCACAGCGTGCCGTCCGAGCCGCGGGCCATGACGTCGGCTATGCCGTCACCGGAGACGTCGCCGTTGGTGACGAGCGACGTGAAGTTCCAGCCCGTACGCGCCTTGATGCGGGCCGACCACGGGGCCGACTGCTTGCCGGTGCCGCGGTAGAGCCACAGGGTGTTGTCCGGGGAGCGGACCAGCAGGTCGGGCTTGCCGTCGCCGGAGAGGTCGCCGCGGCCCATGACCTTCACGCCCTTCCAGGCGCGGTCGACGACCTTGACCTTGCCGTGGAACTCGCCGTTGCCCCGGCCCGCGTAGACGTACGTCGAGCCGTCCGCGTCCACCGCGACCAGGTCGGGGCGGGCGTCACCGGTCAGGTCGCCGGGGAAGGCGTAGGACTTGTAGCCGCCCCAGACCGTGGTGATCGGCATCCAGGTCCACTCCCAGGTGGAGTGGTCCATGTAGCTGCGGTACAGCTTGCCGTCGTTCCGGTCCCGCACGATCTGGTCCTGGAGCCAGTCGCGGTCCAGGTCGGTCTGCATGACCCAGCTCGCTTCCTGCCAGCCGTTGCTCTGGTAGGCGCGCTGCGTGAGCGAGGTGCCCTTGCTGTCCTGCCGGAACAGGTTGCCCGAGGGCGTACGGGCCAGCAGGTCGGCGCGGCCGTCGTACGACAGGTCGGCGTCGTCGATGCGCGGCTGGGCGGCCCAGGTGTACGAGGACACCTTGGTGAACACCGGGTACGCGCCCTCGGCCGTGCAGCCCGCGACGCCCCAGGAGACGATGCCGACGACCTTGCCGCCGACGACCAGGGGGCCGCCGGAGTCGCCGCTGCAGGGGCTGTTGGTGCCCTCGTCGGTGCCGGTCGCCGGGGTGCCCGCGCAGGTCATCGCGCCCTCGATGAAGCCGTCCCTGCCGAGTACGGACTGCATCGCGCTGTTGCAGGTCGAGTCGGCGACCATCGGCAGGCTCGCCTTGCGCAGCTTCGCCGCGGGTTCGCCGCCGCCGGAGGTCAGGCCCCAGCCGTAGACGGTGCCGGTGGTGCCGGGCTTGTAGAGCGCGCTGTCGTCGGACGCGGCCAGACGCAGCCACTGCTGTTCCAGCGGGCGGTCGAGGGTGAGGACCGCGACGTCGTTCTGGATGGTGGCCTCGTTGTAGCGCGGGTGCGTCCACTGGGCCCATACGCCGGCGGGGGTGCCGTTCGCGTAGTCGTCGAGGTCGGTGCTGCCGGCCAGGACGGCGCCGTTGGCGGTCCAGTCCAGGCCAGCGACGCAGTGGGCGGCGGTGAGGACCTTGGCCGGGGCGACGAGGGTGCCGCCGCAGAAGTAGCTCTCGCCGGTGGTCTCGTCGTGGTAACCGAGCTGAACCATCCACGGGGCGCCGGAGATCGTCGTCTCCGAGCCGCCGATGATGAACGGCGTCTGCTTCGGGGTCTCGGCCGGGCTCTGGGCGGCCGGGGCCGCCTGGTCCTCGGCGGCGTCGACGATCCGGTCGCGCAGTTCCTTCGGGGACGCGGTGTGCTTCGGTGCGGCTTGCCCGAGGCCCGCTTCGGGCAGGGCGGGCGGCTCGTCCGCCGCGGTCGCGGGCTGTGCCGCGAGTACGCCGGCGCAGCTCAGCGCCAGCGCGAGAGCGGCCGCCGTCACAGACGATCTTCGGCGGCCACGCAAGGCAGTTATCACTCAGGGCTCCTGAGAGTGGTGATGTTGAGAGTGGTGTGTCGTGAACCCACCAAGATTGCGGCACGCGAGCTCGTCTGCATACGAGCTTCACAGCAGGCCGACAAGTGTTCGTTCGCCGCTTCCGTCACGGCACCGAGCTGTAACCCCCTGTTTCACCGGCCTGGCGGCTTTATATCGGGCAAACGCGGTTCTAGCGGGCTTCTCAGGTAGCCCTCAGGGCCCTCTCATGCTTGCGCGCCAAGCTCTGAGTCATGACCGAGAGCTTCCGCCGCAACGGCGAGTACCCCCAGGGCGAACAGCAGCAGTCCGCGTACTCCCAGCAGGAGCACGCCACTTCCCAGCAGGAGCACTCCGCGTTCGCGGGACCCTCCGCGGGCTCCCCCGTGAACCCGGAATGGCCACCTCCGCCGGCGTACGAGCCGACGCACAACCCGGCGCCGGAGCACGAGCCGATACACAACGCGGCCTCGGCGCACGACCCGTCGCAGCAGGCCACCGCCCCCTCCGCGCTCCTCACCGAGCCGGTCTCCCCCGCCGCCCCCCGCCGCAGGCGCGCCCGGGGTCCGCTGGCGCTGCTGGCCGCCGTGGCGATAGCCGCCGCGGCCGTGGGCGGCGGCACCTCGTACGCCTTCCAGGAGCTGACCGGCAGCGACACCGTGCCGAGCAGCAGCACCACCACGAGCGTCGTGCCCACCAGCCAGAAGGGCACCGTCGCCGGGGTCGCCCAGGCGGTCAGCCCGAGCATCGTCGAGATCAACGCGACCTCGTCGGTGGGCGAGGCCACCGGTTCCGGCGTGATCATCACCAGCGACGGCGAGATCATCACCAACAACCACGTCGTCTCCGGCGCCGACTCGATCAAGGTGACGACGAGCGACGGCAAGTCGTACTCCGCTCAGGTCGTCGGCACCGACAGCAAGAAGGACCTCGCGCTGATCAAGCTGGAGGACGCCTCCGGGATGAAGGCCGCGACGCTCGGCAACTCCGACGGCGTCAAGGTCGGCGACGAGGTCGTGGCGATCGGCTCCCCCGAGGGCCTGACCGGCACCGTCACCAGCGGCATCGTCTCCGCGCTCGACCGGGACGTCACCGTCTCCACGGAAGAGGACCAGGGGCAGGGCCAGGGCGGCGGCAACGGTCAGTGGCCGTTCGGCTTCGGCGGCCAGGAGTTCAACGGCGACACCGGTTCGTCGACGACGACGTACAAGGCGATCCAGACGGACGCCTCCCTCAACCCCGGCAACTCCGGCGGCGCGCTGATCGACATGAACGGCAACATCATCGGCATCAACTCCGCGATGTACTCGCCGGCTTCGGCCACCTCGGCGAGCGCGGGCAGCGCCGGCCTCGGCTTCGCCATCCCGATCAACACCGTCAAGTCCGACCTGGACACGCTGCGGGCCGGCGGTTCCGACAGCTGAACCCCCTCCGACCAGTAGGAGTACGTCATGATCAAGCAGGTTTCGCACACGGTGACCAGCACCGACCCGGCCGACCCGGCCCTTGCCCTTGAGGTGGCGTACGAGCTGCACGCGCCTCGGACGCGGGCGCCTGAGGTGGTGGTGGCCCCCCAGATGATGGGCCTGCGCATCACTGCCGCCCGCCCGCACCGCCGCAAGGTGCCGCTGAACCGGCTCACGACGGTGCACGGTTGATCCCGCCCGGCTCCTCTCACTCTTTACGCGCCCACCGGGAACCATGCGAGGCTGACAGCGTTCAGCACCGTCAGTCGTCCCATGTCGTCCCACCGCACCCGAGGAACCCGAAGCCCATGAGCCCCGCCGAAGGCGACCGTGACATCCAGCGCATCCTGATCGTCGACGACGAGCCCGCGGTGCGTGAAGCACTCCAGCGCAGCCTCGCCTTCGAGGGATACGACACGGAGGTCGCGGTCGACGGCGCGGACGCCCTGGAGAAGGCGACCGCGTACCAGCCCGACCTGGTCGTCCTCGACATCCAGATGCCCCGCATGGATGGGCTGACCGCCGCCCGCCGGATGCGCGGCGCGGGCACCACCACGCCCATCCTCATGCTCACCGCCCGCGACACAGTCGGCGACCGCGTGACCGGGCTCGACGCCGGCGCCGACGACTACCTGGTCAAGCCCTTCGAACTCGACGAGCTCTTCGCCCGTATCCGCGCCCTGCTGCGCCGCAGCTCGTACGCGGCGTCCATCGCGGGCGCCACCCAGGACGACGAGGCCATGACCTTCGCCGACCTCCGCATGGACCTCGCCACGCGCGAGGTCACGCGGGGCGAGCGGCAGGTGGAGCTCACCCGCACGGAGTTCACGCTGCTGGAGATGTTCATGGCGCACCCGCGCCAGGTCCTCACCCGCGAGCAGATCCTGAAGGCGGTCTGGGGCTTCGACTTCGAGCCCTCCTCCAACTCCCTTGACGTGTACGTCATGTACCTGCGCCGCAAGACCGAGGCGGGCGGCGAACCGCGCCTCGTGCACACGGTGCGGGGTGTCGGGTATGTGCTGCGATCGGGCGGCGCGGAGTGAAGGGAGTCCCGAAGGTCGTACGGCGCCTGCGATCGCTGCCGATTCGCTCGCGCTTGGCGTTGCTGGTGGCGGCGGCGGTGGCGTTCGCGGTGGCGGCGGTTTCGGTGGCTTGTTGGTTCGTTGTGCAGGGGAAGCTGTATGACGAGCTGAACGAGGATCTGACGGCGAAGGCGAGCAGGTCGCAGCCGCAGAATATCGCCAAGGTCCAGTCGCTTCTCTACGGCTGTCCCGACTCTCCGACGGACACGGCGGGCTTCTCTCATCGGAACGACTACTACTTCCAGCTGGTCAAGTCAGACGGCACTCCTTGCGTCTACGACGACTCCGCGGGCACGGTGAACGTCATCGGCAGCGACATCGACGTGATCGAGTCGGGCACCGGGCAATTCCGCGACGGCATCGACAGCGAAGGCAAACACGTACGGGTGCTGACCGTGCCCCTGCTCGTCACGGCGGGCCCCGGCACCTCGAGCGTGTCCGACGACGCCGCCCTCCTCGTCGCCTACCCCCTCAACAGCACCGAGTCCACCCTCAACGAACTGGCGCTGCTCCTCCTCGCCGTTTCCGGCATCGGAGTGGTGGGCGCCGGAGTGGCGGGCCTGTGGGTCGCCCGGGCGGGCCTGCGCCCCGTGGACCAACTCACGGACGCGGTCGAGCACGTCGCCCGAACCGACGACCTCACCATCCGCATCCCGGTGGAGGACGACAGCGAGGACGAGATCGCCCGCCTCTCCCGCTCCTTCAACTCGATGACGGCGTCCCTGGCTTCCTCCCGCGACCTGCAACAGCAACTGATCGCGGACGCCGGCCACGAACTCCGTACGCCCCTCACCTCACTCCGTACGAACATCGAACTCCTCACCCGCAGCGAGGAGACGGGCCGCGCGATCCCGCCCGCGGACCGCAAGGCGCTCCTGAACTCCGTGAAGGCCCAGATGAGCGAACTGGCGTCCCTGATCGGCGACTTGCAGGAACTGTCCCGCTCGGACTCGGGCCAGCAGGGCGACCGCGTACAGGTACTGGACCTCCAGGAATCGGTGGAGTCGGCGCTGCGCCGCGCCCGCCTGCGCGGCCCGGAACTGACGATCACGGCGGACCTCCAGCCCTGGTACGTACGCGCCGAACCAACGGCGTTGGAGCGGGCGATCGTGAACGTCCTCGACAACGCGGTGAAGTTCAGCCCGGACGGCGCCACGATCGACGTAAACCTCAAGGCCGGCGAACTGACGGTCCGAGACCATGGCCCCGGCATCCCCACGGAGGACCTCCCCCACGTCTTCGACCGCTTCTGGCGCTCCCCGTCGGCCCGCGCCCTGCCCGGCTCGGGCCTGGGCCTGTCGATCGTGGCGCGTACGGTCCAACAGGCGGGCGGCGAGGTGTCGTTGACCCCGGCGGAGGGCGGCGGAACGGTGGCGACGATCCGGCTGCCGGGGGCGCCTACGCCTCCGCCGGAGTTGCCGTGATCGACGCCCGCACAGGGGCTGGTTGCCAGAAGAAGTGCATCACCGTAGGCGAGGGCATCGAGCCGCCAGTCCATCTGCCAAGGCGGCCCCATGAACCCGCCGGTCACTCGCCAGGCTCCAGTTCCCGCGTCCTGTAGCGGACCTTCGACACCTCTTCGAGGAGGGCCTGAGCCTCAGCGAAGTCAGCGGTTTCCGCCGCGCGGTGGTGCAGATCCCTCACGTGAGCGTCGAGCCTCGGATCACGGGCAATCGCGTACTCGCACCACCAGCGAGCCACGAAAGCGGGGACAGGGCCAAGATCGTACGTGTCGGCGATCGCGCGCTTCCAGTGTTTGTCGAAGTCGGAGAGGAGTTGGGGGGTGTGCACGGCGATGGCCTTGCGCAGCGCCTTCGGGGCCCGCTCCGGCATGGGAGGGACGGCCCATTGGGGTTCGTTCATGGTCCCGGCGTGGGGGTTAGTGGAAGCCGAGCATGCCGGGGGAGTCGATGTCGACCGTGAGAATGCCGGGCGGGTAGTCGTCCGCCCGACCCGTAAGGATGATCGACATGCCGCCCGTCTCGAGGTGTGGTGTCGCGACGTAGAGCGTGTGACAGGTGTCAGGGCCGCCGTAGCCCTCCCTGAACATCCCACCGACCGTCGTCGCCGCCGCCTGGCCGAGCGCGTCGACCATGACACCCGGGAGTGCGAGCACATCGCTGGCGACGCCCTTCTCCGCCGACTCGGCGTACATCAGGCACAGCGCCGGGATGTGCAGCCAGTCACCTGGCGTGTGGGCCACGTTGTCGGCGAGGTGATGTAGAGCGCGGTGCCCCTGCGCGAGGGCGACCACCGCGCTCGTGTCGAGAACGATCACGCGGCCATACCCCGCTGAGCGTGCATCTTCTCGGCGGCCATGGCGTAGATGTTGGCCAGCACATCCGGCCCTTGGTCGAACTCCTCGTCGGTCAGCGTGCACCCCATCCGCTCGCGCAGCACCTTGCGCGTGGCGGCGACACGCTCTGCGATCTGGTCGGCGGTGAGCTGCTGGGACGCCAGCTCCTCGACGAGCTGCCCCAAGGTCATCCCCCGCTCCTTGGCAACCTGGGCGAGATGGTCGCGGGCCTGTCGGGACACCTGAATGGTCGTGTTCTCTGCCATAGCTCCACCATAGCCATGCCACAGCCCATCATGACCCCGGTTTCCGTCCGCTTCACCCGATGGTGTCGGCCCTCTATCGCCCTTGAGCCCCTCCACGAAAGCGGACAAGGACACTGCTGAGAACACCAGCGGACGGACAGCCGGGACCTTGCCTCCCTCACGCCGGAGCTCACCCCGTCGAAAGATCGCTGCCGACGCGATCTAGGCTGAGGCCGGATCTTGATCAGGGGGAGCGGGCAGTGCGGGTGGAGCGAATTGAACGGCACCGGGTCGGTGAGGCGGTGGTCTCGGCCGTACGCGATGACTTCACCAGCCGCATCGGCTCGCAGGTCCGGTCGATGTCGAAGGCTGGGCCGGTGACGGCGTACGAGTGGTGGACGCTGGCCGAGGAGTTCGTCGACTACCTGGGTGCGCTCTCCGTCGAGACGCCCGATCTCCACACCCCGGAGGCGAAGGCGGTGTTGCAGGACGCCGCCGAGGCCGCCGCCGGAGCCGTAGCGTACGCGGCGTACTACCCGCACAACCACTTCCAGGTCTTCCTCAACTACGTCAACTGGGGCATGGTCTACGACGCCGGGTCCGAGGGCAGCCCCGAGTCGGTCACCGCTGCCAAGTGGCTCGACGCCTTCTGCCTGGCCGTTCTCGCTGACAAGGCCCAATGGCACGGCGAGGCCTTCCACTTCGCCCGGGAACAACCCCAGAAGGGCAGCGCCGGATACCCCGACGCCGAGCTGATCAACGGCTTCATGGCGTACGTCATCGGCGACACCGGAGACGACGACGCGAACTACCCGCCGTCCCGCGAGGAGAAGCTCGCCGCGATCGACGCGGCACTGGCCCGAATCTGGCTCCTGGACGCCGAGGTGACCGAAGACCTGCTCGACCGGCCACACACCACCGCGCTGTACGCCCTGCGGGCCCTCACCGTGGGCGACCAGGAAGCCTTCGGCACCGCGGTCGTGCGTCTCCTCCTTCCGCACGCCGCCCTCCCCGGCCAGGGCGCCTCCCCCAGCACCCTGCTGCCGCTTCTCCCTCTCGCTCTGACGGCCCTCGCCCACCGCCGCGAGGGCTGGCCGCTCCCCGTCGACACCGACTACCTCCCGCACGCGCTGATCACCGGTTTCGAGACCGCGCCACCGAGGGTGGGTGCGTACGGCCGTGACCGGCGCGCGGACGCGATCACCGAACTGGCCCACGGTGTGGTCGAGTTCGAACGTCCCGTGGATCCACAGCCGCTGACCCTCGAGAGCGCGGCCCAGTTCGAGCGGTTCACCAGGGAGGCCTTCACGCCGGTGCCCGGCGAGCAACTCGCCGTCTGGCAGCTGGCGCACGCGATGACCGACCAGGAGATCCTCTTCAAGACCCGCGCCTCGCACTCCGCCGACGTCACGGACCTCCAGCTCGGAAACCTGCGGCTCGCCGCGGAGCTGGGCGCCGCGCTCTTCCGTACGACGCTCGCGGAACCCGGCGCCGACGTCGAGGTGACGATCGACGGTACGACGGTGAGGTACCCCGCGGGCCTCGACGAGGAAGCCGGGCCGGGCTCCTGGCACAAGGCCGTCGACTTCGCCCTGATCACGGGCCGCCGCGAGGACCTGGCGCCGCTCGTCCTCGCCGGTCCGACGCGCGCTCACAAGGACGGTTCCCTCTTCGCCTCGTACCGCGAGGCCCTGCACGACTACCTGCGCGGCGAGGACCCGGAACCCGCCACGGACCGCGCGCTACGGGACTGCGAGAAGGCGAAGAACCAGACCTTCCTCCCGCCCCCGGCCATCCTCTTCTCCCAACTCGTCGAGGGCGACGAGGAAAGCTTCAACCTCGCTCTTCTCGACGCCCTGGAAGTCCACCGCGACCACCACCGGGTCGCCGACCGCGCGACGGACTGCGACGCCGCGATCAACCTGGACATCCTGGCCCTGACCTGCCATGCGCGTCGTCGGGGGTGGAGTATCGGGGTCACGTCGCCGTATTTGCCGGCGCGGATTCTGGGGGCGGCGGAGCCGTTCTAGGCCCGCACCTCGTGCTTGACCTGTGTCAGGAACGACGCCCATACCTCGAGCCCTGCCCCGAGCTCCTGGACGCCCTACGGACACGCCTGCGCGCGCTGGACGAACACATCGACACTCTCGCCCGCTCCCGCCAGGTCCTCCACGACTACGTCGAGGCCACGGAACGGCGGGTGCCACGGGACAGCCGTATGTCCGGAGCGGAGTGATCTCACCCCGCTCCGGACATAGAACCCGCCGCTGAACCAGGACGGACTGGTCGGCGCCCTGACGGGCGGGACGATGAGCGTCGGGCGGGCTGGGACGCCTGCCGCGGTCCCGGGACCCCTCCCCACCCGGGCACGCTAGAGATGTCCCATGACGAATCTGCGACCGCTTGCCGGGCCGCTCCGTTCCGCCGTGCTCACGGGCCTCGTGGTGCTCGCCGCCCTCACGGTGCCGGCGTGCGGTTCCTCGGAGCCGAAGACCCCCTCTCCGGGGGAGCTCTTCGGGGAGTACATCGACTCGACTGACGTCAAGAACGACCCGTTCGGCAATGGCGGGACGCCGGAGGACCGGAAGGCCAACCTCGCCGCTCATGGCACCCCGCAGCAGATACTCAACGGGCTGCTGTCCGCCTATCCATGCGACACCGTCGAGGACGAGGACTGCCCCAGCGCCGGGAGCCGGACCTACCAGCGCCACGTCCTGGTCAAACACGAGGACGAGTCGCTGGAGTTGATGCCCCTGTACGTGACGCGCCGCTCCGGCAAGGCCGCCGTCCTGACCGACTCCAAGGGCGAGTCGTACACCGGCGGCCTGGACGACTTCCGCCGGCACAACGACCTGCTCGGCACCGGCGACCTGGTCCTCACGCCCCGCGCCATCACCTCCACGTCGGGCAGCAAGCTGGTCGTGGTCTCCGGCCACACCGACACGGACACCTGGCACCCCTGGCTCATCGGCGGAGCCGTCACCGTGGTCGTCCTCGCGACCGGGGGCCTGGCCACCCGCGAGGTCATCCGGCACCGCTCACGCGAAGTGGTGTAGCGAGGCGGAGCGTGCGACTCCGCAGGTCACGGCTCGCGCTGGGATCGGTGTTCCGGCAGGTCGGCGAGCAGTCGACGTGGTCAACACCGGCCAAGGCGGACGTGGCAGTCGGCCAGCGGGGCCGCACGGCCTCACGGATCCGGGCGTGGGTCACGACCTGGCTCAACATCGTCCAGGACGAGTTCCCCGGCCAGCGCGTCGGCGTCTACACCTCCGGCGACGACATCGCCAACGGCCACCTGCCGCCGGGCGTGCCGCTCTGGTACCCGGCCTACCCCTGGGGCGCCGCCCCGTACAGCCGCGCCGAGGCCCTCGCCGTCCGGCCGCCAGCCCCTGTTCTGGCAGTTCACCAGCCAGCCCCTCGACCGGAACATCTGCTACCTGTCCGCCGCCGGACTGCGCGCCTGGGCGGCGGGAGAAGAGGAGGACGACGTGGCGCTCACCGATGCCGACGTCGAAAAGCTCTCCTCAGCGGGACGCCCTAGCCATCCGGCGGTACCAGCCGTCGCCTGCCAGCGTGTTGCGCAAGACACGGCGCCGCGAGTCTCGCTCCTCGGGCGTCTCCGGCCCGATCGACTCGGGCAGCTGCACGCTGGCTCGGTGGAACGGAATGACCTGCGCCAGCGGCCGCCCCTTCGGCAGGACGTGCAGGCCGTCCGGCCCGGTGGCGATGAAGGGCAGGTGCACCGGCGCGGTGTAGGTATCGGTGTCGACCACGCCGCTGAAGATCTCGATGATGTCATCCGGCCGGTTCAGCGGCGGCAGGAACAAGCAACTCCAGCCGGGCGGGGTGCGGATCGCCCAGTGGTTGTGGAACTTCATCGGCGGCCGGGGCTCGTACGTGTTGCCCGCCACCTGGAACGGCGTGTGAGTGCTCACCATCTCCCGGTCGAAGTCCCAACCAGCATTGACGGTGCGGCCACCGTCGGTGATCTCCAGCCGGACCGTCGCAGCCAGCGGGAGGATCCAGCCGGTGCTCAGCGCGTCGAGAAACGGCATGCAGCGCTTGACGGTGACGGCGAAGTCGGTCGGGCTCAGGTGCTCCGGGTCAACGCCGGGAAGCCTGCGCAGCCACGCCGGCAGGACAGTGCGCGCGGGCGCAGGCTCGGCGATCACGCCGTGGTCCTCAGCCCGGCAGCGGAAGGTGATCGTCTGCTCGCGGTGCTTCACGGCACATCCTCCAGGTCGGACAGATCGGGAACGGGCCGCAGCGGCCCCGACCCGGGGCCGCTGCGGGGAGGGGTCAGCTGGTGTTGCTCGACGTGTTCGAGCTGGTGTTGCTCGACGTGTTCGAGCTGGTATTGCTCGACGTGTTCGAGCTGGTATTGCTCGACGTGTTCGAGCTGGTATTGCTCGACGTGTTCGAGCTGGTATTGCTCGACGTGTTCGAGCTGGTGTTACTCGACGTGTTCGAGCTGGAAGCGACTACGTCGCCTTCCTCGGCGAGGGCGGGTGCAGTGCCGCCGAGGAGCAGTGCGCCGGACAGCATTGTTCCCGCCGTTATCCCGGCAAGACGTGATGGCATGGTTGATCCCTTCCGTGCACTCTGTGCACTCTGGTACCAGCGAATGTCCGTGCAAACAGATGTGCTGCTTCCCGTGTGAGCTGGCCGCCTGAGGCGGCCCTACGTCACCGGAGCCCCCTGGCTCAGGGGTGCACAGCTGTTACGGCAATCACTCTTTGCTCCCTGACTGCACTCCGCAACTTGGGCACCATGCCCGGGAGAGCCCATGTCGACAGAGGTGGCCCGACGGCCCCAGACAAACGGCCCCCGGCGTGATGACGGCGGGGGCCCTGTGTTGAATTGGGGCTAACGCTTGCAAGAACCCTTGCGGGATCAGTTGCGTCAACAGAGCGTGACCGCCATCAAGCGCCCAGCTTTGGACCCGTGGTGCCTGGGAACGAGAGAAGGGCCTCCGGTCCGAAAACCGTAAGGCCCTTGTCCCGCGCCCCGATTGACGGTCAGGGGGTACCCGTTCCTAATGGAGGCTAGGAATTGGAGCCATTGTGCCCCGTTAGAGTGATCACACGAACGGTGAGCGCATCGCGGTCCTGAGGGCCCGGAGATCCGCCAGTCCGACCTGGCGGAGATGACCGGGCTGTCGCTGCCCACCGTCCAGCAAGCCGAGCAAGACCGCCGCCTCACCCTCCCGACCCTGCTGAAGATCTCCGACGCGCTCGGAGTCGACACCTCGGTGATCCTCGGACAGCAAGCCCCTCGCCGCGCCATGCAGCACGAGGACCGGGCCATGCTGCGGGCCCTGTCCCGCGCCGTCCACGACACCTGGGAGGGCATACTCGCCCTCACTGTTCACGCCTTTTGCGTGGCAGGGGCCATGAGCCCGCGATTCACCCGATGACGTTCGCCCTCGTATCGCCCCTGATCCCCTCCACGAACGCGGACCAGGACACGGCTGAGAACACCAGCGGACGGACAGCCGGGACCTTGCTGTCGCGGACGGGGACTATGCCGGGGTGGCCGTCGGCGACCTCGAGGCAGTCGTTGGCTCCCCCTTCGCTGTAGCTCGACTTGCGCCACAAGGCGGTGCTGAGGTCGGGGGTGCGCGTCATGATCTGTGCTCCTCCAGTACGTCCCTGATGAACGCAAGCGAGTCCGACGGGGACAGCGCCAGATCGCGAAGCCGATCGTAGGACAAGCGCTGGCGCAGAACCTCGTCCGGTTCCTCGATCAGTCGGCTGCAACCGTTGCCTTCCTTGTAGGCAACAGCACTTCCGTCCCTCTGCCAGAGCAGAGTCAGCGACCCGGTCATATGGTGGTGCGCTCCCGCGGAGAACGGCAGTACTTGGAAGGCCACGTTGGGCCACATCGCGGCAGCCTCAAGGTGAAGCAGCTGGTCGTGCCAGGTCTTGGCACGGGCAGCGGGGCGCCGAAGTGCGAACTCGTCCATGATGATGCGGACGTCGGGCTCCGGCTTCTGACGTAGGAGGTACTGGCGACCCAGCCGTGCCGCCACCTGCTCCTCGACGGCCTCGTCACCGTCAGCCGTTGTCTGAGCCCCAGACAACACCTTCCGGGCAAAGTCCTCGGTCTGCAGCAGGCCCGGCACCGCTGGCGTGAACACCCGCATGACCCGAGCCGTCGCCTCCAGCCCCATGAACTCCTTGTACTGGTCCTTGAAGGCATCGAACCGCGCCGCCTGCCAGTGCCTGACCAGCAGGTCACCGGCCCCGTAATACCCGTCCAGGTCCTCCATGACCGTCACCTTGGACAGCCGCTCACCCGACTCCAGGCGGGACAGATAGCTCTTGTCGTACCCCGTCTCCTCGGCCAACTGCCCGAGCGACTTCCCGGCCTGCTCCCGCAGGAACTTCAGCGTCCGGCCGAGCACAGCCCGCCCCGGCTCCCGCTCCCCGTCAACGACTTCGCCCACGTCACCCCTCCCCGTTGCCTGGCACCCCAGGCAACACCGAACCCCTTCCGCAGCGTACGCCGAACCTGTGACGATCTGGGCACGAACGGTAATCACCGCTCGTCACGACGAAGCCAACCGACAAGAAGGAGCGCCGACATGAGCACACGTATCGCGGAGTTCTGCGAGTCACTGCTGATGGGCTTGCTACGCGTACTGCTGCCCGCCCGAGGCCGCCATCGAGCCGCCTTGCCTCAACTGGCCTACCGAGAAAGGCGATTGCAACGCCGACGGCGCCGCGCGCTCTGGCTGGCCGTGCAGGGCATCGACGTTGGCCCCCGCCGCATCCACGGAGTGGAGCTCCCCGCATGACGACTCTCCGCCTGCTGCCCTGGACAACCCCCGAAGGCAAACCCTGCTACCTCAGCACCGACAACGACGAGAGCAGACTCTCCCTGCTCGCCGACGACGTAGAAGAGGCTCAACTCCACTCCGGAGAACAGGTACTCGCAGGATCCAGAGCAGTGCTCGCGGACGCCAAGGCCGGGGAACGAGCGGTGCGCTTCGCGCTCACGAGGGCGGCGGAGTCCCTGGGGGACGTACTCCGCATCGCGGCCAGCCGAGGCGCGCGCATCCAGATGACCGATTGCCGAGGCGAGTGAACCGTGACAGTCGTATCCATCAGCGATCAACACCCGCAACGCTCTACCGTGGAACTCCGGTCACCACACCCGCCCCACGCCGGAGAAGAGAAACCGATCATGGCCCACGAGGTGGATCCGAACGCCTGCGAGAGAACGCCGGAGGCGATTCGCGCAGCCCTGCAGCGGCGCCCCGACTGGTTGCAGGCCTTCGAGCAGGACTGGCTGAGCGCGGCGGCGGACTTCGATCACTCGGCGCTCGACAGCGTGATCGACAAGTGGTTCCCCTTCGCCTGCGCCTGCGCGACGCCCGGCTACCTCGACGAGGTGGAACAGACCGTCAAGGCCATGGCCGAGGGCGACACCGAGGGCATGATCTTCCGGGACGCGGACGGCAACGCCTACGACGCCGACAACCAGCCCATCGATGTGGGCAGGTGTGGGTGAGCGCGTACTCGATCAGGTACGTGGACCGTGCGGCACAGTGCAAGGCCGCCTTGGCCTCGCCCCAGCGTGCGTCGCTGGAGGAACTCGAGAAGCGGCTCAGCCTGAACCCGTTCGGTCCGCCTGCGATCAGCAACCGCGACAACAGCTGGTCGGCTGCTTTCAAAGGCGGATTCATCACCTACGTCGTATCGAACCGCCACGTCGTGATCAACGTCGTCGATCTCGTAGCCCTCTGACGCCGCGAACCGACCGCCCGGGCTCTCCCCCCTCGGGCCGCCCAGTCGTCCGTATGTCCGGAGCGGAGTGACTCACTCCGCTCCGGACATGCGTTCCCCCGATTCCCCCGGCAGAGGAACGAACGTCGCTCACGCTAGGGACAGTCGACGATCTGTGCCACGTCACGTGCGCACAGTTACCGGGAGTAGCGCCCCACCGGTGCACGGGAGGCGCCCCTCACGCACAACGAGACGGGCAACCGCGTCAGCCGTGCACAGGCCGGCCCGGCAGCAGAGGCCGGCCCGTGGTGGCGTGGAGGGCGAAGGCCAGGGGGCGTACTCCGCTCAGTACGTGTTCGTCGTCGTCCGGGAGGCTGTCGGCGTCCAGGTCCAGGGTCAGTTCGCGTTGGATGAGGGGGGCGGCGGTGCGGAGGTGGGCGCGTACCGTCACCGGGGAGATGTCGAGAGCCGTGGCCGTCGACTCCACGTGGGTGTCGTTCTCCAGCCAGGCGCGCAGGGTGCGCGGAAGGTCGCGCGGGTCGTCCGTCAGCGGGCGCAGGAACGACTCCGCCCAGGCCCGCACCTCGGGCACGGACACCATCGCCACGAAGTCGGCCTCGGGGTCGGTCGACAGGTCGTCGTGCCCGTGCGCGATGACGATCTTGAGGGCCGCCGAGACCACGATCTGGTTCAGGACGCGATCGCGGTCGAGGCCGAGCAGGTCGAAGCAGGTGTTCATGCGGTGCGTCACCGTGTTGCGGTGGACGCCCAGCAGGCGGCCGGCCGCCTTGTGCCGGACCTCCAGGCCCAGGTCCAGGGTGCGCAGCAGTTGGTCGCGGCGGCTCATGGGGAGGGTCAGCAGGGGATGCAGCAGGGTTCCGGCCCAGCGGCGCGCCGTCTTCGGGGGCAGGACGTCCACGAGATGCATCCGCTCCTCGGCGAGCGCGACCCGGTCGGGCAGCTGCCCCGCCACCGCGAGGGCGGTATGCGCCTCCTCGTAGGCGTCAGCAACCTCGCCGAGCTCGTGCGTCCGGCTGCCGCCCATACGGTGGCTGGGCAGCGAGGCGACGATCCGCCGCAGGGCTTCGGCCGTGTCGGAAGGGTCGTACGGGTTCCCCGGCTCGTACGACTTCCCAGGGTCGTACGTGTTCCCGGGGGCGCCGTCCCGCATCGGGTCGACCACGATCAGATGGTTGAAGGCCGGGCAGCGCACCAGCAATGCGTGGTCGGCGACCGCGCGTTCACCGAGCCGGGCGGTGATCTCCCGGTCCTCCTCCGCGCAGTCGATCACGTACACCCGCATGGACTCCATGTCCAGCAGCCCGGGAGCGAGCGGGGCCATCACCCGCTGGGCGGCGGCCTCCTCACCGATCATCAGCAGCTGGAAGGCGCTCAGCTTCAACTCCCGTTCGGCGTGGGCCACTTGGTGGTGGCGTCGGCCGGCCTGGTCGATCAGGCCCAGCACCTTGGCCGCGTGCCGCGTCAGATCGGTCCCGGCATCGTCGAACGGGCGGCGCGCGGTCACCGCAAGCACCGTGCCCGACCCCACACCGGCAAGCGGCACGAACCTCGCGTTCGGTGACGGGGCGAAGGACGGCTCCACACCCCGGCCCACGAGCAGCGGCGCGAACGTCCCCGGAGCCGTCGTCGGCGAAGCGGCCAGCACACCCCGCTGCGGATCGCTGACCAGCACCTCCGCCTCCAGCGCCGCCGCCAGCCAGTCGGCGACCCGCTGCATCACCGTCACGTCCGCGTCGGCGAGCCGGTCGGGAAGCCGGTTCAGCAGGGCGGCGAGCTGCTCGGCCTGCCACTCCGCGTGCCGACGGCGGTACTCACGCAGCCGCGGGGCCAGGTCGCTCCACTCCTGAAGCGTCTTGGTCGTGGTCAGCAGCGGTACGTTCCGCCTGCCCGCCGAAACGCGGATCGCCGCCGGAACGGCGGAGGCCCCGTGCCGGTCGACGGCCACGACGAGCGCCGTGGCCCGTTGCCGCGCCAGCTCGCGCAGCAGCCGCTCGGCCGCGTCCTTGCCCCACTGCCGGTCGGCGGGCCCGTCCCCGAACGGGCGGATCACCACCAGCTCGTCGCTGACATCCCCGAGCGGATCACGGTCCCATGAGGTCCCCGGCAGCACCCGTACCGCATCGACGACCCGGTCGGCGGCCGGCGGGCTGCCGTCGACGACACGCAGCGAGAAGTCAGGCTCCGCGCACAGGTCGCCCAACGTGAGCATGACGTCCTCCCTCCGGGGTGAAGAGGTCATTGTCGCCGAGTCGACTTCAGGAAGCCACACGGGATCGGGACGCCGCCGCAGACATACGCAGACGTACGGCTTCACAGTCGGCCCCGTTTTTCTGAGACGTCTCTGATGAAACCGTGATGGCGCCGTGAAGTACGTCCGCTTCACTGGCTGTTGACCGGCGGCCCCCGCACCTCTTCTCGGCTTCTCAGCCTCTCCGACGCCGCCGGGCTCTGCTTTTCCCCCACGTAAGGCAAGAACCGGCATCATCCGGTGCCGGTGAGCAAGCAGGAGCGTACACACGTGAAATCCGCACTCAAGTCCGTCCTGAAGAGGGGCGCCCTGGTCACGGTGTCCACCGCGCTGGCCGTGACCGGCCTCGCGGCCACCGCCGGGCCCGCCAACGCGGCCCCTGGCGGCCCGGGCGGCTCGTCCAACATCCGGGGTGTGGACCCCGGCAACACGGACCTCATGATCGAGCAGCTCTGCAGCCAGGAGGCCGACGACAACGGCCTGGTCTACGGCTCGCTCAACGTCGAGACCGGGCAGTTCCGGACGATGGACGAGATGATGGCCGACGCCGAGCGCCTTGGTCACTCCCCCACCGCGCCCTGGGAGTACTTCAGCGGGTACTGCACCTACCCGCAGGCCTCGACCTGGTCCATCAAGGGGGAGACGATCCGTACCTCCAACTGGATCGGCAACCGCGGCTCGACGGAGGACAAGGAGACCTTCGTCCGGAACTACACGACGAAGACGTCCGCCAAGAAGAGCGTGGGCGCCACGATCAGTGTCTCCTTCGCCAAGGGCATCTTCGGCGGCGGCGCGGAAAGCAGCTTCAGCTACGAGTGGGGCTGGGAGAAGAGCTCGTCCTTCGAGCGCCGCAGCGAGAAGTCCATCCCGGCGTGCGCCCAGATCGCCATGACGTGGACGCCGTACCAGCGCGTGGTGCGCGTGAACCCGGTCTTCAACGTCACCAGCTACGGCTGGTACAAGGGCGGCGACCCGAACGAGTCGGAGAGCTGGGAGAACACCACCACCTGGCGCGGCCGTGACGCCTCCTGGCAGAAGATCTACTCGCACGGCTACTACATCGACGGCATCTCCGACAAGCTCCTGCCCGACGGCTCCCCCGACGGCCGCGAGGACAAGATCCAGGAGAACATGGACCCGGCGACCTGCGCCAAGTGACATAACCTGCCGCCCAACACAAGCGTGCCTCCGCCCAACCTGAACTCGGGCGGAGGCACGCTCAGTTGACAGCCGAGGTCAGCCCCCGACCGACAGCCCCTCCCCCGTGATCCGCACCCGGATCCCGTCCTTCTGTACGCGTACGTCCTGCAGTCGTACGTCCCCGTCCGTCGGCTTCGGCAGGCGGAAGCCGAGGGAGAGGCGGTCGACCAGGACCGGGCGGGTGAGCTGGGTGAGGCCGTCGAGGAGGGCCGGGTCGAAGCCGAGGCGCTTGAGCAGCGCGGGGTTGTCCACCGCGACGTCGATGAGGTTGAGGTTCATCGCCTCGCGGGTGAAGTCCGCGGAACCGGTGAGTTCGGCGAGCTTGGTGTCGTCGCGGAGCGCCTCCTGGACCGCCGCGTCCGGTACGCCGAGGCGTTGGACGATCGCGGGGACGGAGAGCAGGGCCTTCGCCTTCTTGGTCTCCTTTGCCAGGCGCTCGGCCGACTTGGGGGTGAGGTGCAGGCCCTCGGAGGGGCGGGAGCCCGGGCGGTAGGTCGCCAAGTCACCGATGTCCAGGCGCATTCCGTCGATCTCGGTCGAGATCCCGCGGTCCCCGTCCCGCTGGATCCGCGCGTCGGCGCGCAGCCGCAGATTCTGCCCGGCGACGGGCAGCGTGCCGCGCGCCCGCACCTCGTCGGTGCCGTGACCGGTGAACGTGACCTGGGAGGCGCCGAGTTCACGGTTCAGGTCCGCGAAGGAGAGCAGCACCTCGCCCTGCAAGTGGGGGATGGTGGCGCCGCGTACGGATGTGGGGCCGCCCTCGATCCGGATGCCCGTGGCCGTGGCCGACACCTTCGCCAGGGAGACCCGGTCCGCCGCCACGTCCGGCACGGTCACCTTCACCGTGTCGACCCGGCTGTCGGCGAGCTGGGTGAGGAAGGGGAAGCCGTCGATCTCCACCTCGGGCGCGGCGCTCAGGTCCAGTTGGTCCTTGAGCTTGTCGGCCGCCGCGTGCTCGGCGTAGAGGAGGGCCCAGCGGTCGGCGAGGGTCAGGAACGCCGCGAGGACGACGAGCCCGATCACCGCTTTTAAGGCGAGGGGCAGGCCCGCGAAGCGGTTTCGGCGGCGACGGGTGCCCCGGCGGCGGTGGTTGGGGGGAATCCACTCCTCGCCGGTCTCGCCGGTCTCGTCGGGGTCCTCGGGCGCGTCATGCTCCTCGTGTTCCTCGTGGAGGAACTCATCCAGCGGACCGTCATCGAGGGCGCCGAGCTCGTCATACGGGTTCGTATAGGGAGGCGTCGCTGCGGGATGCGTCTCTATTGGGTGGGGGGTACGCATCGGCTCATCTCACCATGCGTACCGACCCCACCCGCAAGCTGTACTGCTAGTAAGGGAGATTCCTCACGGTCGTCACTGCACGACCGTGATCCGGTTCGCCGCAGAGGGCGAAATCGGGTTCGTGGCCGAGGAGTTGGCCGTGAGGTACTTCTCCAGGGCCACCAGGTCGTCGGAGCCGACCAGGTCGTTCGTGCCCTGGCCCAGCGTGGTGAAGCCGTCGCCGCCGCCCGCGAGGAAGCTGTTGGTCGCGACACGGTAGGTGGCGGCCGGGTCGATGGCGGCGCCGTTCAGCTTGACCGAGTCGGCGACGACACGGTCCGTGCCGGTCTTCGTCAGGTCCAGGGTGTACGTCAGACCCGACGACACCTGAAGGACCTTCGGCGCGGCCGCGTTGACGCCGGTCACCTGCTCCTGGAGCACCTTGATGAGCTGGGCGCCCGTGAAGTCCTGCAGGTTCACCGTGTTGGCGAACGGCTGCACCGCGAAGCCCTCGGCAAACGTGACGACCCCGTCACCCTCGCCGCCCGTCGCCGCGTACGTCAGACCCGTACGGATACCGCCCGGGTTCATCAGCGCGAGATCGGTCTCCGGGTCGAGCTCCTTGCCGTGCGCGAGCTGCGCGTCCGCGATCAGGTCGCCGAGCGGGGACTCGGTGCCGGTGGCGGGGATGTCGGCGGAGATGTGGCCGATGGCGCGGCTGCCGATCGGCGCCGCGAGGGTGTTCCACTTCTTGATCAGCTCGGTCATGTCCGCGGCCTTCGGGACATCCCGGGTGACCACGTGGTTCGCGGAGTCGACGGCCGTACGCGCGATGTCGCCGGTCCAGCGGTCGTACGTCAGCGTCGTGTCGGTGTAGAGCCGGCCGAAGGACGCCGCCGAGGTGACCGTACGCGGCTTGCCCGACGGGTCGTTGATCGTGCAGGCGTACGCGGTGTGCGTGTGGCCGGTGACCAGGGCGTCGACCTTCGGCGTGATGTTCTTCGCGATGTCCACGATGGGGCCGGAGATGCCGTCGCCGGCGCCCGGGGAGTCGCAGTCGTAGTTGTACGCCGTGGACGCCGGGAAGCCGCCCTCGTGGATCAGCGCGACGACCGACTTGACGCCCTGCTTCTCCAGCAGCTTGGCGTACTTGTTGATCGTCTCGACCTCGTCCTTGAACTTCAGGCCCTTGACGCCCTCCGCGGAGACGATGCCCGGGGTGTCCTCCAGGGTCACGCCGATGAAGCCGACCTTGACGCCGTTCTGCTTCCACACCCAGTAGGGCTTGAGGATCGGCTTGCCGGTCTTCTCGTTGAGGACATTCGCCGCGAGGTAGGGGAAGTTCGCGCCTTCGAAGGTCTCGCCGTCGTTGTAGCAGCCGTCGGTGGGGTGGCAGCCGCCGTTCTGGAGGCGGGCCAGTTCCCTGGCGCCCTCGTCGAACTCGTGGTTGCCGACGCTCGTCACGTCCAGGTCGAGCTTGTTCAGCGCCTCGATGGTGGGCTCGTCGTGGAAGAGGCCCGAGATCAGCGGGGAGGCACCGACCATGTCGCCGCCGGCCGCGGTGATGGAGTACTTGTTGCCCTTGCGGGCCTCGCGCAGATGCGTCGCGAGGTACTCGACACCGCCCGCGTTGATGGTCTCGGTGTGGCCGTCCTCGTGTACCTCGGTGACGCGGCCGGAAGAACCGGACGGCGGCTCCAGGTTGCCGTGCAGGTCGTTGAAGGAGAGCAGCTGTACGTCCTGGTAGCGGCTCGGCTTGTGATAGCCGGGCTTCTTGCTCTTCGTCTCACCCGCCGTCGCGGGGAGCGCGGCGGCCAGGGCGCCGACGGTGGCGAGACCGGCGGCGGCCGCGAGGATGCGCTGGGTCCGGCGTCTGCGGCGGTGCGGCTGGGGTTTGACTGACATGTGCCCCCCTGTGGGTCGGCTGAGATCTGGGCCCCGTCGGGCCGCAGCCTAGAGTCAACGCGCGTAGCGCGAACAGAGGTTCAGGGTTACGGACTGGTTGCCATCGGGAGCATTTCGGCATGAAGGGGACAGGTCGCCGGGCCACCGCGCCCCGCTTGAGGGCCGTAGGCCCGAAAGGGGCGCGGGGCTGTATCGATTTGCGGCTCCGCCGCGTGGGCGCGGGGAACTGCGCGACCAGCCACGACGAACCCGCAGCTTCGAACCCGCACCTCCAGCGGAGCGCTTCGCCGTACTCTCGAACCATGACCAGCGACGACACCGCCCCGCCCCTCCCCACGCGCAGCCTCGACACCCTCTCCGAGCTGACGCCCGAGCAGACCGAGGCGGTGCTCGCGCTCCTCGCGGAGGCCGCCCGGGCCGACGGTCAGCAGGCGGTGTCGGAACAGGGGCGGCTGCAGTTGACCGGAGGGCCGCGGGTGGGCGTACGGCATCTGCTGCTGACCGTGCAGGGGCAGCTCGTCGGATACGCGCAGCTCGAGGACACCGACCCCGTCGAGGCCCCGGCCGCCGAGCTGGTCGTCCATCCGGCGCATCGCGGGCGCGGGCACGGGCGGGCGCTCGGCAGCGCGCTGCTCGCGGAGTCCGGCAAGCGGCTGCGGGTCTGGGCCCACGGCGGCCACTCCGCCGCACGCCACCTCGCCCAGGTCCTCGGCCTCACCCTGTTCCGCGAACTGCGCCAGATGCGGCGCCCGTTGACCGACTTCCACCCGCCCGAGCCGAAGCTCCCCGAGGGCGTGACGGTACGCACCTTCGTCCCCGGCGCGGACGACGCGGCCTGGCTCACCGTGAACGCCGAGGCCTTCGCCCACCACCCCGAACAGGGCTCCCTCACTCAACGCGACCTCGACGACCGCAAGGCCCAGCCCTGGTTCGATCCGTCCGGCTTCTTCCTCGCCTTCCGCGGCGACGAGCTGATCGGTTTCCACTGGACGAAGGTGCACGCGGCGGAGGGGCTCGGCGAGGTGTACGTCCTGGGGGTGCGGCCCGGCGCCCAGGGCGGGGGCCTGGGCAAGGCACTGACCACGATCGGCCTCCGGCATCTGGCGGGTCAGGCCCTGCCGACAGCGATGCTGTACGTCGACGCGGACAACACGGCGGCTGTGACGGTGTACGAGCGACTGGGGTTCGTGACGTACGAGGCGGATCTGATGTACCGGTCGGAGTCGTGAACGCGACCTCTCGGGGCTGACTTCCGGGGGTGACGAGCGTCAGGGACGGGCTGTGAAGGCCGCCCGGACCCGGCGTCGGCGTACCGGTTCCAGCAGGCAGGCAGCCCAGATGAGCGCGGCGCCGGCCAGCAGCCACGCCCACGACCGGTGGGCCTCGTCCCAGCGGTCGGCGTGCGGCTGGACGAAGAGGGTCCAGCGGTCGGGCATCAGCAGGGGTGCGACCAGTCCCGTGAGCAGGAGCGCGGCCGCCGCGGCCTGCCCCGGTTCGGGCTCGTCCCACAACCGCACGGCGGCGGCGCCCGCGAGGAGCGCGAGCACGGCGGTGGCTGCGGCTTCCAGAGTCATGTCCCCCACGGGCGGCCGCACCTCCGCCGGTACGAGGAGCAGCGCGGCCGTCCACCAGCCGACGGCGACCGGTGCGACGAGGGCCACCCGCAGCCCCGCCCGCACCGCCCGCCGGACCGGCACCCCCGCGGTGGTGTGCCGCGCCGGGTCGTCCATCAGGAACGCAAGGCCCAGCCCGAAGGCGAGCGCGGCGCCCCGCAGCAGCAGGAGGGCGATCTCCTCCGCGGTCTCCCCCGGCACCAGCCGCGGCACGCCGACGAGCAGCAGCCCCACGGTGCCGCCCGCGGCGAGCGGCAGCCAGGGGAGGGTACGGGCCACGGGCAGAACCAGGGCGCGGATGATGCCGGCCGTGGAGGGAGCGGGCCGGGGGTGGGGCTCGCGGCCCGGCGTCGGCCGACTGCTCCCGTGCCCCCGGGTTTCTCCGGCGCCCGCCGTCACGCCCCGCACTCGTCCTCCCCTTCCTTCCCCTGCGGCACCGGCACGTCCAGCAGCTCGGCCGCCCGCGCCGTGGACGTCTTCGGTGACGTCAGCTCCGTCCAGTGGGCCTTCACTTTCGCCGTGATGCCGTAGCGCGGGCGCTCGAGCATCTCCCGTACGACGTCGGTCTGTTGAGCCGACATGGAGAGCGGATCCGTCGGGGCGAGGACGATCGCGGAACCGGAGACGCTGTCGTCCAGGCGGACGTTCCTCAGCGACGTCATCGGGTCGGGTTCGGAGCCGAGGGCCAGCCACATCACCACGACCGTCCGGGCGTCGCACAACTGCCCGGCCGCCTCCTCGTCGCCCGCGACCAGCACGGAGGCGACACCGACGGCGAACTCGGGGATCCGGTTGCCGCCCCAGCGCGTGCCCACGGTGACCTCCCCCGGCGTACGGGAAGGGGCGAACGTCGAGTCCTGGCCGAGGCCGTAGCGGGCCTCGACGCGCTGGCGGACCGTCAGCGGGGTCCCCCCGGCGGCGCCGCCCGCGAGGGACTGCACGCGCCGGACGGTGCCGGCCCAGTCCTCGGTGCGCCCGGTCCACTCGGGGAACGCGCAGTACGTCGACCGGTCGTGCCGTACGCACGTCTGGTCCTTCTCGGGGGTCACCGAGGCCCGCACCCGAGCCGCGGTCAGCGCGGGCGAGTCACCCGCGGACTGGGCCACCGCACCCGTCAGGGTCAGCGCCGCCGAGCCGACGGCGACCGCCTTGACCAGCCGCGCCCGGCCCCCGCCGACCAGTACCGCGAGGCAGAGCAGCAGCACGGTCAGCCCCACCAGATACAGCGCGTGCCAGGCGGCGGGGCGGCCGATCAGGTCGGAGGGCAGCGGGGCGGCCCGGGTCTCGGAGACGACCGGCCACAGCCAGCGCATCCAGCGCGGGTCGTCCAGGCCCACGGCCAGCAGCATGGTGCCGACAAAGGCGCCGAGCGCCAGGAGCGGCACGGCGAAGGAGGACGGGATCAGGCGGGCGAGCAGGACACCGAGGACGCCCAGGAGCAGCACCGTCAGCGGGGCCACGGCCAGTTCGGCGTACGAACCGTGCCCGACCGCGCCCGGCTTCAGGGCCTGCCAGGTGAACTGTCCGGCCACGGCCAGCGCGACGGCGACGGCGAACGGCACGACCGACAGGGCGTGTGCCACCGTGCGCCGCCACGGCTCCATGACCAGTACGTCGAAGTGCCGGTCGGTGCCGCGCCGGCGGGAGCGCAGCACGGCCCGGTTGGCGCAGATGAGCATGGCGACCGCGACGAGCATCGGGGGCATCTGGGTGGCGCGGTCGGCGTCCTGGAGCACGGGGAACTCGTTCATGCCCTCGCGGTCGGACGTCCACACCTGCATGCCCAGGTAGCCGACGTACAGGACAGAGGACAACAACACCGGTATCTGCTGCAGCAGTTCGCGTGCCTCGAAGCGGGCGAGGGCGAACACGGCGGCCCAGCGCCGGGGTTCGGGCGCGGTGACGACGGGCGTGGGACGGGCTTCGGTCAGCGTGCTCACGCGGTCACCTCCGAGGATGAGGCCGAGGCGGCGTCCGATGCGTCGAGGGTGAGCAAGTAGCCGTCCTCCAGGGTGGGTTCGACGAGGGTGGCGCCCTCCGGCGGATGCCCGACATTGCGGAAGGACCCCGTGCCCGTACGCCAGCCGGCTCTCGCGCCCGGGTCCCGTTCCGTACTGCTCCACACCCGTCCGTCCGCCCGCGCGGTCAGCTCGGCCGGTGTCCCCTCGAAGCGGATGCGGCCGCCGGCCATGACGATCACTCGGTGGCAGAGCATGGCCACGTCCTCGGTCTGGTGCGTGGAGAGCAGGACCGTACGCCCCTCGCCTGCCGACGCGATCAACTCCCGGAACCGCATGCGCTGTTCGGGATCGAGCCCGACCGTCGGCTCGTCCAGGACGAGGAAGCCGGGGTCTCCGACGAGCGCGGCCGCCAGCGCGACCCGCTGCCGCATCCCGCCGGACAGCCTGCGGATGCGCTTGCCGCGTACGTCCCCGAGGTCGACCTCGTCGAGCACGCGCCGCACCTCACGGTGCCGTGCCGCACGGTCGGTCATCTCCTTCAGGATCGCCACATAGTCGACGAACGCGAAGGCCGTGAAGTCCGGGTGGAAGCCGGGCGTCTGCGGGAGATAGCCCAGCGCGCGCCGCACGTTCTGCCGCCCGGCCGTCGTGCTCGGGTCGTGCCCGAGCACCGTGAAGGCACCCCGGTCGGCGGGCACGGCGGTGGCCAGCACCCGCAGCAGGGTGGTCTTCCCCGCTCCATTGGGCCCGAGGAGCCCGGTGACGCCCGCGCCGAGCCGCAGCGACACGTCGTCGAGGGCGGCCGTGCTGCCGTAGTGGAGGGTCAGCCCCTCGGCGGACACCGTGGGCGGCGTGGCGAGGTCGGTCATGCGTGGACTCCTGTGGAAGAGAGCGGAAGCGTGGGGACGGCGGCGGCCGGCACGCGGCGTCGGAGAGCGGCAGCGGCGGCCCTCATCCGTCGCCCCCGCTGTCGGAGGAGGACGAGGCCGAGGAGGATCCCTGGCGGCGGGATGTCTGCGGGAGAACGACGGCGACGACGTACAGCAGCCGGAGGACGCCCGAGGCGACCATCAGCGCGGCGGCCTTGAGCAGCTTGAGCCTCCTGCGGGTGGCGTTGGACATCACGCCGCACCTCCATCCTGAAAGCCCGCGAACGGTGTGTGCGCGGAAGTCGAGTCGAAACGGTCGCGGCTGAGGTAGAGGAGCCCGACGGCGAACGCGGCGACCACAGCCGCCACACCCTGCCCGGCCACCGTGTACGGCGCGAGGGTCCCCTCGGTCTGCGCCTCCGCGATCATCAGCACCGCGACCCACACCCCGGCGACCAGCCCAGGAGCGAGGACCGGCCCCAGTCTGGGGGTCAGAGCGAGCCCGGTCGCGGTGAGGGCGAGCGCGGGCAGTAGCCAGGCCAGAGCCCGCAGTCCGTACGAGGGGAGCGCGAGCGTCGCAAGGCCGTTGAGGCCGAGCCCGACGGCCAGCACGGCAACCGTACGGATCAGCAGCAGCCGGAACCCGTGCACCGGCGCGACCACGGTCATCTCGTACGTCGGGTCCAGCGCGGGCCCGTAGGACAACGCGACCCCGGCGAGCGGCAGCAGCGGCGCGAGGGCGAGGAAGAGCGTCGGTGTCTCCGACGCCCGTACGGAGTTGGCGGCCACCACCGTCATGACCAGCACGGCGGCGACCGCGCCCAGCCAGGACAGCCGCAGCACGGGCGTGGCGGCAAGCAGCCGCGCCGTGTGGTCGGCGACCCCGATCCGTACGAGCAGCGACTCGACGAATCCGGGCCGCGGCGCGTCCAGTTCGGCGTCGAGCCGCTCCCAGCCCTCGTCCAGGGAGACCGGGTCGCTCACCTCGGCGAGCGCCGCCCGGCAGGGCGCGCAGGCGACGAGATGCGTGTCGGCGGCCCAGAGCACGGGCGGCGCCAACTCGCCCCGTACATAGGCGCGGAGGTCGTCCTCCGCCACATGCCAGGTCATGCCACTTGTGCCGCTCATGTCGTCGATGTCGCTCATGCCAGCGCCTCCCGCAACTGCTTCCGGGCCCGCAGGGCTCGTGTCTTGACCGTCCCCGGCGGAATGCCGAGCAGGACGGCCGCCTCCCGGGTGGTCAGCCCGTCGATGACCGTGGCCTGGAGAACGGCCCTGAGCTCCGGCGACAGCCGGACGAGGGCGCCCGCGAGATCCCCGTGCTCAACCCCCGCGAGTACGCGCTCCTCTGCGGACGCCTCGTCCCGGTGCCGCAGCCGCGCGAGCGCCTGCCGCATCCGCCCCCGCGCACCGTCGCCCCGCAGCGCGTCGATCAGCCGCCGCGAGCCGATCCGCCACAGCCAGCCGGCCACGTCCCCGTCCTCCCGATAGCGGGCGCTGCCCCGCCACACGGCGAGAAACGTCTCCTGCACGACGTCGTCGACGACCCCCGCATCGGCGCACCGCCCGCGCAGCCGCGCGGCGAGCCATGGCGCGTACCGCCGGTACAGCTCTTCGAAGGCGCGCCGGTCCCCGTCCGCCGCGATGGCCCGCAGCAGCTCCCCGTCGCTTCTCGTTTCCCTCACACCCCCTCATCGCACGAGCCCCGCCGATCGGTTCACGAGATCCGGAAGTGATCCGGAAAAGAGCCTGACACTCGCGCCCCATCCGCCACAGCGGAGCTGAGGCGACACCGTTCCGCCGGTTGTGCGGACTTCTCGGAGCCGCCCCCCGCTATCCCGCACGTCATGTCGCCGTAACCATCGATTCAGACGGGCTTGCGACGCTCGGCGAATGAACCCCTCCGTCCCCGAGCCTTCGCCTCCCCCGGAGAACGAGCCCTCGCCTGTGCAGGAGAACAGGAGCCTCCAGTTCGTCGCCGCGCTCCCGCCCGCTTCTTCTGACGCGCCCGTTTCCGTTCCGGCGCGGAACAATGGGTTCATGACCCAGTCCGACATCCAGGTCCAGCACGCCCAGCCCTCCGTCGGCTCCATCGCCGCCCACCGCCCGCACACCGTGTCGGCCGTGGTCTCCGACCTTGAGCCCGACATCGACGCCGACCTCGACGCGTACGAGGAGGCCGACGGCGTCGGCCCCCAGCTCCCGCCGAACCGCTTCCTGGACCGGGAGCGCAGCTGGCTCGCGTTCAACGAGCGCGTCCTGGAGCTCGCCGAGGATCCGAACACGCCCCTCCTGGAGCGGGCGAACTTCCTCGCGATCTTCGCCAGCAACCTGGACGAGTTCTTCATGGTCCGCGTGGCCGGCCTGAAGCGGCGTATCGCGACCGGCGTCGCGACCCGCTCGGCCTCCGGCCTGCAGCCGCGCGAAGTGCTGGAGATGATCTGGGCCCGCTCCCGTGAGCTCATGGCCCGGCACGCCGCCTGCTACCAGGAGGACGTGGCCCCTCAGCTCGCGGAGGAGGGCATCCATCTGGTCCGCTGGAGCGAGCTGACGGAGAAGGAGCAGGCTCGTCTCTTCACGCTGTTCCGCAACCAGATCTTCCCGGTCCTCACTCCCCTCGCGGTCGACCCGGCGCACCCCTTCCCGTACATCTCGGGCCTGTCCCTGAACCTCGCGGTCGACCTCCGCAACCCGATCTCCGGCCACCGCCACTTCGCTCGCGTCAAGGTCCCGCCACTGCTGTCCCGCTTCCTGGAGGCCTCGCCCGGCCGTTACGTCCCCCTGGAGGACGTGATTTCCGCGCCGGCCCACCTGGAGGAGCTGTTCCCGGGAATGGAGGTCCTGGAGACCCACATGTTCCGGGTCACCCGCAACGAGGACCTGGAGGTCGAGGAGGACGACGCCGAGAACCTGCTGCAGGCCCTGGAGAAGGAGCTCATGCGGCGCCGCTTCGGGCCACCGGTGCGCCTGGAGGTCGAGGAGTCCATCAACCCGTACGTCCTCAATCTCCTCCGGCGTGAGCTGAAGGTCTCCGAGGCCGAGGTGTACCCGCTGCCCGGCCCCCTGGACCTCACCGGCCTCTTCGGCATCAGCCGTCTCGACCGGCCCGAGCTGAAGTACCCGAAGTTCGTCGCGGGCACCCATCGCGATCTCGCCGAGGTCGAGTCGGCGTCGGCGCCAGACATCTTCGCCGCCCTGCGTGAGCACGACGTCCTGCTGCACCACCCGTACGACTCCTTCTCCACCTCCGTGCAGGCATTCCTGGAGCAGGCCGCGTCCGACCCGGACGTGCTCGCGATCAAGCAGACGCTGTACCGCACCTCCGGCGACTCACCGATCGTGGACGCCCTCATAGACGCCGCCGAGTCCGGCAAGCAGGTCCTCGTCCTGGTCGAGATCAAGGCGCGCTTCGACGAGCAGGCCAACATCAAGTGGGCCCGCAAGCTGGAGGAGGCGGGCTGCCATGTCGTGTACGGGCTCGTCGGCCTGAAGACGCACTGCAAGCTGTCGCTGGTGGTCCGCCAGGAGGGCGAGACGCTGGCCCGCTACTCCCATGTGGGCACCGGCAACTACCACCCGAAGACGGCCCGCCTGTACGAGGACATCGGCCTGCTGACCGCCGACGCCCAGGTCGGCGCGGACCTCTCCGACCTCTTCAACCGGCTCTCCGGCTACTCCCGCCGCGAGACCTACCGCCGCCTCCTCGTCGCCCCCAAGTCCCTGCGCGACGGACTGATCGCGCGGATCAACAAGGAGGCGCAGCACCATCGCGCCGGACGTCCCGCGTACGTCCGTATCAAGGTCAACTCGATGGTGGACGAGGCACTCATCGACGCCCTCTACCGCGCCTCCCAGGCGGGCGTCCCGGTGGACGTGTGGGTGCGGGGCATCTGCGCGGTGCGGCCCGGCGTGCCCGGCATGTCCGAGAACATACGGGTACGTTCCGTCCTCGGCCGCTTCCTCGAACACTCCCGCATCTTCGCCTTCGGCAACGGCGGCGAGCCGGAGGTGTGGTTCGGCAGCGCCGACATGATGCACCGCAACCTCGACCGCCGGATCGAGGCCCTGGTCCGGGTCAAGGACCCGGCCCACCGAGCCTCGCTCAACCGGCTCCTCGAGACCGGCATGTCCGACACGACCTCCTCCTGGCACCTCGGCCCCGACGGCGAGTGGACTCGCCACGCGGCAGACGGCGACGGCCAGCAGCTGCGCAACGTCCAGGAGACGCTCATAGACGCCCGGAGGCGCCGGCGTGGCAAAGCAACACCTTGACCCTGCGGCCGGTCCCGTGGCCGGGGACACCCTGGAGGCCTACCTCCAGGCCCAGGCCACGGAGTTCCTCCGCGCGCTGCGCCAGCACCGCGAGACGGGCGGCACGGTGTCCAACGGCAACGGCACGGAGGAGACCGTCGACGCGGCCCGCGCCCTGCGCCGCTCGGCCCGCCGCATCAGCGGCACCCTCCACACGTTCCGCCCACTCCTGGACACGGACTGGTCGGAGGCCATGCGCCCCGAACTGGCCTGGCTGTCGGGCACGTTGGCACGCGAGCACGCGTGCGCGGCACGCCTTGAGCGACTGCTGGGGGCACTACACCGGCTGTCGGGCTCGTCCCCGATTCCGTCCCAGGTGCCGTCGGGAAGACGCGAGGAGAAGAGCAACCTCACCGTGGGCGCGGCAAAAGCGGGCGCCCTCCTGGAACGCCAGCTGACCCTGGCCCGCACGCGCGCACACTCGGCGGCCCTCCAGGCACTCGGCTCAAGCCGCTTCCACGCCGTCGCGGACAACGTCGCCGTGCTGGCCAGCGAGGTCCCGCTGAGCCCGGCCGCGACCACCGCCGGCCTCAAGCCGCTCGCGGCAGCCGCGGAGGACCGCCTCACCGACGCCATCGCCGGACTGCCCCTGGTCAGCGCGGGCCACCCGTACAACTCGGAAGCCCTCGTCCACGGCCTCTCCGCCGACCCCGCCCCGCACCCCCAGGACGCCCCCTGGCACCAGGTCCGCCTCCTGCTGCGCCTGCACCGCTACGCCCGCGAGGTCCTCTACGGCACCGAAGCCCCCGTAGACGTACGCCTGTTGGACGCGGGCCGGGCCCTCGACCGGCACCGCGACGCGGCGGAGGCGGCCACGGCGGCGGCATCGGCGGCCCGTACCCCGCGGATCGCCCCGGCGACGGCGTACGCGCTCGGGGTGCTGCACGCGGACCAGCGACACGAGGTGGAAGCGGCCCGGTTCGCGTTCCAGCGGGCCTGGTTAAGGGAGACAGTCGGTACTTCGTGACCCAGGGAGGGACTGTGCAGACGACCAACGGCAACCCCGTTCTCGCGGCGGGCTGCGTCCTGTGGCGCCGCTCGCCCGTCGACGGCGAACTGGAGATCTGCCTGGTCCACAGGCCGAAGTACGACGACTGGTCCCATCCGAAAGGCAAGCTGAAGCACGGCGAGGACCCGCTCGCGGGGGCGATGCGGGAGGTCGAGGAGGAGACCGGCTTCGGTTGCGTACCCGGTGCCCGGCTGCCCACGGTGCGCTATCTGGCCAACGGACACCCCAAGGAGGTCAGTTACTGGGCGGCCGAGGCGGCCGAGGGCCACTTCACGCCCAACGACGAGGTGGACCGTGTCCGCTGGCTGCCACCGGTCGCCGCCAAGGAGCGGCTTACTCAGCCTCGCGATCAAGTGTTGGTGGACGAGTTGCTGGCCGTCCTGCGCCACGCGTAGCGCTCCGCGGGGTGCCTCCGGCGGTTGGGCGGGTGCGGGTGCGTCGTGGCTGGTCGCGCCGTTCCCCGCGCCCCTGGGGTGCGTGGGTGGGTCGGGGCCGTGGGCCGGTGCGTCAGCCCGTCGCAGGCCGGGCGTACGGCCCGGTGTTGGTACAGGGTCCTGGTTCTCCGAGACCGAACCTACGCGACGGGCATAGGACGCACCGGCCCACGGCCCCTCCCGCCGGTGGGAGGCTGCGGGCACGTGGTGGCTGGTGAGCATGGTGGCTGGCGGCTCCAGGACGCGCCCTTCAGGGGCGCGGGGAACTGCGCGACCAGCCACGACGGACCCGCAGTCGCGACACGACCTGTCACTCCCACCCCCTGGCGGGGGTCTGGGGCGTGGCCGCATGGTCCTCCGCATCCCTGCGTGCCAGGCTTCGCGCCCGCCGTGCCGGGCCCCGCCAACCGCAACTGCAGCGAGCCACGCAGAAGCGGCCCTGATCGACCGTTGTCGTGCGGTGTTCCGGAGGGTCGGCCTCGGCTTGCTCTGCCACGTTCACCACCGTACAGAGCCTGAGTAAACGCTTACTCATGGCGTGTCGCGGCGTGACGACGCCCCTGACCCGTCGTTAAGGGCAACGACAGGAGGCGCGCGAAGGACGGCCCGGCTGGGGGTATGCAGGCGATGGTGGAGCGGCAGCACAGGCGAGGGGGCGGGGCGGTCGCCCTGGCCGCCGCGGCGGCGGGGCTGATGGTGTGCGCCACCGGATGCTCGGGCAGCAGAGCCGCCGCCGAGGACACGCGCGCCGCCACCGCCCCGGTCGAGGTGCTGCGGCAGGCCTCCGAAAACCTGGTGCACGCGGGCAGTTCCAAGGCGCATACGTCGATGGAGATGGCCACCGGCGGCACCCGCGTGACCATCCGCGGCAGGGGCGTCTACGACTACCGTCGGCAGGTCGGCCGGCTGAAGGTGCGCCTCCCGCAGGACCCGGTCGGCACCGCCGGGCACCGCCCGATCACCGAACTCCTCGCTCCGGGCGCCCTCTACATGAAAAACCGCGGAGCCGGAGTGCCCGCCGACAAATGGGTCCGCGTCGACACGGCCACCCTCTCCGACGGCAACCTCGTCACCGGCGGCGCCACCGATCCGCTCGCCGCCGCGGAACTGCTGCGGGGCACGCGCAAGGCGACGTACATGGGGAGGACGTCGGTCGCCGGCACTCCCGTACGGCACTATCGCGGGACCGCCGACCTCGGCAAGGCGGCCGAGCGGGCCTCGGACGGCAATCGCGGACCCCTGCGCGCGGCGGCGAAGGGGTTCGCCACGGCCGAAGTCCCCTTCGACGCCTACCTCGACGAACAGGGACGCATCCGGAAGCTCCGGCACCGCTTCAGCTTTGTGAACGGGCAGCAGGAGGGTACGGTCGCGGTCGCCTCGACGATGCTGCTGTACGACTTCGGGGCCCCCGCCGACGTACGGCTGCCGGATGCCGAGGACATCTACACGGGGAAGATCGCCGAGTAGCCGGAGCCCGTACGGAGCCCCGGACGGCCGGAATGTGAGGGGCCGGAAATGGTCCGTTGGTGCCATGCGCCGTGTGTAGGCCGCTCCCTACTCTAGGAAGTCGGTGACGGCAGGAAGAGGTGATGCACGTGGCTCCGGCGCGCGGTACGGCAGTTCAGGACCACGTGGCCCTTGCCGAGATCGAGCTGTGCGGCGACCTGATCATCGCGGCCTCGGCCGCCCGTGAGGACCGGCTCAGCCCCGACCGCATCGACGAGGTGCTGAAGCTGGCCGAGGAACGCTTCCTCGAAGAGTACGGAGAACAAGGCGAGGACGCCGACAAGTAACACCGAGCGCGGCCGCGCCCCTTGAGGGGCGCGGGGCTGTGACATATGCGGCTCCGCCGCGATGGGGGTCCCCCGCTCGAGCGAAGCCGAGAGTGGGGGAGCGACAAGCCCCCACCGGCCCGCAGACGTAGACAACGCACGGCCGCCCCCGGAGGGTCACGTACGCAGCAGCCGTCCGATCGCCTTCGTCGCCTCCTCCACCTTGGCGTCGATCTCCGCGCCGCCCTTGACGGCCGCGTCCGCGACGCAGTGGCGGAGGTGCTCCTCGAGGAGCTGGAGGGCGAAGGACTGGAGTGCCTTCGTGGAGGCGGAGACCTGGGTGAGTATGTCGATGCAGTAGACGTCCTCGTCGACCATCCGCTGCAGTCCGCGGATCTGGCCCTCGATCCGGCGCAGGCGTTTGAGGTGCTCGTCCTTCTGCTTGTGGTAGCCGTGGATCCCGCGGTCGTGGTCGGTCACCACGTCCGGCGCGCCCGCGGAGGGCGCGGTTTCTCCGGCCTCGGTGGTCGTCATCGCGTCCTCCTGCTGCTCGCTCCGGCGAACCTGCCCGGTTCGTCGGTTACGTATACCCCTGTTGGGTATATCGTAACGAATTTTGCTGGGTATAGGGCCCTTGGCCGATACCCCCGGTGGACCACCCAATGGACCCTGTGTGGAGCACTTTGCCTGATGGGTGACACTGGAGGACGGCCCGTTTCCCGTGACTGGATGATGCACCTAGCATCAGCCTGACCGAAACCGAAGCAATCCGAGGACCCCACGTGCGATTTCGTCTGACCCCCAGGGAGACGAGCTTCTACGACATGTTCGCCGCCTCCGCGGACAACATCGTCACGGGCTCGAAGCTCCTGATGGAACTGCTCGGGGCTGACGCCTCCGGCCGGACCGAGATCGCCGAGCGTATGCGGGCCGCGGAACATGCCGGTGACGACGCGACGCACGCGATCTTCCACCAGTTGAACTCCTCGTTCATCACGCCGTTCGACCGTGAGGACATCTATTCTCTCGCGTCCTCCCTCGACGACATCATGGACTTCATGGAGGAGGCCGTCGACCTTGTCGTCCTCTATAACGTCGAGGAGCTTCCGAAGGGCGTCGACCAGCAGATCGAGGTACTGGCCCGGGCGGCCGAACTGACGGCCGAAGCCATGCCGAATCTGCGCACGATGGACAATCTCACCGAGTACTGGATCGAGGTCAACCGCCTGGAGAACCAGGCCGACCAGATCCACAGAAAGCTTCTTGCGCACCTGTTCAACGGCAAGTACGACGCCATCGAGGTGCTCAAGCTCAAGCAGATAGTGGATGTGCTGGAGGAAGCGGCGGACGCGTTCGAGCACGTGGCGAACACGGTGGAGACCATCGCCGTCAAGGAGTCCTGACCTCTCCATGGACACCTTCGCTCTGGTCGTGACCATCGGGGTCGCGCTCTTCTTCACGTACACCAACGGCTTTCACGATTCGGCGAACGCGATCGCGACGTCCGTGTCGACGCGCGCCCTGACGCCGAAGGCCGCGCTCGCGATGGCAGCGGTCATGAACCTGGCAGGCGCCTTCCTGGGCAGCGGGGTCGCCAAGACCGTCAGCGAGGGTCTGATCTCCACGCCGCAGGGCTCGAAGGGGATGGGGATCCTCTTCGCGGCGCTGGTCGGCGCGATCACGTGGAACCTCATCACCTGGTACTACGGCCTGCCCTCCTCCTCTTCTCACGCGCTGTTCGGCGGCATGGTGGGGGCGGCCCTGGCCGGCGGTACGACCGTCTACTGGTCCGGTGTCCTGGAGAAGATCGTCATCCCAATGTTCGTCTCGCCACTGGTTGGTCTGGGCGTGGGCTATCTGGTGATGACCGCGATCATGTGGATCTTCCGCCACTCGAATCCCCACAAGGCGAAGCGCGGTTTCCGCATAGCGCAGACGGTGTCGGCAGCGGGGATGGCGCTCGGTCACGGTCTCCAGGACGCGCAGAAGACGATGGGCATAGTGGTGATGGCGCTGGTCATCGCAGATGTCGAGGACTACGGCGATCCGATTCCGGTGTGGGTGAAGGTGGCCTGCGCGGTGATGTTGTCGCTGGGTACGTACGCGGGGGGCTGGCGGATCATGCGGACGCTCGGCCGCAAGATCATCGAGCTTGATCCGCCTCAGGGTTTTGCCGCGGAGACGACCGGCGCGTCGATCATGTTCGTGACGGCCTTTCTCTTCAAGGCGCCCATCTCCACGACCCATGTCATCACCTCGGCGATCATGGGAGTGGGAGCGACGAAGCGGGTGAATGCCGTGCGGTGGGGGGTCGCCAAGAACATCGTTCTTGGCTGGTTCATCACGATGCCGGCGGCGGCGCTGGTCGCTGCGCTGAGCTTCTGGGTTGTGAACCTGGCGTTTCTGTAAGGGGGTTTTCTCGCCCCCGCCGCCCCTACCCGTCCCATCCCTGGGGCTGCGCCCCGGGCCACCGCCAGGGGGTGGGGGTGACAGTCGTGTCGCGACCGCGGGTCCGTCGTGGCTGGTCGCGCCGTTCCCCGCGCCCCTGAAGGGGCGCGACCGGAGCCGCCGGCCCTCATGCTCACCAGCCACCACGTGCCCGCAGCCTGCCACCGGCGGGAGGGGCCGTGGGCCGGTGCGTCGTATGCCCGTCGCGTAGGTTCGGTCTCGGAGAACCAGGACCCTGTACCAGCAAAGGGCCGTACGCCCCGCCTGCGACGGGCTGACGCACCGGCCCACGGCCCCGCCCCACCCACGCACCCCAGGGGCGCGGGGAACTGCGCGACCAGCCACAACGCACCCGCAGTCGCCAACAAACCGAACCCACCCGACCCGTAGGCACCCCGCCCAACCGCCGGAGGCACCCCGCAGCAAGCAACGAACCCGCCCCCGGGAGCCAGGGGCGGGCCCTATCGACCTCGCGGTGGCACCGCCATGCAGCACCGCGAGGGGTCCGGTGTCAGCCGAAGCGGCCGGAGATGTAGTCCTCGGTCGCCTGGACGGACGGGTTGGAGAAGATCCGTTCCGTCTCGTCGATCTCGATGAGCTTGCCGGGCTGGCCGACCGCCGAGAGGTTGAAGAAGGCGGTGCGGTCGGAGACACGAGCCGCCTGCTGCATGTTGTGCGTCACGATGACGATCGTGAAGCGCTCCTTCAGCTCCCCGATCAGGTCCTCGATCGCGAGCGTCGAGATCGGGTCGAGCGCGGAGCAGGGCTCGTCCATCAGCAGCACCTGCGGCTCGACCGCGATGGCACGGGCGATGCAGAGACGCTGCTGCTGACCACCGGACAGCCCCGAACCGGGCTTGTTCAGGCGGTCCTTGACCTCGTTCCAGAGGTTCGCGCCCTTGAGGGACTTCTCGACGACGTCCGCCAGCTCGGCCTTCTTGTACGAACCGTTGAGCCGAAGCCCCGCCGCGACGTTGTCGAAGATCGACATCGTGGGGAAGGGGTTGGGCCGCTGGAAGACCATGCCGATCGTGCTGCGTACGGCGACGGGGTCGACCCCGGACCCGTACAGGTCCTCGTCGTCGAGCAGCACCTTGCCCTCGACGCGGCCACCGGGGGTGACCTCGTGCATACGGTTCAGCGTGCGCAAGAACGTCGACTTGCCGCAGCCGGACGGGCCGATGAAGGCCGTCACGGAGCGGGGCTCGACGGTCATGGAGATGTCTTCGATTGCCTTGTGGGCGCTGTAGTAGGCGGTCAGACCGCTTACGTCGATTCGCTTGGCCATGGGGATCACTGCTTCTTTCGGGAGTTCAGTCCGGTCGCTGTATGGCCGCGTCAGCGACCAGCCTTCGGGGCCTTCCAGCGGGCGATGCCGCGGGCCGCGAGGTTGAGGATCATCACGATGGCGATCAGCACGAGCGAGGCCGCCCAGGCACGGTCGTACGCCGCGCTCTCGCCCGACCCGTACTGCTGGTAGATGTAGAGCGGCAGCGCCTGCTGCGCGCCCTCGAACGGGTTCGTGTTGATGAACTTGGCGCCGAACACCAGCAGCAGGATGGGCGCGGTCTCACCGGCGATACGGGCTACCGCCAGCATGATGCCGGTGGTGATGCCGCCGATGGAGGTCGGCACGACCACCTTGATGATGGTGCGCCACTTGGGGACGCCCAGCGCGAGGGAGGCCTCGCGCAGCTCGTTCGGCACGAGCTTGAGCATCTCCTCGGTGGAGCGGACCACGACCGGCATCATCAGGATGGCCAGCGCGAGCGATCCGGCGAAGCCGAAGGGCTGCATCTCGAACATCAGCATGATGCTGAGGATGAACAGACCCGCGACGATCGACGGGATACCCGTCATGACGTCGACGAAGAAGGTGACGGACTTGGCGAGCTTGCCGCGCCCGTACTCGACCAGGTAGATCGCGGTGAGCACACCGATCGGCGCACCGATCAGGGTGGCGAGGCCGACCTGCTGCGCGGTGCCGAGGATGGCGTGGTAGATACCGCCGCCCACCTCGGCGTCCGTGACCACACCCATCGAGTGGGTGAGGAAGTAACCGTCGAGGACCTTCACACCGCGCGAGATGGTCGTCCAGACCAGGGAGACCAGCGGGACGACGGCGAGCAGGAAGGCCACCCAGACCATGGAGGTCGCGACGCGGTCCTTGGCCTGCCGCTTGCCCTCGACCTTCGTGGAGATGACGTACGTACCGAGGACGAAGAGGATCGAGGCGATCAGGCCCCACTGCACCTTGCTGTGCAGGCCGGCCGCCAGGCCGATGCCGACGGCGAGGGCGAGGGAGCCCGCGGCGGTCGCCCAGGCGAACCACTTGGGGAGGCTGGCGCCGCGCAGGGTGCTGGGGCGCTTGTCGGTGACGACTGCGTGGCTCATGCGTTGGCCCCCGAGTACTCCTTGCGGCGGGCGATGATCGCGCGGGCCGCACCGTTGACCAGAAGGGTGATGACGAACAGGACCAGACCGGAGGCGATGAGCGCGTCCCGGCCGAACTCCGTTGCCTCGCTGAACTTGCTGGCGATGTTCTGGGCGAAGGTGCCGCCGCCCGGGTCGAGCAGGCTGGTGTGGATCAGGAAGTCCGGCGACAGCACGGTGGCGACGGCCATCGTCTCACCGAGCGCGCGGCCGAGGCCGAGCATCGAGGCGGAGATCACGCCGGAGCGGCCGAAGGGCAGGACGGCCATGCGGATGACCTCCCAGCGGGTGGCACCGAGGGCGAGAGCCGCCTCCTCGATCATCTGCGGGGCCTGGCGGAAGACCTCACGGCTCACGTTCGTGACGATCGGCAGGATCATGATCGCGAGCAGGATGCCGACGGTGAGCATCGAGCGGGGAGCACCTTGCTGCCACTCGAAGATGCCGGTCCAGCCGAGGTATTCGTCCAGCCAGCTGAAGAGGCCGTTCAGATGCGGTACGAGGACGAGGGCACCCCACAGGCCGTACACGATGGACGGCACCGCGGCGAGCAGGTCGATCACGTACGCGATGGGGCCGCTGAGGCGGCGCGGGGCGTAGTGCGTGAGGAAGAGGGCGATGGCCACCGCGATCGGCACCGCGATGATCATGGCGATGACCGAGGAGACCACCGTGCCGAAGGCCAGGACGGCGATGCCGAAGACCGGCGGGTCGGCGGAGGTGTTCCAGTCGAAGGTGGTGAGGAAGTTGCCCTCGTTCTTGCTGATCGCGAGCGAGGCGCGGTAGGTGAGGAAGACCGCGATGGCGGCCATGATCACCAGGAGGAAGATGCCCGACCCGCGGGTGAGACCGAGGAAGATCCGGTCTCCGGGCCGGGTGGCGCCGCGGGCCGCTCGCTTCTGTTCGGCCGCGGACGGCTTGGTGGGGGGAGGCGCTGTGTTCTGTGTTGGTATACCCATCGGGTTCTCCGGTCTGCGGAGCCGCCCATGATGAGCGGCTCCTGGCGGCGGTGCACCGGACGGTGCGGCCCGGCCCGGTCAGAACGGGGCCGGGCCGCACTCAGGTCAGCTCAGGCCCTCGACGGTCGTACGGACCTTGGCGATGATCTCTTCGGGGATCGGCGCGTAGTCGTTCTCGGCGAGGATCTTCTGGCCGTCCTCGCTCGCCATGTAGCGCAGGAACGCCTTGGTGGCGGGCAGGGTGTCGGCCTTGTTGCCCTTGTCGCAGACGATCTCGTACGTGACCAGGATGATCGGGTAGGCACCCTCGGCCTTGGTCGCGTAGTCCAGCTCCAGCGCCAGGTCCTTGCCGGTGCCGACCTGCTTGGCGGCGGCGATGGCCTTGCTGGCGTTGTCGACGGTGGCCTCGACCGGCGTGCCCGCGCCCGTGTCGAGGTCAACCGTGCTGATGCCGTCCTTGGCGTACGACAGCTCGAAGTAGCCGATGGCGCCCTCAGTCTGCTTCACCTGCGCGGCGACACCGGAGGACTGCGGAGCGGACTGACCGCCCTTGGCCTCCCAGGCCTTGCCACCCTCGTACTTGCCCCAGACGTCGGGGGCCGCTTCCTTCAGGTACTTGGTGAAGTTGTCCGTGGTGCCGGACTCGTCCGAGCGGTGGAAGGCCTGGATCTTGGTGGAGGGCAGCTGGGCGTCGGGGTTCAGCGCCTTGATCGCCGGGTCGTTCCACGTGGTGATCTGGCTGTCGAAGATCTTGGCCAGGGTGTCGGCGTCCAGGACCAGGTTGTCGACCCCGGAGAGCTTGTAACCGACGGCGACCGGGCCGCCGACCATCGGGAGGTTGATGCCCTGGCCGCCCTCGCACTGCTTCTGGGAGGCGGTGACCTCTTCGGGCTTCAGCGCGGAGTCGGAACCCGCGAAGGCGACCTGCCCCTGGGTGAACGCGGTGACGCCGGCGCCGGAGCCGCCGGCCTTGTAGTTGATCTCCACCCCGCAGGCGGGCGAGAACTGCTTGACCCAGGCGTCCATCGCGTTCTTCTGCGCGGACGAACCGTCGGCGAGCAGCTGCTGCCCCTTGGCGTCGTCACACTTGATGTTGCTTTCCGCAGCGGTGCTGTCGCCGCTTCCGGTGTCGCCGCCGGTGTCGTCGGAGCCGCACGCCGTCAGGGCCAGGGCGCTGGAGACGGCGACAGCACCGAGGGAAAGGGCGCGAAGCCGGTTCTTGCGCTGAAGCTTCACTTTCGGGAGTTCCTTCCAGGAGCCGCCCCACAGGCGGCGTGCGAAGTCGTGGTGCAGCCCCTCGTCCGCAGGAGACTGCCGTCGTACTTGCCAACGTCGTACTTGCCAATACGTACCGATATAGCGTACGTACCACGGAAATTGGGCGATACCTGGGCGCACTTACGTTCGCACCACGCACCGCGTAAGGCCGAAATTAGGCAGAAGAGGTGAAGCGGCCGATGGCCGTGAGTGAACGGAAGGTGAACCCCTGCCGTCAGTGCGGTGAGGTCACGGAATGCTCACGGGGAGAACACGTGAGGGTTTCCGCACCTCCTCGCCTCCTGGTCATCGTCGCAGAGGGGACCCTCGGCTCGGGAGATGGAACCCTCAACTCCGCAGACCCGTCTCGTTCCACGTGAAACCACGGGAGGCACGCATGCGACGGCGTACGTTCGTAGGCGGAGGCACCGCGGCCCTCGCCGCCGCGGTCACCGCAGGGTGCAGCGGCAACGGGTCCGAGCCGCAGTCCACCGAGGGGGCGCGCACGTCAAGTACGCCGATCGGGACGAAGACCGGGACGCAGACAGGGTCGGTCGCGGCCGACCTGGCGGGCCTCGCCAAGGATCTGGACGGCGGTCTGGTCCGTCCGGGTGACGCTGACTGGGCAGCGGCCCGCCAGCTCTACAACACGCGCTTCGACTCACTGAAGCCGACGGCCGTCGCCTACGTCGCCCATACGGACGACGTCCGTACGACACTGTCGTACGCCCGCGCCCACAAGATCCCCGTCGCCATCCGCAACGGCGGCCACTCCTACGCCGGCTGGTCCTCGGGCAACGGCCGCCTCATCGTCGACGTATCGAAGATCGCCAAGGTCCGGGCCTCGGGCAACGAGGCGGTCATCGGCGCGGGCGCCAAGCTGATCGACGTCTACCGCGCGCTCGCCGCGAAGGGCGTCACGATCCCCGCGGGCTCGTGCCCGAGCGTCGGCGTCTCGGGCCTCACGCTCGGCGGCGGCCATGGCGTGGTCTCGCGCGCGTACGGCCTGACTTGCGACAGCCTCACCGGGGCCACGCTGGTCACCGCCGACGGCAAGGAGCTGACCGCCGACGCCGACGAGAACAAGGATCTCTTCTGGGCGCTGCGCGGCGCGGGCAACGGCAACTTCGGCGTCGTCACCGAGCTGCGTTTCCGCACCCACCCGGCTCCCCAGGCCGTAACCGCGAACCTGACCTGGCCCTGGTCCCGGGCCGCCGCCGTGCTCGCGGCCTGGCAGGAGTGGGGCCCGGACCAGCCCGACGAGATCTGGTCCTCGGCCCACCTCGCGAGCGCGGCCGGCGCGGGCCCCACCATCTCGATCTCCGCCTTCTCCCTCGGCACGCACGGCGAGCTGCAGAACGCGGTGGACCGCCTGGCCGACCGCATCGGCGCCCAGCCCAGCAACGCCTTCCTCAAGCGGCGCTCGTACGAGGAGTCGATGGAGGTGTACGCGGGCTGCTCCTCCTTCACTTCCGACGCCCAGTGCCATCTGCCCGGCACGACCCCCGGCCGCTCCCCCGAGGGCGCGCTGGGCCGCGAGACATACGCGGGCCGCTCCGACTTCTTCGACCGCTCGATCTCGACGACGGGCATCCAGACGCTGCTGAACCAGGTGGAGTCGGTACAAGGCGGCGCGGCCACCATCCAGTTGACGGCGCTCGGCGGCGAGGTCAACCGCGTGGCCCCCACGGCAACGGCCTTCGTGCACCGCCGCTCCCGCGTGCTGGCCCAGTACATCGCGTCCTGGCGCGCGGGAACCTCTGGTTCGACGGCCCAGTCGTGGCTCGCCGACGCCCACGCCGCGATGAGGCGCCACGCTTCGGGGGCGGCATACCAGAACTACACGGACGCGAGTCTCAAGGACTGGCGCACGGCGTACTACGGCCCGGCTGCGACTCGCTTGACGAAGCTGAAGAAGCGGTACGACCCGGACGGGTTCTTCGCTTACCCGCAGGCGCTGTAGGCGGGCGGCAGTTCACCGGTGGCTGGTGGGGGGGCCAGTGGCGCGGGTCCGATGGCGGGCCCGTACGCGCCCTAAACGGCCTTGGTGAAGTCCGGTGCGGCATGACGCGCCCCGAAGGGGCGCGGGGCAGTGTCGATATGCGGCTCCGCCGCGATGGGGGTCCCCCCGCTCGAGCGGAGCCGAGAGTGGGGGAGCGAACAGCCCCCACCGGCCCGCGGGTTCATCACTGTGCTTCAAGCGGAGCACTTACGCCGCGAGGTCCCGCTCCTCCGCATCGGCCTCGGCTCCGGCTCTGGCGCCGGATATCACCTGTTCCTCCCCCTCATCGTCGTCCTCATCAGGGGAGTTCCCGCGAGCCCGAATCACCCACCCCGCCCGGGCCGACCGCTCCACAGCCCGGGTCACCGGCGTCAGCAGCGCCATGGCGAGCGGCGAGAGCAGCAGCACGACGGCCGTGCCCAGGGCAAAGCCACCGACGACGTCCGTCGGGTAGTGCACGCCCATGTAGACCCGGCAAAACCCTTCGACCAGCGCAAGCCCGAGCCCCAGGAGCCCGAACTTCCGGTTCGCGATGAACAATCCGACCCCCATCGCCATGGTGAGCGTCGCATGATCGCTCACGAACGAGTAGTCGGTCTTGCCGCCGATGAGGACCTCGAGCCCCTCGTGATCACGGAAGGGCCGGGGCCGCTCCACAAAGCCCCGTATCGGCACGTTCACCAGCACCGCGATGCCCGCCGCCAGCGGCGCCCACATCAACGCGGCCACGGACGGGGCGGCGTCCTCGCCACCCCGCCGCCGTACGGTCCACCAGCACCACAGCACCAGCAGCACCATGGCGAGCAGGATCCCCCACTCACCCACGAACTTCATGATCCCGTCGAACCAGCCGGGGGCGTCCTTGGCGAGTCCGTTGATGTCGTAGAGCAAGTCGACGTCGGGGTTCGACCCGGATTCGGCGAGTCCAGCCATGGTGCAGCGGCCCCTTCGTCGTGATCTTCGTTCAGCTTCCGAGCGCATCTCTTCGATGCGCCGCGCCATCAACCCCCGTGGTCGGCTACGTCATGCGTCAGTCATATGTCCAGCCACACGCCAATGGAACGCATGGTCCCCTTCTCTACGTTCCACAATCCACCGAATGATCACGCAGACGTTATCGAAGAGAGACACATTCCCGCAGCTCAGAGGCTGATCAGAGAGCGACTGTAACAGGCAGTAACGGAAGGATCCGGCCAGATCACACCGTGGTGGGCAGTGCTTTCGCGCCATCTTCGGTGACCCGCGTCGCCCCGAAGTAGTCGGGCGTATCGATCGGGTCGAACCGGATCACGGCCCCCGGCCGCGGCGCGTTGATCATGTACCCGCCGCCCACGTAGATCCCCACATGCCGGATGGCCCGCGAATTGGTGAGGTCGTCCGAGAAGAACACCAGGTCGCCCGGCAGCAGTTCCTCACGCTTCGGATGCGGCCCGGCGTTGTACTGATCGTTCGCGACCCGCGGCAGCTCGATCCCCACACTCTCGTACGCGGCCTTCGTCAGCCCCGAACAGTCGAAGCGTCCGCCCTGGTCAGCGGTACCGTTCCCGCCCCACAGATACGGCGTCCCGAGCTTCTTCTGCGCGTACCCGATCGCCCCGGCCGCCTGCTGCGAGGGCTGCACGCGGCCGACGGGCGCGGCGAAGCTGTCCTGCAGCGTGGTGATCGTCTTGACGTAGTTCTGCGTCTCCTTGTACGGCGGCACGCCCCCGTACTTGATGACGGCGTACGCCCCCGCGTTGTACGCGGCGAGCATGTTCTTCGTCGGGTCGCCGGGCGCGTCCTTCACGTACGAGGCGAGCTTGCAGTCGTACGAAGCGGCCGACGGGATCGCGTCTTCCGGATCCCATACGTCGCGATCGCCGTCGCCGTCTCCGTCAAGGCCGTGCGTGGCCCAGGTCCCCGGGATGAACTGAGCGATGCCCTGCGCGGCGGCCGGACTCTGCGCCTTCGGATTGAACCCGCTCTCCTGATACAGCTGCGCGGCCAGCAACGCCGGATTGATGGCGCCGCACAGATTCCCCCACTTCTGCACCAGCGCCTGATACGCCCCCGGCACGGCCCCCTTGGCCAGCCCGACGGCACCCTTTCCCACCCCGTTGGCGAGGTTCCCCGCGGTCATGTAGACCCCGACGACGAGCAGCATGACGAAGCTGAGCCCCGTCCCCGTGACGGCGATGCCCACGATCCACGCCTTACGCACCGTCAACCGCCCCTCGCCGCAAGGTAGTCCTAGTCCGCCGTGCGCCAGTGTAGAGGCGGGCGCCCGACTGCGGAATGATCACCGCCCGCCGCCTGGCAGCACGCCGGTGCCTCGCCCGCAACCGGTGAGCCTGCCGTGCTCCCCCTGGCACGCGGCGAATCGCCGTACAACGGGAAGCGGTCGGTGGCGACTTCGAACCCGAGGGGCACGGGAAGCGGCACCGGCTTCCCGGGCCGGAGTCGTGGGTACGCCCACGCACCCTTCACCGCAGGCCACCCCTCTGGCACTCGGCCCACAGCAGCTTGCCGCCCTCGGAGCCGGCCAGTTCGGTTGGTGGCGCGGAGGCGCCCCAGGCGTCGGCGCAGGCTCGTACGAGGTGCAGGCCGCGGCCGTTCTCCGCGTCTGCTGCGGCTTCCGGAGGTACGTCCGTTGCGTCGCCGAAGCCGGGCGGGAGTCTCGGGTCGGAGTCCCATACGGCTACGTAGAGCCCGTCCGGTTCGGTGGCGCGGATGCGGAGGCCGTACGGGCCCTTGGTGTGCAGATGGGCGTTGGTGAGGAGCTCGGAGGCCAACAGCTCGGCGGTGGGGGTGAGTTCGGTCAGGTCGTGGGCGGCGAGGACCGTACGGAGGGTTACGCGGGCGATACCCGGTGCGCGCGGATCGTGCGGGAGTTGGAGGGTGTAGGGCCAGGGCGGGGATACGGTTGCCATGGGAAGTCTCCTGGTTCGGAGGGAAGTTGGGTGGTTTGGGGTGCAGGTTGGTTACGTTGCCCAGTGACCGCGGCCGCTCCGTCGAGCGGGGTGCTTCTGGGGGGAGGCGCCGAGTTATAAGCTAGCGGCATCCATGTAACGCATTACACGATTCCCCGTAAATCCGTGATACACCACCCGTGTGGGTGACCCGCAACGAGGAGGCGGACAAGCCCGTGAGAAGCAATCCGACGGGTCGTCAACTCCGCTTGGGCGTTGAGCTGCGCAAGCTTCGAGAGCGCGCAGGGCTGAATGCCACCGAGGCCGGTCAACTGCTTGGCGTCAAGCAAAATCAGATCAGCAACATGGAGGCCGGACGCGCGGGCGTGAGCCCTGAGCGGGTACGCACCATGGCCTGCCAGTACGAATGCTCGGACAAGGCACTGATCGAAGCCATCGTCGGGATGACCGGCGACCGCAGGCGCGGCTGGTGGGAGCAGTACCGCGAAATCCTGCCGAGCCCGCTACTCGACCTCGCCGAACTGGAGCACCACGCCCAGTCGTTGCGCACCACCGTCACAGCACGCATCCCCGGCCTGCTCCAGACCGTCGACCACGCCCGCGAGATCTTCCGCCAGGGCGTCACGGAGCTCTCCCCGCCGGACATCGAGCACCGCATCTCGTTCCGCGTCAAGCGCCAGGCGGTGCTGTACAGGGATGACCCCACCTCGTACGAGGCGATCATCCATGAGGCAGCCCTGCGGATGAAGGTCGGCGGCTCGTCAGTGTCCCGACAGCAGCTCAAGCATCTGCTCGACGCAGGCGAGCGGGAGCACATCACCTTGCGTGCTATCACGTTCGACGTCGGCGCCTACCCCGGTTCAGGCCAGTCCATCTACTACGCACACGGCCCGGTGCCAGAACTCGACACCGTCCACCTGGACCAGTCCCATGGCCTCAAGTTCCTGGATGCCGAGTCCCAACTGCGCAAGTACCGCACCCTCTTCGAGCGGCTCGATGCCGTCGCTCTCGCACCCGACAAGACCCGAGACCTCATCCGTGCCGTCATCCACGACCTATAGGGAGCTCCCATGAGTGCGCATGCCTGGCAGAAGTCGACCTACTGCTCCGAGGGCGACTCCTGCGTACACGTTGCCGCACGTGTAGGTACGGTCCATCTGACCGAAAGCAGCGACCCCACCGAAGCGATACTCGAGACCACCCCAACCACCTTCTCCGCCCTCCTCCACACCCTCAAGCACAAGGAAGAAACCCACCGTGGCTGACATCCCCCCGAACCTCGACTGGGTCCGCGCCGCACCCGAAGACGCCGAGGGCCCCGGCCCCTGGATCGAGATCGCCTTCGGCGAGGGAGACGACGGCGAAGCCCCCGTCTACATCCGCGAAACGAACGACCCGGACAACGTCGTCACAACCAACCGCCGCAAGTGGGACGCCTTCGTACTCGGCGTACAGGCAGGCGAGTTCGACCACTTCGTGGAGGGCGTGGACGGCGTGGAAGACAGCGCGCCGTAGGTGGGGAGTCCGTGAAGGGGAGGGACCTGGTGAAGCTCCTGGTAGATGGGGTGCAGACGAGTATTGGTTGCGCTCGGCCAACACACCTCAACAAGATCGTGTTACGAACTCCTACGGGGCAGCTGACAAATTGTGGCCGGTAGAAACAGGCAGACGAAGGATGGATCTCATGGAAACGACGCGGGGCCGACCGGTGCGGTACGAGGACACTCAGGTCCCCTCGGGACGGACCAGGTGGTGGTTGGTCACCCTCATCCTGGGTCTGCCGGCACTACTCGTAATTGGCTTCCTCGTCATGGTCGTGATCTGGGTGTTGGCCGCGTGATCCTCGACGTGACGCTGCTGCCCATCGACTGAATCGCTGCCGGCCGGCCGTACTACTCCGGCAGGCATCACCGGCACGGGATGAACGTGCAGGCGATCGCCGATCCTCCCCCAGCCTCCGGCCGGGGGTACCGCCCGGCGGGGCGATGGTCGGGACACTCCCACCTTCGACCACTTCGTGGAGGGTGTGGAGGGAGAGGCGCCGTAGGGACGCCACGGGCCCGGGCGGAACGGCGCTTTTGCCGTGCGTCCGGACCTGCGGCAATCATCGGGCGGCCGGATCAGTCCGCGGAATCCGCAGAAGCTGCGGAGTCGGCCGATCCGGCAGAGTTCGCGGAGGCGGCGCTGGCGCCCGAGTCGGCGCTACGGGGTGCCGGAGGAGAGTCGGCCGAGTCGCCCGAAACCGGCTTGGGCTGGGCGGGCTTCGCAGGCGGGTTCGGGGAGTCGGCGGAGGAATCGACCGGGCTGTCGGCCGAGTTGTCAGCCGGGCTGTCGGCGGAGGAGCCAGCCGGGCTGTCGCCCGAGGAGTCGGCGGGGCTGTTGGCCGAGTCCGCCCCGGCGCCAGGCGCGTTGGGCGAGTTCGCCGAGTCGAAGGGCGAGGCGAGCGGACTGTCGGCGGACTCCGGTGAGCCGTCGCGGGAATCCGGGGAGCCGTCGCCGGACGCCGGGGCGCCGTCAGGCGAATCCGCGGAACCCGGCGAGTCATCGGCGTCGTCGTCGCCGAGCTGCGTGCTGACCTGCACCGCGTTGGACTTGTCGTGCAGGTCGATGCCGCGGTCGGTGGCTGCTGCCGCGCCGCCCAGTCCGGCGAGGACGGCGGTCGCGCCGACACCGGCGACGGCTATGCGCCACGGTCGAGTGATGCGCATGGTGTGTTTCCTTCCTGGGTGCCCGTCCCGGAACGGTTCGGGCTCTGGTTCTACGGTCGGCGTCGGCGATGAGGCCTTCATGGGGCGCCAGTGAGAGGACCCTCATGTGGGCGCAGCCAGCGCGTCGCCAGGTCGAGTCGGGCCCGGGTGGCCGCCTGCCAGCCGGCCTCCTGCACCCGGTGCGGGCCGGTGGCAAGGGACAGCACCACGGCGGCGGTACGGCGCCGCAGCTCGGCGGGGTCGACGAGGCCTGCGAACGCCGCCAGGTAGGTGGCGCCCAGCCGGTTGATGCCCACGGCGCGTACGCGGTCGATCTGGGCGAGGACGGACAGATGGCCGAGAAGGCAGGCCAGGTCGTCGAGGCGTTCGCCGGGGCCTGCGGTGTCCACGTCCAGCAGCCCGCTGATACGCCCGCCGTCTACAAGGAGCTGACTCTCGTACAGGTCTCCATGTACGGCGACCACGGGCTCGGAGCCGACGCCCGTTGTCACCTCCTCAGCCAACTCGGCTGCCTGAGCAGCCAGTTGGGGCAACGCGGCGCCGACGACAGCCGCGTAATGCGGCGCCTTGGCAGCCCACGACGACTGAGGCGTCCCCGAAGCCAGTTCGGGCGGAAGCCGGTCGAGCAGGGCAAGAACCGCCTGAGCGGACGGCGCGCGGCCACCGCCCTCGCGCAGCACCTCCCGAAGGGTCCGGCCGGGCAGGGCCTGGAGGACGACCAGCCCGTCGGGGGTGTAGCCGAGGCTGGCCGGGGCGGGAACACCGGCGTCGGTGAGCAGACGGTGCCGCTGGTGCAGGGCGTCCACCCGGCTCGGACGTACGACCTTGATGAACAGCCGCCCCTGGGCGCCGCTCGCCTCGATCACGGCACGACGGCCGGGCCGGTACGCGCGTACCCGGTGCCGGACCGGACCGCTGCCGCAGCCGAGGTCCTCCAGCAACCGGGCCAGTGCGACCGGATCGCAGGCCGAAGGAAGGCCGGGCAGCCAGGGGTCGTACGGGAAACGCCACACCGCGACCCGGTCGGCGCCGTTGTCCAACACCGTTGCCCCGCGCGGCAGACGCCCGGTGCGGGCACCGATCCGCTCCTCACCGGTACTCCCGTCGGACCCGCAGACCTGCACCCGGTAGACAGCGGTACAACTGTTACCGGGCTGGTGGTCGATCTGATCGACGCGCCAGGACAACAACTGCCCGCCGGACGGCTCCAGGGCTGCCGCCAGCAGTCCACCGGCGTCCGGGCCGGTCAGCAGACGCAGATCCGGTACGCCGACGGCACTGACCGCATCGGGCACAGGCCCGGACGCCGGAGGCAGAGGCAGAGAAGACTGCTCAGGGGGCATGCGCACGACGGTGCACGCCATTGATGAATCGTCACCGTGGCCTGGATGAGAGTGCTCTCATCCACCGCCCCGATTCAGGACTCCGGCGGGACCTCCGCCCCGGTGTACGCAGCAGTCGTGGCGTCCGCCGCCGCGCGAGCCGTGGCCGGGTCCTCGCCGGACGCGACGTTCGCCTCGTACCAGGCGTCGCTGCTGAGCGAGACGAAGCGCTTGCCCTCGTCGGACGCGACCCACGCCTCCGCCTTCTGCGAATCCACAGGGCGTCCGGACGACAGGTGCACGTACAGGCACATGACCATGATGTCCCAGCCGACACCGGCCGCGCCGGGCCCGTACTCCGGCCACTTCGTGTCGTCGTCGACGTGGGCGATGTGGTCGATTTCGAAGCGCGTCCCGCCGTCCGCATCCGGCGTGAGCCGCAGCTCGATCCAGCTGACGCTCTCCTCCCACTCCCACGTGGCGGCGAACCCCTTGGGCGGGTCGCAGCGCTCGATCGTGCCGTGCGCGTTGCCGTGCAGCTGGTACTTGCCGCCCAGGGTCAGGTCGCCGGAGACGGGCATGAGCCAGCGCGGGATGCGCTCGGCGTTGGTACACGCGTCCCAGACGTCCTCGATGTCCGAGTCGTACGTCTGACTGATGGTCACGACGCGTGCCTCGCCGGCCTTGAACGTGCGCTTGCCGACCTGGCGCCGTACGGCATTGATCTGCTGGGTGACGTCGATCATGGCTTGCTCCTTGGAGGAGGTACTTGGTCTTCCGCGTCCCCGTCCCGGTCGGCTTCACGGAGGCGGCGCTCGCGCTTGCCCCGGGCGAGTTCGGTGGTCAGAGCCTCGAGAGGCGGGGTCCAGAACCGCCGGAAACGGTCCAGCCACGCGTCGATGTCGCGGAGCGGCTGCGAGTTCACCGCGTAGAGGCGGCGGGTGCCTTCCGGTCGTACGGTGGCGAACCCGTTCTCCCGCAGCACCTTGAGGTGCTGCGAGACGCCGGGCTGCGATATCCCGAACTCCTGCCGGATGACCTCGCTGACCTTCCCGGAGCTCATCTCCCCGTCGGCGAGGAGTTCCAGGATCCGGCGGCGTACAGGGTCTCCGAGCACATCGAACGCGTGCATACGAGCAATATATCACCGCCCACTTATATAAGCATTAGCTGACTTAGAGGAGCTGGGATCTCACTCACGAGTGAACGTGAAACATTGACGTCCCCGCCGACCCGGCCCCAGGCTCGGCGCATGACCATGACCATGCACCCGTACACGCGCTATGTGGCCATCGGCGACAGCCAGACCGAGGGCATCGGCGACGGTGACGACGTACGCGGATACCGGGGGTGGGCGGACCGGCTCGCGGAGATCCTGGCGGAAGGGCAACCTGACCTCACGTACGCCAATCTCGCCGTACGCGGGAAGGTGACCGCGCAGATCAGAGCGGAACAACTCGCCCCGGCCCTCGCGCTGAAGCCCGATCTGGTGACCGTCGTGGCGGGCATGAACGACCTGCTCCGCCCCGGCTTCGACGCCGAGCAAGTCATGGCAGACATCGAGGAGATGTTCGCGCGGCTCACCGAATCGGGTGCACAGGTGGCCACCATCACGTACCCCGACATGGGGAAGCTCTCACCGCTCGCGCGCCGCGCGCTGCCGCGCGTCCTCGACCTCAACACCCGCCTGCGCGCCGCCGCGGAACGTCATGGCGTCGCCGTCATGGACGTGTTCCCGCATCCCGTCACGACCGACCCACGGCTGTGGAGCCAGGACCGCATCCACGCCGGACCGCTCGGCCACGCCCGGATCGCCTCGGGCATGGCCCACACCCTCGGCCTGCCGGGCCACGAGGACTGGTCCGCCCCGCTGCCTCCGCTCGCCCCCGTCCCCTTCCTGCGCACCGTGAGCGCCGATGTGGTCTGGGCCGCGGGGTTCCTGGGCCCCTGGGTCTGGCGGCGGATCCGGGGCCGTTCCTCGGGAGACGGGCGTACGGCCAAACGCCCCGAGCTGACACCGTGGAAGGCCGAGGCGGAGCCCCTCCCCTGACACCCCGGCACCTCCCCCGCCTCCACCCCGAGATAGCCTTCGCGAAGGCGGAACGGGTGGCGTCTACTTACCAGCAGACGGAACGACCCGGAGCGCATCGGCCCGACGCACCGGCGCACATGGGACGCGGGCGGACTCATGGAAGCGGGGCGGAGTAGTCGGCCGTCGCGTAGAAGGGGGTCAACGGCGGAACCACACCACAGGTTCCGATACAACTTCATTGCCCGGCGTGACCTGCCGTGATACACAGAGTGACCGTACGTTTACTTGTATACCGTCCCACCGCCCGCAGGGGTCCCCGAGGGCCGGCGGCAAGCCGTACATACGAAACCCGCCAACCAATGGCGCCAAGTCGACATACGACAGCGTCTTTGTCGGCGACAATGAGGCCTGACCTCTGCGCAGAGTGGCAGGGGGTACGGAACTACCCACAAGGGGCGGTGACTTACATGTTCTTCGCAGCCGAAGAGGGCGACATCACCACGATCATCGGCGGAATCGCCCCGGACTGGGGCCCCTTCGGTGACTTGGGCAATGAGGCACGGGTGATGATCGAGGTCGTGATGGCGGTCGCCATCCTGCTCTGCCTCGGCATCGCGATCTGGGGCGCGGCGAAGCAGCGTATCGGCGCGACGGCCCTGCGCGACACCTTCAGTGCCGAACAGGGCAAGGGCCTCATCATCGCGGGCCTCACCGGGGTCTTCATCATCGGCTCCCTGGGCACGCTGTTCACCATCGTGTACGGCATGGCCGTGTAGGCCGGCTCCGGCCCGGCGGCCCCTCAGATCCGGCCGGGCGCGCCCGGTTCCCTCCGACCCACCCGTCCGACGTGCCCACCGGCTGAGGTTGCGTTTCCCTGATGTCGAGTCACCACACCGCGCCCGTGAAGGAAGCAGCGCGGCTACCGTCGTACTACGACTACGCGGTCCAGCACGAGGTTGAGGGGGCGTACGCGGCATGAGTCTCGGCGACGAGCACGGTTCGCGCGGCGACAACGGCGGGTACGGGGGCTCCGGCCAGACCCGTACCCGGTACCCCGACAGCGCCGGCGACCCCTACGGCGGCGCGCGCCGCGGGGGCCGTTCGTCCTCCCGCAGCCTCATCACGGTAGTGGGTGTGGTGGTGCTCCTGATCGCGGCCATCGCCTTCGCGAACCGTGGTGGCGGTGATTCCGGATCGGGGGACGGGGGTGGGGAGAGAGCGGGGGCGGCGCCTACGGCCGCGTCCGGGGAGAAGCCGGTTCAGTCGAAGGCTGGGGGGATTCCTTCGGGGTTCGCGCAGGATGAGCAGGGGGCGGAGTCGGCGGCGGCGAACTACTCGGTGGTGCTGGTCTCGGCGGACATGCTCAAACCCGCGCGGCGGAGTGAGATCGTCCGCCAGGTGTTCGTCGCCGACAAGGTGTCCGAACTGGAGGACAGGCTCAACAAGACATACGACAAGGCCTTCCTCGACAAGGTTGGCCTGGACGAGAACGGCAGCGCACCGACGGGCAGCACATACGTATCACGCACGATGCCAGTCGGCACCAAGGTCACGAGCTACTCGGACAGCACGGCCACCGTCGAGGTCTGGTGCGCGGGCGTGTTCGGGATGGCGGCGGAGAACGCGACCAACCCGGTCACCAGCGACTGGTTCACCATGACCCTCCAGATGCGCTGGGCCGACGGTGGCTGGAAGGTCGACACCTTCACCCAGAAAGAAGGTCCCGCGCCGGTCAACGGCGACAACAAGGTCTCGACGTCCGAAGAGATCTCGAAGGCCGTCGAGGAGTACGGAGGGTTCACGTATGCCCGGTAGCCCACACCGCGTGCTCAAGGGCACGGCAACCCTGACAGCCGTACAAACCGCCGTCGTCCTGCTGGCCACGCAGGCCGCCGCGGCCCCCACGCCTACGCCCACGCCGTCCGACGACAACTGCGGCCTCCTCTCAGGCGAGGCCAAGAGGATCTGCGAGAGCGATCCCGGCGACAACAGCAGCCCCGGCGGCACCCCCTCCCTAACCGACCCCACCTCCACCCTCGACCCCCTCTCCTCCCTCGCCAAAGGCTGCGCCGACGCCGCCTCCTGGACCATCGACAAGCTCAGCGAAGCCGTCAAAGAAACGGCGAACGTCGACTTCACGAACCCCAAGTTCCTCCAGCAGTACGCCGTCGTCTTCGCGGCCTCGACGATCCTCACCCTCCTCCTCTGGCTGCTCGCGGTCGCCAAGCGGGCCGTACGAGGCGTTCCCCTCACCACGGCCATCTCCGAAGCGATCGGCTTCCTCTGGCTGACCGTCCTGGCCTCGGCCTTCACGCCGCTGATCCTCTACACGGTCGTCTCGGCAACCGACGGCGTATCAGAAGTCCTCGCCCAGACCACTGGCAACCAGACGGACACCTTCTTCGGCAACTTCTCCGGCGCCCTGGAGAAGGGCGAGGACATCGGCGGCGGCCCGATCATGCTGATCGTCGTCTCCCTCGTGTCCATCCTCGCCGCGGGCGTCCTGTGGCTGGAGCTGGTCATCCGAGCTGCCCTGCTGTACGTGGGCGCGCTGCTCGGCACTGTCGTGTACGCGGGCCTGGTCGACAAGAACCTGTGGGGCCACGTCCGCCGCTGGGCTGGCATCATGATCGCGGTGATCCTGGTCAAGCCGGTGATCGTGATCGTGCTCGGCCTGGCGGGCGCGCTGTCCGCCGAGGACGGACCGGACGCCTTCTCGGCCGTCGTGTCCGGCCTCGCCATCATCCTGCTGGCCATCTTCGCGAGCGCGATGATCTACCGCTTCGTACCGGGCTTCGGCGACGAGATCGCGAACTCCCGCAACAATCGCATCATGCAGGGCGCCGAAGGCAAGGCCGCGGCCGTCATCAGCTCCCCGGCCACCCTCGTCGCCCAGGGCATCAAGACGCACAGCACCCGCGCCGACAACAACGGCAGCGGTGGCGGAGGCAACAGCGGCGGAGGCGCCCGCCCCGCCAACGCGGCCTCCGCCGGCGTAGCCGCCCACAGCACCCGCCCGTCCTCCCACGGAGGCGGCGGATCGGTCCCCGCCGCGCCCCCGCCGCGCAACAGCCCGGCGAACACCCCCCATGCCAGCAACACCCGCAACAGCAGTAGTACCAACCGCTCGGGAGGTGAAGGGCGTTGACGACCGAGTCCCATGTGTCCCATCCGGTCACGCCCCGCCGTACATATCTGATCGGCCGCGCCCGGCCGAACGCGATCGTCGGCAAGAACCGCGAAACCGGCGAGATCGCGCTGATCATCGTGGGCGCGTTCCTCGGCATGATGTGCGGCCTGCTCGTCCCCGTCCTCTCCCTGCGCATCGTCCTGCTGGTGGGCTTCCCGATGGTGGCGCTCGCGGCGGTCTACGTGCCGTACAAGCGGCGCACCTTCTACAAGTGGTACGAGATCAACCGCAGTTACAAGCGGACGCTCCGCAACGGCACGACGTACCGCAGCAACGTCATGGAGGCCGGCACCCGCATCGACGGCCGTGAGATCGAGGTCGGCCCGCCACCGGGCATTGGACGCATTACGTGGCTGGCGGCGCCCTTCGGCCCCGACGAGATCGCCGTCCTTCTGCACGCCGACCGGCGCACGGTCACGGCCGCGATCGAGATCGAGGGCCCGGGCGTCGGCCTGCGCGACTCCGAGGACCAGGAAGCCCTCGTCGACCGCTTCGGGGTGCTGCTGAAGCACGTCGCGAACGGCGACGGCTTCGTCACCCGCCTCCAGATGCTCGCCCGCACCCTCCCCGCCGACCCGGACGCGCACGCCAAGGACGTCGCCGTACGCGGCGACGAGCGCGCCCCCGGCTGGCTGCAGCAGTCGTACGACCAGCTCCAGTCCATGGTGTCCACCAGCAGTGAGCAGCACCGCGCGTACCTGGTGGCCTGCATGCACTACTCACGGGAACTCGCCGCCGAGGGCCACGCGATGGCCCGGGCCGCGCGCCCGCAGGGCGGCAAGAAGCTCGACAAGGACGCGGGGCTCGCGGTCGTGATGGCGCGTGAGCTGACGGACATCTGCTCGCGGTTGCAGGAGGCCGACATCCGGGTGCGGCAGCCGCTCGGGCAGGGACGGCTGGCGTCTCTCGTCCACTCCATGTACGACCCCGACCACCCCATCGACCACATCCAGGCGATGACGAAACGCAACGCCTGGCCGGCCGAGCTGGACGCCATGGAGCCGACGTACCTCCAGGCGAAGACCCGCGAGTCCTCCACCCGCGCGCCGTGGTGCCATGCCACGGCCTGGGTGAAGGAGTGGCCGATGACCCCGGTGGGCGTCAACTTCCTTGCCCCGCTGCTCGTCCACACCCCGGACGTCATCCGCACCGTGGCCGTCACGATGGACCTCGAACCCACCGAGATCGCCATAGAGCGGATGCTGACGGAGAAGACGAACGACGAGGCGGAGGCCAGCCGCCAGGCCAAGATGAACCGGACCGTCGACCCCCGCGACATCGCCTCGCACAACCGCCTCGACCAGCGCGGCGAGGACCTCGCGAGCGGCGCGGCCGGCGTCAACCTCGTCGGTTACATCACCGTCTCGTCCCGTAACCCCGAGGCACTCGCCCGCGACAAACGGACGATCCGCGCCTCGGCCGGCAAGTCGTATCTGAAACTCGAGTGGTGCGACCGCGAGCACCACCGCGCCTTCGTCAACACACTCCCGTTCGCGACCGGCATCCGGAGGTAGGACTCTATGCGGGACCCGCTGTCCGCCCTCACGGAAACCTTCACGTCGTTCCTGTTCGGCAAGGTCGAGACGACCCGGCTGCCGGTGCGCACCTCGACGGGGCAGGCCCAGGCGGTCTACCTCCCGACCGCCGCGCCCGGCCTCGGCGACTCCGGCGTCATCATCGGCCGCGAGGTGTACTCCGGGAAGGGCTACATCTACGACCCCTTCCAGCTGTACGGGCAGCAGCTCCCGGCACCGCACTGGCTCGTGCTCGGCGAGTCCGGCAACGGCAAGTCGGCCCTCGAGAAGACGTACGTACTACGGCAGTTGAGGTTCCGTGACCGCCAGGTCGTCGTACTCGACGCACAGGGCGAGGACGGCGTGGGCGAATGGAACCTCATCGCCCAGGAGCTGGGGATCACCCCCATCCGCCTCGACCCGACAGCGGCCCTGGACATGGGAATCCGCCTCAACCCACTCGACCCGTCGATCACCACGACAGGCCAGCTGGCCCTGCTCCGGACGATCATCGAGGTCGCGATGGGCCACGGCCTCGACGAGCGCTCCGGCTTCGCGCTGAAAGTCGCGCACGCGTACGTGAACGAGACGATCACCGACCGCCAGCCGGTCCTCACCGACATCGTCGAGCAACTGCGCCATCCCGAACCGGAGTCGGCCGAGGCGATGAACGTCGCCCTGGACGACGTACGGGCCTGGGGCCTGGACGTGGCACTCGTCCTGGACCGCCTGGTCGACGGTGACCTGCGCGGCATGTTCGACGGCCCGACGACGGTCGGCATCGACCTCGACGCCCCACTCATCGTCTTCGACCTGTCCCACATCGACCGCAACTCCATCGCCATGCCGATCCTGATGGCGATCGTCGGCGTGTGGCTGGAACACACCTGGATCCGCCCCGACCGGAAGAAGCGCATCTTCCTCGTCGAGGAGGCCTGGCACATCATCAACAGCCCGTTCGTGGCCCAACTCTTCCAGCGGCTGCTGAAGTTCGGCCGACGACTGGGCCTTTCGTTCGTAGCGGTCGTCCACCACCTGTCCGATGTCGTGGACGGAGCGGCGGCGAAGGAGGCGGCGGCCATCCTGAAGATGGCGTCGACGCGGACGATCTACGCCCAGAAGGCGGACGAGGCGCGGGCGACGGGACGCGTGCTCGGCCTGCCCAGATGGGCCGTCGAGATCATCCCCACGCTCTCCCCAGGCATCGCGGTGTGGGACGTCAACGGCAACGTCCAGGTGGTCAAACACCTGATCACCGAGATGGAACGCCCCCTCGTCTTCACCGACCGCGCCATGACCGAGTCGTCCACCCCCGATCTGTCGGACGACGCGCTACGGGCCGCCGAGCTGGAGGCGGAGGAGCGAGCAGCGGCGTTCATGGAGCAACACCTGAGCGATCTCGACGACTCGTCCGAGTCCACGGTGGCGTGAGAGCGGCAGGGGCGAGATGAGACCGTACGAACGAGGCCGGGAGCACGAACGCGGTGAAGGGGGCGTCCCCGACGGCCTGGTGATCGGGGTGCTCGCATTCCTCCTGGGCATGACCCTGCTGGTGTGGTCGGCAACAGGCCTCGCCGGCCTCTTCGACCACGGCTCCTGGCCGTCCAAGGTCACCTTCGGCCGTACGCCCCTGGCGATGCGCCACCTGATCCAGCAGCCGCACGACGTGGCGGGCGCCTGGCCGGAGACTCCGGAGGGCCAGCTGTCGGGGTACGGGCTGTTCTGGGGGCTGCTCATCGGCCAGCTGATGGTCTTGGTGGTCCTGACCGTGTTCGTGATGGGCACGGTGGCGAGGTGGCGGGCGGTGAGGGCTGGTCGGCGGAAGGCGAGGGCGTACGGGGCGGAGGGCTGGACTGGGGGCGCGGGGGATTCGAGGGGTGCGGCTGGGGCTGGCTCTGGGGGTCCGTCTGGGGCCGCTGGCTCGGGTCAGCCGTCTGGGGGCGCGGGGGCGGCGGGGGACACGACCGGCTCGGAGGGGCCGCCCGCGACTGGCTCAGGGCTTCATGCTGGGGGAGCGGCTGGCTCAGGGGGCCAGCCTGCGACCGGCGCGGGGGTTCCGCCTATTGGCGCCACCGGCGCGGGACTTCCGCCTGAGGTCGGATCCGGCTCGGACCACGTGCCCGGACGCGCGACCAACTCCGGCTCGCCTGTGGCCGACTCCGGCTCGGCGATTCCGCCCCAGAGCGCGAACAGCTCGGGCTCCGTGCCCGCTGCGGCCAACTCCCGCTCAGGCGTAGGGCCCGCGACCGCCTCCGGCCCGGCTTACCCCCACACGCCCACTTCCCCCACAGCCCCCTTTCTCCCGGAGGGACCGGCGGCGGAGCCGCCGTCCGGGTCGGCTCCCTATGCAGCCGACAGTGAACGGACGGGCGGGTGGGAAAAGCCCTCCATCCCAACCCCCCGCAGCCCCCTGTTCCTCGGCCCCCCACAAACCCGCCACCCCCTGGCCACCGAAGCCGTACGAGACGCCGAGGGCCCCGCCCTCGTCATCACCTCCAACCCCACCCTCTGGTCGGACACCAAGGACGCCCGGGCAAAGCTCGGCCCCGTCCTCCTCTACGACCCCTCCCACCTCTGCGACACCCCGGCCCGCCTCCACTGGTCCCCCTCAACCGGCTGCCAGGACAAGGACACCGCGAGAGCCAGGGCGGCAGCCCTCCTCGCCCCGGTCCGCCCCACCGCAAAAATGGACCAGGCGGTCGCAGACGTCGCGGAAACCCTCCTGCGCAGCTACCTCCACGCCGCCGCAACAGACGGCCGCACCATCCGCCACCTCCACCGCTGGGCCCAGGGCACCCAGGTCCAGGAAGCCGTACGCATCCTCCGTACGAACCCCAAGGCCGCCTCCGGCTCCGCCGGCGAACTCGAGGCCGCCCTCACCTCGTATCCCGAACGCCGCGACATCGCCCAGGAGTTGACGGCTCGCGCCCTCTCCTCCCTCTTCACAGTGAACGTCCGCGAGGCCTGCACCCCCAACCGAACTGACGCCCTCACTTTGGATTCCTTCGTCAACGAAGGGGGCACGCTTTATGTGGTGGGTGAACCCATCGAGGACCCCAAGGCGAACCCGGGCGCGATGCCACTTCTGACGGCCCTCGCCTCAAGCGTGGTCGAGCGCGGCCGGCGCATGGCCGAACGGTCATCCTCCGGTCGCCTCGACCCACCACTCACCCTCGTCCTGGACGACGTGGCCGCGGTGGCCCCTTTCCCCCAACTCCCGGACCTGCTCACCTCAGGCCCCGACCGAGGCATGCCCACCCTGGCCCTCCTCCGCTCCCGAGAACAGGCCCGCACCCGCTGGCCCCACCAGGAGCTCCCGGCCTAAGCGGCCTTGGTGAAGTCCGGTGCGGCACCGCGCCCCCAGGGGGGCCGCAGGCCTCTTAGGGGCGCGGGGCTGTATTGATATGCGGCTCCGCCGCGATGGGGGTCCCCCCGCTCGAGCGAAGCCGAGAGTGGGGGAGAAGCCGAGAGTGGGGGAGCGACCAGCCCCCACCGGCCCGCGCACGCGGCGGAGCCGCATATCGACACAGCATCACCGTTCTTCCAGCGGAGCGCTTAGCACTTCAGGGCCGCTTCATCACGAACTCCAGCTCCCGCACGGCGGGATCACCCGGCACGGGAACGGTCTTCCCCGTCGGCACGAACCCGATCTTCCGGTAGAAGCCCTCTGCCCGCGCGTTCCGCTCATGCACGAACAGCCGCACCCACTCGACCCCGGCCACCTCCCACGCCCACTCCAACGCGCACGCGAAAAGCTGCTCGGTCACCCCCCGCCCCCGCCACTCAGGCCGCACAAAAACCCCCACGAGATGCCCCTGCCGCACCTCACTCACGCTCCCGAGCGCCCCCTCCGCCCCCGCCTCCTCAACAAGCACAACCACCGACCCGACCCACCGCCCGTCGCCCTCCTCGGCCACGAACTGCTGCCGCTCGCGCACACCCTCCGCAGCCCCCGCCGCCCGCTCCCGCCAGAAACTGTCGGGCTTCACCACGGCATCCTCATACGTCTCAAGAAAGGCAAGAGACGCCACCGGGTCCCGCAGCCCAGCCAGCCGCAGCTCCTTCACCGCGGCCCACTCATCGGCACGTATGGAACGGATCACAGGGTCCATGGGCGCCACCGTAATACCCAGGTACTACGCTCTCACCCGATTTCCCGCCACCGCCCGACGCCCCACCCTGCACCGCATACGAAGATGGCCCCGTGGCAACTCGCGAACAGGACTGGCAGGGCGACTGGACCCCCAACGGGCAACCCCTTACCCGCCAGTTCCACCGCCTCGTCCAGCGGGTACGCGCCTTCGACCGACGCCGCCCGTGGGTGTGGGACGTCCTGCTCACCGGCTTCTACGTCATCGCCTGCCTCACCGACTTCCTCAGCGGCGGCTGGAAGAGCGTCACGGAGAACCCCGACACACCGAGGTGGCTGCTCGGAACGATGTCCCTGGGCTTCTCGGTCCCGCTGTTCTGGCGCCGCAGCCATCCCTTCGCGGTCCTGCTGGTGATGCTGCCGTTCTCCGTCGCCAACGTCTGGTCGGGCGCGGTCCTGCAAGCCTCCATGACCCTGCTCGTCGTCATCTTCAACATCGCTCTACGCACCCGCTTGCGCACCCTGCTCTGGTCCTACGCCCTCGCCGTGGCACCCTTCTGGATCGCTGGCTTCCGCTACCCCGACGATCAGGGCGGCCCCGGCGCGACGATCGTCCCGGTCATGATGGGCCTCGCCCTGTCGGCGGTCGGCGGCATAGCCGTCCGCACCCGCCAGGAGTACCTGGCCTCTCTCCACGAACGGGCCCGCCAGCTGGAAGTCGAACGCGACCAACAGACCCAGCTCGCCGCGGCAGCGGAACGCGCCCGCATAGCCCGCGAAATGCACGACATCATCGGCCACAACCTCTCGGTCATCACAGGCCTGGCCGACGGCGGCTCGTACGCGGCAGCCAAGTCCCCGGAACGAGCCACCCAGGCCCTGGAAGCCATCGGCACAACCAGCCGCCAGGCCCTCACCGAACTCCGCCGCCTCCTCGACGTCCTACGCGAGGAAGCCCCCACCGCCGAACTGACCCCCCAGCCTTCCCTCAGGGACCTCGACCACCTCATCGACGGCGTACGATCCGCCGGCCTCCCCGTACTCATCAAGACCCACGGCCGCCCGGCCCCCGCCCCCACCGGCACCCAGCTCACGATCTACCGCGTCATCCAGGAAGCCCTCACGAACACCCTCAAACACGCAGGCCCGGACGCCACTTCACAGGTCTCCATCTCGTACGAGGACGGGGGTGCCGTCACGGTGACAGTCACCGACACCGGCAGCGGAGGCACCCCTCCGGACGGCACCCGAGGCCGCGGCCTCACGGGAATGCGCGAGCGAACTGCCCTGTACGAAGGAACACTTGAGGCAGGCCCACTGCCGACCGGCGGCTGGCGAGTCCACCTCCATCTCCCGGCCGTCCCGGCCCTCCCGGAACCGAAGGAAGCCACTCCGTGACGACCGTCCTCATCACCGACGACCAGCCCCTCCAGCGCCTGGGCTTCCGCATGCTCCTGGAGAGCCAGGACGACATGACGGTGCTCGGAGAAGCCGGCAACGGCACGGAGGCGGTCCGCATGACGGCCGAACTCCATCCCGACGTCGTCCTCATGGACATCCGCATGCCAGGCCTCGACGGCATCGAGGCCACGCGCCGCATCGTCTCCTCCGGCGACCGCACCCGCATCCTCATCCTCACCACCTTCGACCTCGACGAGTACGCATACGCCGGCCTGCGCGCAGGCGCCAGCGGCTTCCTCATCAAGGACGCACTCCCCGAGGAACTGCTCTCGGGAATCCGAGCAGTGTCAACAGGAGACGCGGTAGTGGCCCCAAGCCTGACCCGACGGCTCCTCGACGCATACGTCCAGCACCTACCGTCCACGGCCCCGACCGACTCCACTTCCCTGGACCCCCGACTCACTGTCCTGACAGAACGAGAACGGGAAATCCTCACCGTCATCGGCCAGGGCTGGACGAACGCCGAGATCTCTTCCCGATTCCATCTCGCGGAGTCGACGGTAAAGACGCACGTGAGCCGAATTCTCGCCAAGACGGGGGCGAGGGACCGGGTTCAGGCGGTGATCCTGGCGTACGACACAAGGCTGGTCTGGCCATCCTGAAATGCAGAAAGCCCCACACCAAAAGGTGTGGGGCTTTCTCTACATTTTGTTCGGCGGTGTCCTACTCTCCCACAGGGTCCCCCCTGCAGTACCATCGGCGCTGTGAGGCTTAGCTTCCGGGTTCGGAATGTGACCGGGCGTTTCCCTCACGCTATGACCACCGAAACACTGTGAAACACTCAACCGCACCCATGCCGTGGCCCGGCATGGGGGTTGTTCGTGGTTTCAGAACCAACACAGTGGACGCGAGCATCTGAGGACAAGCCCTCGGCCTATTAGTACCGGTCACCTCCAGCGGTTACCCGCCTTCCAGATCCGGCCTATCAACCCAGTCGTCTCCTGGGAGCCTTAACCCCTCAAAGGGGGTGGGAATACTCATCTCGAAGCAGGCTTCCCGCTTAGATGCTTTCAGCGGTTATCCCTCCCGAACGTAGCCAACCAGCCATGCCCTTGGCAGGACAACTGGCACACCAGAGGTTCGTCCGTCCCGGTCCTCTCGTACTAGGGACAGCCCTTCTCAATATTCCTGCGCGCGCAGCGGATAGGGACCGAACTGTCTCACGACGTTCTAAACCCAGCTCGCGTACCGCTTTAATGGGCGAACAGCCCAACCCTTGGGACCGACTCCAGCCCCAGGATGCGACGA